>PKEY01000052.1 GCA_002919265.1 Hyphomicrobiaceae bacterium | reverse complement strand
CTCTTCATCGACATCATGATGTTGAGGCCAGCCGCGCGCACATCCCAGACGGCTTTCTGGCCGGCAGCATCGGCCACCTTCACGACGCTGTTCGGATGGCCGAGATCACCCATCAGCTCGTCGAGGCGATCAAGGCGGCGCAGGTTCTCTTCCTGGTCATCCTCCGCGAACTCGGTCAGAAGCAGCGCATCTGGCTCGCCGCGGACGTAAGTGTCCATCACGGGACGGAACATAGCGATGTCGCGCGCCAGCTCGATCAGCGTACGATCGACGACCTCTACGGCCACCGGCTCCAGCTTCACGATATGCTGGGCGGCTTCCATCGCCTGCCGGAATTTCGGGAAATGGCAGATGCCCAGCGCCTTGTTCTTCGGCTGGCGTGAAAGTTTCAGCTCGATGCGACGCGACAGGGCGAGCGTGCCCTCGGAACCGACGAGAAGCGTCGCAAGGTTGAGTGGCTTGTTGCCCGGCACCAGAGCATCGATGAGATAGCCGCCGACCCGCCGGGATACCTCAGGGAAGGCCTGCATTATGTGCGCAGCTTCGCGCTCGCCCAGCGCAATGAGCTTCCGGAAAAGCGCGTCCGCGCCCTGGTCGCTGAGCTCGGAGAGATCGACTTCTGCGAACCGGGCCGCGGTTCCGTCTGCCAGCAGCGCATCGATGGCGAGAACATTGTCCCGCATGATGCCGTAGCGCAGCGAGCGCGTACCGCAGGAATTGTTACCAGTCATGCCACCGATCGTGGCGCGGCTCGCCGTGGACACGTCGACCGGAAACCACCAGCCTGAGGACTTGAGCTGCCGGTTGAGCTCGTTGAGTACGATACCCGGCTCGACAACGCAGGTGCCCCGCCCGGGATCGAATTCGAGCACCCGATTGAGGTACTTCGTGAAATCGATGACCAATGCGCGACCCACCGTCTGGCCGGCTTGCGAAGTGCCACCGCCGCGGGGCAGCACCGGCACGCCGAATTCCCGCGCGATGTCGAGCGTCGCCCGCACATCCTCATCGGTCTTGGGGATCACGACGCCCACGGGCTCGATCTGATAGATCGAGGCATCGGTCGAATAGCGTCCCCGGCTGAAACGATCGAACAGCACCTCCCCCGCGATCTCCTTCCGGAGTCGTTCCGCGAGCGCATGGTTGGGAGGCACGTGCAGATTCATTGCGGTTCTCTGGATGTTGCTGGTGTCAGGCGGATGTCGCTTGATGCCGGGGACGTCGATGGCATACAACCCCCTGAAAGTGCAAGAGTCCCTGCTTTCTTTCTGTTCGACGGGAGAACGCCTGAGATGATGAATGCTCCGCGCCGTGCCGGCCGCCATTTCCTTCAAATCCCCGGCCCGACGCCGGTGCCCGATCGTATCCTTCGGGCCATCTCAATGCCGACCATTGATCACCGTGGGCCGGAGTTCCAGGCTCTGGGCAAGCGCGTGCTCGAAGGAATCAAGACCATCTTCAAGACCACCGGGCCGGTCTTCATCTACCCCGCTTCCGGCACCGGCGCGTGGGAATCGGCGCTGACGAACACGCTGTCCCCCGGTGACAAGGTGCTGATGTTCGAGACGGGACACTTTGCGACCCTCTGGAAGAACATGGCTGCAAAGCTGGGCCTCGATCCGATCTTCATCCCGTCCGACTGGCGTTCCGGCGTCGACGCAGCGGCCATTGAGGCCCACCTTCGCGAGGACAAGGGCCACGCCATCAAGGCGGTATGCATCGTTCACAACGAGACATCGACGGGCGTCACGTCGAACGTTGCTGCGGTGCGCAAGGCGATCGATGCGGCCGGCCACCCTGCGCTGCTGATGGTCGATACCATTTCTTCGCTCGCCTCAATCGATTATCGCCATGAGGAGTGGGGCGTCGACGTGACCGTGTCCGGCTCGCAGAAGGGGCTGATGCTTCCGCCAGGTCTTTCATTTACTGCCGTATCCGAAAAGGCGCTAAAGGCGGCTGAATCCGCGCGTTTGCCGAAGCTCTACTGGTCCTGGGCGGAGATGGCGCCGCACAACAAGAACGGCTTCTTCCCCTACACTCCGGGCACCAATCTCCTCTACGGCCTGGCCGAAGCCATCGACATGCTGCACGAGGAAGGGCTGGAACGCGTATTCGCGCGCCACGACAGGCATGCCGAAGCAACGCGCCGCGCCGTTCGCGCCTGGGGCCTGGAAATTCTGTGCCGCGATCCGGCCTGTTACTCGTCCTCTCTCACGGCGGTGCTGATGCCGGAAGGCCATGATGCCGACCGTTTCCGGCAGATCGTTCTCGAGCACTTCGACATGTCGCTCGGGACTGGCCTCAGCAAGCTCGCCGGCAAGGTATTCCGGATCGGCCACCTCGGCGACACGAACGATCTGACGATCATCGGTGCGCTCGCCGGTGTGGAGATGGGGCTTGCGCTGGCCGGCGTTCCGCATAAGCCGGGCGGGGTTCAGGCCGCGATGGACTACCTGAGGAGCACAGCTACTGCCGAATAGCGACGAGGCAGTACTGCAATAAAAAGAACGTTGAATTTGGTGACGTCACGTCCCACGCCCGCTAGGATGCGCAAAAGCCTCGCCGCGGGCGTGGGCAAGAATCGAGCTGGAGGAGGACCCAAGGATGTTTTTCAGAACGTCATTAGCTGCGCTCGCCGCAGTTCTACTGTCCGCTGGCGGAGCATTCGCGCAGATTGAATTGAAGCTCGGGCACGTCGCCGAGCCAGGATCGCTGATCGCCCAATCGGCCGACGAATTCGCCCGACGGGCCAATGAAAGGCTAGCGGGCAAAGCAAAAATTACCGTCTATCCGTCGAGCCAGCTGGGCAGCGACAAGGACATGTATCAGAAGCTGAAGCTCAACCAGCTTCAGCTCTGGATCCCCTCGACGATCATGTCATCCGTCGCGGATGAGTTCGGCGTTTTCGAAATGCCGTACATCATCAAGGACCGCGAGCATATGAAGCGGGTGATGGAAAAGCTCGGGGATAAATATTTCATCCCGGCCGCCAAGGAGAAGGGCGTACTTGTCCTCGGCCAATGGGAGAATGGCTTCCGTCACATCACGAACAACGTGCGTCCCATCGTGAAGCCTGAGGATCTCAAGGGCATCAAGTTGCGCGTTCCCCAAGGCGAATGGCGCGTGAAGATGTTCCTGACCTATGGCGCCAATCCCAGCCCAATGGCCTACGGTGAGGTTTTCACTGCGCTCAAGACAGGCGTGATGGACGGCCAGGAGAACCCTTATCCGCAGATTTGGGGTGGCAAATTCCACGAGGTGCAGAAGTACATCTCGCTAACAGGTCACGTTTTCACGCCGGCCTGGCTTGTCGTTTCGACGACGCACTTCGCGAAGCTGCCTGAGGATGTGCAGAAGATCATCGCGGAGGAAGCGAAGGGCACCGAGGACTTCGTTCGCGAGCTTGCAGCGAAGATGGATAACGAGCTGCTCGAAAAGATGACGAGCACTTCTGAGATGAAGCCGAACGAAGTCGACAAGGACGCCTTTATCGCTGCCTCCACCGGCATTTATGAAGAGTTCGGCAAGGCCGTGAAAAATGGAGCCGAAATTATCAAGGAAATCCAGGCTCTTGCGCAGTAGACGTAATGCAGCGCAGTCCCGGATGGCCCGAAACCATCCGGGACTGAGTTTGCGCCATGTCGTGCACTGAATAACCGCCGCCATAGGCACTGCCTCAGATCAGGAATTTGGCGGCGTCAACATCGCTGACTCTTGTCCTGACTGATCAGGCGAAAAAGCTCGATGAACGTTCTTCACCGTTTCCTTGACTGGCTGTTACAGTGGACCGTCATTCTCCTGATGGTCACCCTGACAGTCATCGTCATTCTTGCCGTCTTTGCCCGAAAACTTGGGTCGTCCTTCGTCTGGTACGACGAAGTGGCATCGGTCTTGCTCGCCTGGATTACCTACTACGGCGCGGCATTGGCTGCCCTTAAACGTCGGCACATCGGATTTGATGGCGTTCTTCTGCGTCTTCCGCTCAAAGCTCGAATGACAGCAGTGGTAGTGGCAGAAGTGCTCGTCATCGGGTTTTTCGTGCTGCTCGGATGGGCTGGTCTTGAAGTGCTTGCCGTCGTCGGTGGCGACACGATGGTCAGTCTGCCGTGGGTGCCCATTTCTCTTACGCAATCGGTCATTCCCATTTCGGCAGCGCTGTTCATCATTTGCGAGCTGCTAAGCCTGCCAGATTACTGGCGAGCCGTACTGGCCGGGCACTCTCTCGAACATCCCGAATTCGAACCTGAGAGGACGTGACAAATGCTGCTCCTCGTCATGTTCCTCGCCATGCTGGCGATGATCTTCATCAATGTTCCCATCGCCATTGCTCTCGCCATTTCGGCCGTGATCGGCGTTGCCTCCGGTGGGCTGGAAAACCTGATCTCGGTTGCCATTGAAATGTATCGCGGGGCGACCAGCTTTTCGCTCATTGCGATCCCGATGTTCGTGCTGGCCGGTGCCATCATGAATGCCGGCGGTATATCGCGGAGGCTGATCGCGATGGTCTCGGCGCTCATCGGCTTCGTGAAGGGCGGCCTCGCAATGGTGAATGTCGGCGTGTCGCTCATCTTCGCTGAAATTTCAGGGAGCGCCGTTGCTGACGTCGCGGCCATGGGATCGGTCATGATCCCTGAAATGAAACGCAAAGGCTATACGAAGGAATTTGCCGCCGCCGTCACTTCGTCCTCAGCTTCGCTGGCGATCATCATTCCGCCGTCGATTCCGATGATCCTTTACGCGATTTCGGCGGGAACATCTGTCGAGCAGCTCTTCATTGCCGGTCTCGTGCCAGGGCTGATCGGCGGCTTCGGGATGATGGTGGTCTGCTATTACTTCGCCCGTAAGTACAATTTCCCGGTCGAAGAAGCGTTCAACCTCGCCAATGTGAAGAAGACATTCATTGAGGCGCTGCCCTGCCTCGCCCTTCCCGTCATTATCCTTGGCGGCATCTTCTCAGGGCTGGCCACTGCGACCGAAGCTGCAGGTCTCGCAGTCCTGGCGGCGCTGCTCGTAGCCCTTTGGTACGGCGAGCTCGATTGGAAACTGCTGAAATCGTCGATGCTCGACGGCGGCATGCAGACCGCCGTGGTGATGGTGCTCGTGGCCGCCTCTATTTTGATGGGCGACTACCTGACCGTCGCCCAGGTGCCGCAGAACCTCGCTCAATGGATCGCGTCGATTTCGACCAATCAGTACGTGATCCTGTTCATCCTCAACATCTTCTTCCTGATTCTCGGGTTTTTCCTTCACTCGGCAGCGGCAATCATTCTGGTCGTGCCGATCATCGTTCCTCTGATGAACACGGTCGGCATCGATCCGGTGCATTTTGGCCTGGTGGTCACGCTCAACCTTGCGATTGGTCAGCAGACTCCGCCCGTCGCCAGCGTGCTCATCACGGCCTGCTCAATCGCGCGGTCGGACATCTGGGAGACGACGAAGACCAACATTCCCTTCATTCTGGTGCTGTTGGCGGTGCTGTTCCTCTGCACCTATGTGCCTTCGGTCCCGATGTTTTTGGTCGACTACTTCTATCCAAACAGGTGACGACATTCGCCTCGGCGGTCTGGCACCGCCGAAGCATTCTTTCCGGCCATTTAGCCTCCGTCCCGGGGTTGGCCTGCGGGACAAAAGAACCATCTTAAGGGATGGCGGTTTCCTAGCCGCGTACGCCAGTTCGCTCGATGATCAAGGAGGCAACATGACCATGACACGGGAGGACGTGTTGAACGTCCTTGGACCTGTCGATGATCACCTGATCGTCGAAATTCTTGCGACGGGAGCCAGCCGGGAGGAACTGGAAGAGGCGTTCGCATGGCTGCATGCGGACGACGTGCTGGGTCGCCAGCTGCGCCGCCAGCCGACTGGCAAAGTCGCCGAACTGTGCGAAATCCTGGAAGCCGAGGAGGAAGAGCCGGACCGGATATGAGGCGGCCAGACTCTCGGCCATAGCGAGACTATCAGGTCTTGTCGCCAATCAGGTGGCTCTGCACACCCAGCGGTGAGAGCTTCGGGCGGGCGCTGCTTATCCGGCCAGTGCTGACCCCCGCCCAGCCAATTTCGCCGGACAGGCGGCCGTACTCGATCTTGGGGCAGCGGTTCATGATGACCGTCAACCCGGCGGCTTCCGCCTCTGCGGCCGCCTGATCGTTCCGCACGCCGAGCTGCATCCAGATCACCCGGATGCCGAGACGATCCTTCTGAGCGATCGCCTCGCGCGTCACCTCCAGCGCGGCCTCCGAATTGCGGAAAATGTCGACGATCTGGATCGGAGGCGGCACGTCGGCGAGGCTCGCGTAGACCGTCTGCCCGAGGATCTGCTGGCCGGCCAAGCCAACGTTCACGGGGACCACGCGATAGCCCTTGCCGAGCAGATACTTCATCGCGAAGTAGCTCGGGCGGCTGGTGTTTGCGCTCGCCCCTACCATGGCGATCGAGGTGTTCTCGCGCAGAATCGAGGCGATCAGGTCGTCGGAATAATTTTCGTGCGCCATCAGGAGGTGCTCGTCGGCGATCCCACGTCGTCCGGCAGGGACACGCGTCCTGTCTCGTCGCGTGGGAAGAAGGGATTGTAGGCCACCTCCCATAGGTGGCCATCCGGATCGGCAAAATAGCCGGAATATCCTCCCCAGAAAACCTTTTGCCCCGGCTTCACGAGCCGGCCACCGCTGGCCACGGCTTTGGCCAGCGCGGCGTCGACGTCCTGCTCGCTCGCAACGTTCCAGGCCAGCGCGATACCGGAGAAGCCCGGGTTATTATCCCGCACGCCTGCATCGGCAGCCAAATCAGAACGGCCGAACAGAGAAAGCACGACATTGCCGAGCTGGAAGAAGGCCGCGCCCTCTTGGCCCGCAGATGATGCCCTAAGCCCCATAGCCTCGTAGAAGCGCCGCGCGCGAGCGACATCGGAGACGCCCAACGTCACGAAGCTCAAGCGGAGCTGCACGGGCTCAGCACCCTTTCCACTCGGGTTTACGCTTCTCCACGAACGCGCTAATCCCTTCCGCGGCGTCACGTGCCATCATGTTCTGGACCATAACATCGGCCGTGTACGCGTAGGCCTCGGCAGTCGGCATTTCGATTTGCCGGTAGAAGGCCTCCTTGCCGATGGCGACCGTCAAGGATGACTTATCGGCGATCACCTTGGCCATCGCCAGCGCCTCATCGAGCACGCGCTCGCGCGGAACGACGCGATTGACGAGGCCATACTCGGCAGCTTCCTTGGCGGGCAGCATCTCGCCGAGCAACAGCATCTCCATGGCCCGCTTGCGCGGCACGTTGCGGGACAGCGCCACCATCGGCGTTGAGCAGAACAGGCCAATGTTGACGCCCGGTGTCGCGAACTTCGCGTCCTCGGCGGCGACGGCAAGATCACAGGTGGCCACGAGCTGGCAGCCTGCAGCGGTGGCAGTTGCATGCACAGCTGCGATGAACGGCTTCGGCGACTTCAGGATCGCCTGCATCATATTCGCGCACGTCTCCATGGCGGTGCGGTAGAACCCGCGCCCGCCATCGGGATCGGCGCGATGGGCCGTAAGCTCCTTGAGATCATGACCCGCCGAGAAAGCGGGGCCGTTGGCAGCCAGAACGACCGCGCGAACATCCTTCTCCGCCGAGAGGCGATCGACAGCGGCTCGCAACTCTTGCAGGAGCACAAGCGACAAGCTGTTGCGCGCCTCCGGACGATTGAGCGTCAGGATGGCAATCGCATCCCGACGCTCCTCCAGAAGAATGGCGGTTTGACCTGTGCTCACTCGTTCCTGCATTCCAGACCGAAAAGTTACTGTAGCACCTTATCTATCTCGGCCCGGTACTTCTTTACAATCTGAACGTTTTCGGGATGCTCGAGCGGAGGCGTCATCTCGAGCGCTTCCCGCATCTCCTTGAGCATCTCCTGCTTCTCTTTTTCGGGGATCGACGTATCCTTCTCGATCTCCGCAATTTCCTTCTTCAGAGACTCGACGGGATCCGTGTACTCGCCTGTTTCGGGATCGAAACCGGCCATTACCATCGAGACATTTGCCGCAACCGTGTCCAACTCGTCGAAGTCGGCGAACCCGTTCTTCTTCGCGATGGCGTCGAGCTCAGCCTTCACCTTGGGATCGGGCTCCTCCGACTCGCCTTGGAGCTTGTCGGCAATGGCATTGAGATCCTTCTGAGCCGCGATAAAGCCCTGGATCTGCTTTTCCGTCAGCTTGATCTGCTTGAAGTCCTGCTCCTGCGCTGCGGCCTGACCAAAAGCCAGCGCCAGCCCGAAGGCAGCAATTGTAAGTGCGCGTGCGATTTGGGTGATCACGGAGATCATGTCCTTCCTTTTCCCTCCCGCCGTTCCCATCAGCCTGCCTAGACGCTACAAATTCGGCTCGGCGGATTCATAGCAGAAGTGAGACAAGATTTAGAATGGTCGACACAGCCGGTAGCCCTAAGCGCCTCAGCAAAGATGAGGTGATGGCGCTCGTCGACGAGCATTTTCCTCAGGTCCATGAAGGGAATGGGCGGGTGACCCTCGAATCGCTTGCTCCGATGACGGCGCAAGTGCGCATGGCCTACGACCCGAGGTCAATCAGACCGGGCGGGACCATCTCGGGTCCATCGATGTTCAAGCTGGCGGATTTCGCCGTGTACGCAATCATCCTCGGTGAACTCGGCGCGGCAGCCCTCCAGGCCGTCACCACCAATATGACGATGAACTTTCTCTCACGGCCACAACCCGGGGACATGATCGCGCATGCGCGCCTCATCAAATTGGGCAAGCGTCTCGCGGTGGCAGAGGTCGAGCTTTACTCGGATGGCCGGCCCGACATGGTGGCACACGCGACGGCAACCTATGCCCTGCCCCCGGCGAAGTCATAGCGCGACGCAGACCATGCGGTATTATTTTACCTTTTGGTGTAAGACATTGAAATCGCAAAACAATCTTTACATTCGCAAGAAATAGATTGACGTCCGCAAGCCTCTCGCCTATCAACGCCGCAGATTCCGGCGCCAACGCCGAAGGTCAGGATTTTCCTGGAGCCCGACAATGAAAACCTACGTCGCCAAGCCCGGCGAGGTGGAGAAGAAGTGGATCGTCATTGACGCTGCAGGCCTTGTCGTCGGCCGGCTCGCGGCGCTCATCGCCACCCGCCTCAAGGGCAAACACAAGCCCAACTACACGCCCCACGTCGACATGGGGGACAACGTCATCGTCGTGAACGCCGAGAAAGTCGTGTTCACGGGCAACAAATACAACGACAAGGTCTATTACCGGCACACCGGCTATCCGGGCGGCATCAAAGCGCGGACGCCCCGCATGATCCTCGAGGGCAAGACGCCTGAGCGCGTGATCGAGCTCGCTGTCAGCCGCATGCTAAGCCGCGGACCGCTGCAGCGGAAGCTGTTGCGCAACCTTCGCGTCTACAAGGGGCCCAATCACCCCCACACGGCCCAGAATCCTGAGGTTCTGGACGTCGCCAAGCTCAATCGCAAGAATGTGAGGGCCTGAATCCCATGGCCACCGATACCACTAAGTCTCTGGAAGATCTCGGCGCCCTTGCCGGTGGCATTCAGGAGCCCGCCGCTGGTCCGGTGCACGTGCAGAAACTCGATGCTCATGGCCGCGCCTATGCGACAGGCAAGCGCAAGAATGCCGTCGCTCGCGTGTGGCTGAAACCCGGCAGCGGCCGCATCACCGTCAATGACAAGGACTTCGCCGAGTACTTCGCTCGGCCGGTGCTGCAGATGCTGCTAAAACAGCCGCTTCATGCCGCCGACCGGGTCGACCAGTACGACATTTTCGCCACCGTGAAAGGGGGCGGTCTTTCGGGTCAGGCCGGCGCTGTGCGACACGGCATCTCCAAGGCTCTTACCTACTACGAGCCCGAGCTTCGCAGCGTGCTTAAGAAGGGTGGCTTCCTCACCCGTGACAGTCGTACCGTCGAGCGCAAGAAGTACGGTCGCGCCAAGGCACGCCGCAGCTTCCAGTTCTCGAAGCGCTGATCGCTTCTCGACCTCCAGCTTACAGGAGCGCATGGCGTATCGCCGTGCGCTCTTTTCGTTTCTGGCGTGTCATTGACACGCCAAGGCGGCTGGCGCATACCACCGCCTATGATGAGCTTTACCAGCAAGAATCTTAGCCGACGCCGCCGCGCCCGTTTCCCGCGGCTGCGATGACGGCTGCACGTTGTCCGTTATCGTGAGCCGCGCCGTACCTGCGCGGTTTTTTTGTGCGCCCACCCTGACCAGACTTGCCTCCGAGGAGGATCCGCCATGACAGAGACCGCCCAGCTCTCCCATCCAAGCGGCGGCGCAGCGCGCAAGGCCACCGTATTCATCGATGGCGAAGCCGGCACCACCGGCCTCGGCATCGCGGAGAGGCTACGGGCCATTCCCGAAATTGAAATCAAGAGCATCGCGCCTGAGCGCCGGAAGGATGTCGAGGCCAAGCGCGCTCTCCTGGCGGAAGTCGACCTCGTCGTGCTGTGCCTGCCGGACGATGCTGCCCGCGAAACGGTCGCCTTGGCCGACAGCCTGCCCGGCGGTGGCCCACGCATCGTGGATGCCTCGACCGCTCACAGGGTCGCGCCAGGTTGGGTCTATGGCTTCCCGGAGATGGATCGCGGCCAGGCAGACGCGATTCGCTCGGCTAAGCGCGTGGCCAATCCGGGCTGCTATCCAACAGGTGCCGTTGCGCTCTTACGGCCATTGGTGGCGGCCGGCCTGATCCCGGCAGACTATCCCATCACGATCAATGCGGTCTCGGGCTATTCCGGCGGCGGCAAGTCGATGATCGCGGCCTACGAAGCGGGAACAGCGCCCGCGTTCGAACTCTACGGTCTAGCCCTCGAGCACAAGCATCTGCCGGAAATTCAGACGTATTCATTGCTCGGTCGCAGACCGATCTTCGTCCCGAGCGTAGGCAACTTCCGGCAAGGTATGTTGGTAAGCGTCCCGCTCCACCTCGACACGCTACCCGGCAAGCCCGCGCCCGCCGACCTCGAGGCGACGTTGGCCCGGCACTTTGCGGGCTCCAAGCTGGTGACCGTTGTCCCCTCCTCCGACGTGTCCGTGAAGGGCGGGCGTCTCGAACCTCAAGCCCTTAACAACACCGATCGCCTGGAGCTGCGCGTCTACGGCAACGAAGCGCGCCGGCAAGCCGTGCTCGTGGCGCGCCTGGACAACCTTGGTAAAGGCGCGTCCGGCGCCGCCGTTCAGAACATTCAGTTGATGCTTGGGCTTGCCGAGTAGCTGCTCGCGAGAGCCTGCCCTGGCTCGGCTGCAGCGCGGGTCACGTTATAGGCGTGCCACACTGCCAGAATGAGCACGATTGCTGCACCGGCCTGATGAGCGAGCCCGAGCCACAGCGGCACCACCTCGAGCAAAGTCCAGATGCCGAGCCCTGCCTGGGCGAAGACGGCGAGCGTCAACAGTCCGGCGGATCGTACGAGGGATTCGTCGTCCGCCGACTTCATCGTCCACACGAGCTGAATGACGGCAACCAGAGCGAGCAGATACGCCACCATACGATGATTGAACTGAATGGTGGTGATGTTCTCGAAGATGTTGAGCCACCACGGCGACAGGGTGCCGAGCCCATTCGGGATGAACTTGCCGTCCATCAACGGCCATGTGTTGTAGGTGAGCCCAGCGTTGTGGCCGGCGACGAATGCACCGAGCAGCGACTGCAGGAGCACGAGGCCGACGACCCCAAATGCCAAGCGCTTCTGCCCGGGGGTTACCGTGTGTAACCGGATTTTTTCGGGCGCCTGAGCAAGGCTTAAAGCCATCCAGACAATCGCACTGAGGATTACGAGCGCCAGGACCAGGTGGAGGGCTAGCCGGTACGGGCTAACGTCGACGCGATCAACAAGGCCCGACTTCACCATGTACCAGCCGACAACGCCCTGCAGTCCGCCGAGCGCAAGAATTCCCGCCAGCTTTGGCACCGTCCCTTTCGGCAGCCGCCCGCGGAGCCAGAATAGCAGAAATGGAATTGCGAATGCGACTCCAATGAAGCGACCGAGAAAACGATGGCCCCACTCCCACCAGTAGATGAACTTGAACTCCTCAAGGCTCATGCCCTTGTTGACGATCTGGTACTGGGGGATCTGCTGGTATTTTGCGAAGGCTTCCTGCCAATCCGCTTCATTCAATGGCGGAATGACGCCCAGCAAAGGCTGCCACTCGGTGATCGACAAGCCGGAATCCGTCAGCCGCGTCGCGCCGCCGACGATAATCATGGCAACAACCAGCGCCGCCATGATCCAAAGCCAGATCTGCACGGCCCGGACCTCGCGTTCACGGCTTCGGTTTGCAGCAGCTTCCTGTGCCGCCTGCACCAGGGGCATGTGTCGATCTTTCCCAAAGATTTGCGGATGCTTTCTGATAGTAAAGGGCCACACCCCGGGCAATGCGCCCTCTCGGCGCGGCGGATTTGAGCGGGAGATCAAGATTTGACCATCCGCGTTCGAAAGCTGATCGGAACCATCCTGTTGTTGATCTTCATCGCGGTGTACGCGCTTGCCGTGATGGCGGTCGCGATCGTGTTGCAGGTCAATGCCAACAAATGGGTAGAGCTCGCCTTCTACATTGTCGGCGGCCTTGCTTGGGTGATTCCTGCAGCGTTACTCGTGCGCTGGATGGTGCGGCCCGATCCCGACCCGACGTAAAGTTCACGGTGTGTTTCAGGCAGTGCGCGGTTGCAGCGCGGGTCGCGGCAGCTTGAGACGCGGCGTTCTGGTTTTCCGCTCGAATCGAATGATCTGAATATCCGTCACGTCGAAGCCGAGGAACCGGTCGACGCTCGCAGCCAGTGGACTCGTCTCTCTGCCCGCCTCGCCAACGGAAACGCAGGCGTCGAAACGACCTTCGAGAGCTGCGAACAGCCGGCGCGCCTCATCGTGATCCGCGACAATCACGATGTGCTCGTAGACCTCGTCCAAGGTATCGAGTGCGAGGCTCAAGATTTCGATGTCCAAAGCGGAATTTTGATCGCTGAGCGGTGTGCCTGCGGCGATCGCGTGGGCCCGGCTGCCTGGCAGGCGCACGATGATCTCCTCGAAAGTCGCCCGCCCCTCGAGAAGATCATTCAGGCCCTTGGCTCCCGGTGGAAGCGGCTTACCCTGGATATCGCCGCCTTTGCTCCGCCAACGGATGAGTATCGTCGTTCGCCCCTCAGCGCTGAGATTGTGAGCCAGCGCAACGGCTTCCTCCGTTGCATCGATGCCGGGGGCCTCGGCGGCAACCATCGTGCGGCAGCCGCGATCTGCACCGGATAACGGCAGGAGTCGTTTGGCGACGGCGATCGTTGAATTTAGCGTGCCAAAAGAGCCGCTCGTCGAAGAGGCGCCGGAGGTCTCAGGAGCCGAAGAGCCGGCAAAGGGCCGGCGGCGGCCCATCATGCGAAATGCTTCGCGAATTCCAATAGCGCCCATTCCAAGGAGCAGGGTAACGACCATCCCCAAAATGGCGATTGGTCCCTTACGCGGTGGGTCGGCACGCTCCGCTTGCTCGGCCCAGGAAATGAGCCTCAATCGCCCGCGGTTCCCACTGCGCGTTAGGCCATCTGCCTGCCCCTGGCTCTCTAGGTAAACCTCTGCAAGCCGATTCACGAATTTCGACGCGAGCTGCGGATCGGTCGAGGTGTAGCGAAGAACGATTTCTCCCTTCTCTTTACCCGCCGACACACTCAGGCGCTCGTAGATGGCCGCCAGCAGCCGCTCGTCCTGGTCCTGAAGCGCGGCGTATGGTGCGAAGCGGTTAAAGCTCAGCAGATCCCAGAGGGAAAGACCGCGATCCTTGTCCTTGTGCTCCCCTCGCTCCTTGAGACCAAGTTCATTGGCGACGCCATAAAGGCGAATGGGATCACGCAGAGCTCGAATATGGGTCTGGGCCGCGGCAGACGGGCGATCCGCCTCCACTATCAAGCGCACCTCGGCGCGGTGAAGCGGCTCTCCCCAGGATTGGAAAATGTAGAGGGCCAAACCTGCAGCAATCGTCGCCAAGAGCAACTGTGGCAGCGCCCGCCGCACTGCCAGCAGGAACGATATGCCGAAAAGACCGGCTTGCGTGTTTGACGACGGGTACATTGTTGTTGCGCTAAGGCCCGATAGCCGGATCGCGATTCTTCCCGTCGCAATTCACGCAGACTGATGTAACGAATTTGTTAAAATTTCGGGGCTTAAGCCGACGCGTTTGCACGCGACGACAATCTGACGAGAGATGTCGTCCAACTGACAACTGAAATAAGCGCTTATCGCTGCGCGGCACCCCTACTCCGCCGCCGCACTCGTGGCTGGCTCGACGGGAACAGCGGTGCCGATCATGCAGTCGCGCGTGACGATGCTCGCCAACTGCTCCTCACTCCAGCCCTCGGTTCCCTCAGGCCGCCGAGGCAGGACAAAATAACGGAGGTCAGCCGTCGAGTCGTGCACGCGAACTTCGACATGATCCGGCAATTCGAGCCCGAATTCCCTGAGGACACCGCGCGGATCCACCACAACCCGCGAGCGGTAAGCCAGGCTTTTGTACCAGGCCGGCGGAATGCCCAGGAGCATCTTCGGATAGCAGGAGCACAGCGTGCAGACGATGACGTTGTGAACGTCGGCCGTATTCTCGACGACGCGAAAATCCGCCAACGAACCAATGTCGATGCCGAGCTCGGCAAGCGCAGCCCGCGTATTGGCGAGCAGCCGGTCCTTGAACGCGGGATCGACCCAGGCACGCGCGACAACCTTGGCGCCCAGCGCCGGGGAACGGCTGTCCATCAAATCGACCTGGGCATAGATCTCCTCAGATGTGAGTATGCCCTTCTCGATCAGAAGCTCCCGGATGGCCTGCTCCAGAACCTCATAGGGCGAAGCAGGATCGGCGTCGTGGTCGCGCTGGAAGGGATGCCGATATGGCTGACCGCCATGCTCGTGAGAATGCTCGTGGTGGTGATCGTGATCGTCATGCGGCATGGCTGTCACTCCTTGCCTCGGCGCTTATTCTCATCAGCCAGTGCTCGTAGATATCGGCCTCCAGGTGATCGTGCGGTTTGCCGCGATAGTTGGGCCAGAGGTCCGACTGTTTGAAACGCACCTTGTAAAGCACTTGCCTCGGCAAACCGGGCTTGTGGTAGGCGAGCTTCTCCGGGTCGTGAAAGGCACCCTGAATGCCTACGATCACACCGGTCTTGCCGCGAAGAAAAAACGGCGTCCGACAGTGGCCCAAAGCCATTCGGGAATCCACCCGAACGACATCACCAATCCGGAAACGAGGCGCCGGCGCACTCACATCCGCCCTCCCACGTCATCCCACGGCACAGAGCCGCCTTGCAGTTCCCGACCTGAAGCGCGCATCGCCTCCTCGACAGCGGCGATTTTCGCTTCGATCTCTTCCTTCGTCAGGATTTCCTGCTCCACGAGAAGGTTGCGAATGGCGCGAATCCACTTCTCGTAATAGGTCGTCGAATCGTACTGCTGCTGGCCATAGTCCTCGATCACGCGGCGCATGGCGTCGATCTTGAACGCGCCCTTCTTGGGACCAGTCAGCAGGATCAGCATGGCGTCGACCCGCTTCTCCCACAAAGCGAGATCGTGCTCCGTCCTGTCGATGGGACCGAAGTCGAGCCCGCCGACATCGTGCGCTGCGCGCCCTCCTGCGCCCTGGCGAAGCTCGGTCTTCCGTTTTGGCTCAGGCATAGGCGTTCCTCCGCCTTCTCAGGAAACCGGGCACGAGATTACTCGCTCCCATCGAAACGTCCACCCGCAAGATTTGGACACATTGGTGGGGTCGGATTTCGGGCGCTTCAGCGCGAGTTATTCCATTTTTGCCAATCGGTCGCGGAGAATCCGCACTTATCAAACGCAAGATCAATGTGATAACCCGGGCGGGACCAGCCCTTCCCTTCCGCTCGGACACTCCTGAATGCGATATTCCCTCGGAGCACTCATCCGGAACGCCTTTTCGGGCCACACGCGTTGGCAACCGGCCTGGCGCGATCCTGAACCCAAGCCCCAATACGATACGATCATCATCGGGGGCGGCGGGCACGGATTGGCGACCGCCTACTACCTTGCGAAAGAGCATGGCATCACCGATGTCGCGGTGCTCGAGAAGAGCTATATCGGCTCCGGCAACGTCGGCCGGAACACCACGATCATTCGCTCCAATTATCTGCTTCCGCCGAACACCGCATTCTACGAGTGGTCGCTGAAGCTGTGGGAGGGGCTCGAGCAGGACCTCAATTTCAATGCCATGGTTTCGCAACGGGGCGTTCTAAACCTTTATCACTCGGATGCTCAGCGAGATGCCTTCGCCCGCCGCGGCAACGCCATGCGCCTCAACGGCGTCGATGCCGAGTTGCTCGACCGCGAGCAGGTGCGCGAGCTGGTACCACTGCTCGATTTCGACAATGCGCGCTTTCCCATTAAAGGCGGTTTGCTTCAGAGACGCGGTGGAACGGTGCGCCACGACGCCGTTGCCTGGGGCTTTGCGCGCGGTGCCGATCAACGCGGCGTTGATATCATTCAGAACTGCGAAGTCACCGGCATCCGCATCGAAAACGGAAAAGTTGTCGGTGTAGAAACGACGCGCGGCTATATCAGAGCCAAGCGGGTGGGCATCGCCGTTGCCGGTAATTCCTCTCGCGTCGCAGCCATGGCTGGCCTGCGGCTGCCCATTGAAAGCCATGTGCTGCAAGCCTTCGTCTCTGAAGGCATCAAACCGCACATCGACATGGTCGTGACCTTCGGCGCTGGCCACTTCTACATCAGCCAGTCGGATAAGGGCGGGCTCGTCTTCGGCGGAGATATCGACGGCTACAATTCCTATGCCCAGCGAGGAAATCTGCCGATTGTCGAAGACGTGATGAGCTGCGCCGTAGCGCTCTTTCCGTCGATCAGCCGGGTGCGCTACCTGCGGCAGTGGGGCGGCATCATGGACATGACCATGGACGGCTCGCCGATCATCGACCGCACGCCGATCGAAGGCCTGTTTCTCAATGCCGGTTGGTGTTACGGCGGGTTCAAGGCAACACCCGCCTCGGGTTGGTGTTTCGCCCACACCATTGCGACCGGCACCCCACATCGGCTCAACAGCGGCTTTCGACTCGACCGCTTCGCGACCGGCCACGTCATCGACGAGGGCGGCAAGGGCGCCGTACCCAACCTGCACTGAAGGAGGAAGAAATGCGCTTGCCATGCCCTCATTGCGGGGAGCGCGGAAACGAGGAGTTCGTCTATCTCGGCAGCGCCGATCCGGTGCGCCCTGCAGATCCCAACGCACCGCTCCAAGCCTGGATCGACTACGTCTTTTTGCGTGACAACCCCGCAGGCTCCAATCGCGAGCTGTGGCATCACACCTACGGCTGCCGATCCTGGATTGTCGTGACGCGTGATACGCGCACGCACGAAATCCTCGGTGCCGCCCCCGCACGCTCCCTGCCCTCTTCGGCCAGCTCCACTGCCTCCAAATGACATCGCCATCCAAGCATCAATCCCAGCCGTTTCGCCTGACCTCTGGCGGTCTCATCGACCGAGCGGCCGCGATACCATTCATGTTCGACGGGCGCGAATACTACGGATATCCCGGTGACACGCTGGCCTCAGCGTTGCTCGCCAATGGAGTTCACCTGGTCGGGCGTTCGTTCAAATATCACCGCCCGCGCGGCATCCTTTACGCGGGCCCGGAAGAGCCAAACGCGCTCGTGGAGCTGCGCACTGGCGCCCGGCGCGAACCGAATACGCGGGCCACAGTTGCAGAGCTATACTCAGGGCTCGTCGCTAACAGTCAGAACAGATGGCCGTCGCTCGCCTTCGACCTCATGGCCATCAATGGCCTGGCGGCGCCAATATTCCCGGCCGGCTTCTACTACAAGACATTCATGTGGCCGGCGGCCTTTTGGGAAAAAGTCTATGAGCCGCTGATCCGCCGCGCTGCCGGGCTGGGGCGTGCCGCGCGTGAGCCGGACCCCGACAAATACGAGCGCTCCCACCTCTTCTGCGATGTGCTGGTGGTTGGCAGCGGCCCCGCCGGCCTCACAGCGGCGCTCGCGGCCGCCCGCAGCGGCGCGCGTGTCGTGCTGTGCGAGCAGGATTTCCGTCTCGGCGGTCATCTGCTGGCAAACCGTGAGGAAATCGACGGCAAAGCGGCGCTGGATTGGGTTTGCGAGGTCGAACAGGAGCTCACAGCCGAGAAGAAGGTGCGCGTGCTCCGTCGCACCACGGTCTTCGGGATTTATGATCACGGCATTTGCGGCGCGGTCGAACGCGTCAGCGACCACCTTGCCGAACCGCCGCCGTTTACCGTGCGGCAGCGCTATTGGAAAATCGCAGCGCGACGCATCATCGTGGCGACCGGCGCTATCGAACGGCCGATCGTCTTCCCGAAGAACGACCGCCCCGGAATCATGATGGCGAGCGCCGTCAGGACTTACATTGAGCGCTTTGCCGTACTGCCCGGCCGGCACGCCGTCGTTTTCATGACCGACGATAGCGGCTGGCAGACGGTCGAGGCCTTGCAACGGGCCGGTGCATCGATTGCAGCCGTTGTTGATCCGCGCACGGAGGCATCAGCTTTTGCGCGCCACGGAACCGACGCACCCTTGTTCGTCGGGGCTACTATAACGGGCACGCGCGGCCGACTGCGCCTCAGCAGCGTCACCGTCAAGGATCGTCAAGGCCGTGAGCACGAAATCGTAGCGGACTTGTTGGCGATGGCTGGCGGCTGGGACCCGGTGCTACATCTTACCTCCCATCTCGGCCACAAGCCCAAGTGGGATGAGCGTATCCTTGCCTTTGTTCCAGGCGATCTCCCGGCTCACATCGACGTTACAGGCGCCGCAGCTGGGCGGTTCGGTTTGGACACAGCGTTGAAAGATGGAGCGCGTGCGGGAAGCGAGGCGGCGCGCAGCTTAGGACTACAAACGACCTATAAGTCGCCACCGACAAGTGCTGCTCCGCCCTCTTCGTCCCAGGCTCCGTCCTGGAGCGTCGCGAAACGCAGTGCCAAAAGCTTCGTCGATTTCCAGAACGACGTTACCGCTGCCGATATTGCACTGGCTGCGCGCGAAGGCTACCGCTCGGTCGAACATGCCAAGCGCTACACCACGCTCGGCATGGCGACCGACCAGGGAAAGAGCTCCGGCGTCAATGGCCTTGCCATTCTCGCGGACGTCACCGGCCGCACCATCGCAGAAACGGGCACCACGACTTTCCGTCCGCCTTACACGCCGGTGGCCATTGGCGCCATCGCCGGCCGCGATGTTGGAAAAGCCTTCCGGCCAACGCGGTTGACGCCCACGCACGAGTGGGCGTCGGAGCAAAATGCTGTGTTCGTTGAGGTCGGCCAGTGGCTCAGAGCGCAGTGGTATCCAAAGCTGGGAGAAACGGACTGGCGTGAAAGCGTCAACCGTGAGGTTCGGACGGTGCGTTCCGCCGTAGGCGTTTGCGATGTGTCAACGCTCGGCAAGATCGAGGTTATCGGACCGGATGCCGAACGCCTGCTCGACTTCGTCTATGCAAATACCATCTCGACACTGAAAGTGGGCCGGATGCGCTACGGCCTAATGCTGCGCGAGGATGGCCACGTTCTAGACGACGGCACCGTGTCGCGCATTGGCGAGCATCGCTTTTTCCTTACGACCGGCACCGGGCATGCCGATCAGGTCCTTCGGCATCTGGAATTCTGTCATCAGGTACTGAAGCCGTCGCTTGATGTTTCCATCGTGCCCGTTACCGAGCGTTGGGCACAGCTCGCCGTTGCAGGCCCGAGATCGCGCGAACTGGTCGCAAAGATCGTCGACGGATTCGATTTGTCGACCAGCAATTTCCCGCATTTATCCGTGGCCGAAATAACGATTTGCGGCGGAATTCCTGCCCGACTTTATCGCGTGTCATTTTCGGGCGAGCTCGGCTATGAGATCGGCGTGCCGGCTGATTATGGCGACGCGCTTATTCGGTGTCTGGCGCGCGAAGGCGAGCCGCTGGGGCTTGCACCTTATGGAACGGAAGCCTTGGCGGTGCTACGCATCGAAAAGGGTTTTCCGGCCGCCGGCGAGCTCAATGGGCAGACGACCACACGCGATCTCGGACTCGAACGTCTTCTTTCAACAAAGAAGGATTACGTTGGGCGCGCCCTCCAGCAGCTTCCTGCCTTCAACGAGCCTGATCGACCTGTCCTCGTCTCCTTTGCGCCTGTGAACCGAAGTGACGTGCTGCGGGCGGGAAGCCATTTCCTCGATCTCGGTGCAGCACCGCGCATCGAAAACGATCTCGGCTACATGACCTCCGCCGTCTACTCGCCGACGTTCGGACACTACATCGGCTTAGGGCTTCTGAAACGCGGCAAGGAACGCATTGGCGAGCGTGTCCGCGCTTATGATCCCGTCCGGAATGGCGATGTTGTCGTCGAAATCGGCCCGCCGTGCCGCTATGACCCCGAGGGAGAGCTTGCCCGTGCCTGAACCACTTCTTGCCCCCCGCTCGGCTCTTGCCAGTGTTATGATTCCCGGCCACTACGGCGCGCCGGGTAAAGACAACGTCACTCTGAGCGAATGTCGCGGATTGGCCCTATTTTCCATTGCAGCAAGTGCCGGAAAAGCCGCTGAGCTTAGTGCCGCCATTGAGCGTGCATTCGGCGTTCCGCTGCCAATGCAGCCCGCCCACATTGCCAATGGCTCTATCTCATTTATTTGGTCTGGCCCCGACTCATGGCTCGCGATTTGTCCGTCGACAAATGTTTTCGGCAGCCGGATCGAGGCCATGGGTTCCTCTCTTGCTGCGATTACGGACCTGACTGGCTCTCAAGTCATTATTCGCATCAGCGGGCCTCGCGCGCGTGACGGCTTGATGAAGCTCGTTCCGATTGATCTCGATGAGTCCGTGTTTCGGACTGGCAGCGCTGCTGTGACTGTGGCCTCACACGTCCGCATTCATCTCTGGCAAATCGACGATACACCGGCATACGAGATCGCTTGTCCGCGATCGTATGCCGTGAGCTTCTGGCACAGTCTCACGGCTGCGTTCGAGGAATATGGCTATCGGATAGCGGAACGTTCAGCCTGAACGCTCAAACACAATCCTTGAAGGCCTGCTCGAAAATCGAAAGCCCCAGGTCGATTTCGTCATCCGAAATGGTGAGCGGCGGGGCAATGCGGAATACGCCCCAGCCGCCACGGATGATGCTCGTCGACAGCCCGAGCTCCAGACACCGGTTCATCACCCGTTGGGCAAGCTCAGGTGCCGGCGTCTTGGAATGGCGGTCCTTGACGACCTCAACACCCATCAACAATCCTCGGCCGCGCACATCACCAATAACTTCGAAACGCTGCATAAGCGTCTCGAAACCCTGGCGCAGGCGCTCTCCAGCGATGCGCGCGCGATCTGCGAGCCCATCCCTCAAAATGATCTCCACGACCTTCAATCCAACTGCTGCCGGCAGCGGATCGGATGCATGGGTTGTATAGAAATGGAATTTGTTCTCGTAACATTTCTCCTCGATTTCAGCCGTCGTAATGACAGCCGAAAGCGGAAGGCCGGCACCCAGCGTTTTTGAAAGGGTGATGAAGTCGGGCACAACGCCGTCGTACTCGCAATCGAACAGCTTGCCAGTACGGCCGAGGCCCGTTTGCGCCTCATCGACAATGACAAGCATTCCGCGTGCCCGCGCGCGTTCGGCTGCCGCTTTGAGATAGCCGGGCGGGGGCACGATAACGCCGCCGGATGACATGATGGACTCAATAATGAAGGCGGCGGGATTGCCATTCGATTGGCGGTCGAACAACTCGAAGCCGTAATCAAGCTCGGCTTCCCAATCATATTTGCCGTCACGCGTAAAAGCCGGCCGATAGGGCGTCGGCGCAGGTAGCACGAAGGATCCAGGCGCCGCAGGCCCGTGTCCGAAGCGATTGCTGTTGAAGGTGACCGAAGCGGCTCCGTGCGTCACGCCATGCCACGAGCGGGAAAGCGCCAGCGTCTCGTATCTCCCCGTGGCCGTTTTGGCCATCCGCAGCGCCGCCTCGTTCGACTCGCCGCCGGTCGAAAGCAGCATCACACGCTCCAGCTTGCCCGGTGCGATTTTGGCAAGGATCTCGGCCAGATCGATCACCGGTTTCGACAGGAGTTGGCTGTAGAGATGCACAAGCTCGCCCGCCTGAGACCGGATAACCTCGGTGATCTCGGGATGGCTGTGTCCCAGAATGGCGCTCATCTGCCCGGACGCGAAGTCGAGCAAACGACGCCCATCAGTCGTCGTCATGAACGAGCCTTGGGCTGAGGCAATGATCGCCGGCTGAAAGAAATGCCCGTAACGAACGAGGTGGCGTTCAGCGCGCTCCCAGAGTGCGGCGTCCTCGGGCCTTGTGCTTCTTTGCATTTTATTTGAACTCCGTTTCTGAATGGCCCGGGGCCGATGCAATGTCCAGTGCCGTTAAAGAATCTGGCTCAGAAATTCGCGCGTTCGCGGATCGGAGGCTTCCTTGAAAAATGTTGC
>PKEY01000045.1 GCA_002919265.1 Hyphomicrobiaceae bacterium | reverse complement strand
CCTTGATCACCGCAACGCCGCCAGCGAGCTTCGCCAGACGCTCCTGCAGCTTCTCACGGTCGTAGTCGGAGGTGGTCTCTTCGATCTGCACCTTGATCTGGGCGACGCGGGCCTCGATGTCCTTCTTCTTGCCGGCGCCGTCGACGATCGTGGTGTTGTCCTTGTCGATGGAGACGCGCTTGGCGCGGCCGAGCATGTCGAGCGTGACATTCTCGAGCTTGATGCCGAGGTCCTCGGAGATGACCGTGCCGCCCGTAAGGACTGCGATGTCCTCCAGCATGGCCTTGCGACGATCACCGAAGCCCGGAGCCTTGACGGCGCAAACCTTCAGGCCGCCACGCAGCTTGTTGACGACGAGCGTGGCCAGAGCTTCACCCTCGACATCCTCGGCGATGATGAGAAGCGGCCGGCCGGTCTGAACAACTGCCTCGAGCACCGGCAGCATGGCCTGCAGGCCGGACAGCTTCTTCTCGTGGATCAGGATGTACGGATCCTCGAGCTCGGCGACCATCTTGTCGGGGTTGGTGATGAAGTACGGCGAGAGGTAGCCGCGGTCGAACTGCATACCCTCGACAACCTCGAGCTCGGTCTCTAGGCTCTTCGCCTCCTCAACCGTGATCACGCCCTCGTTGCCGACCTTCTGCATGGCCTCGGCGATCATCTTGCCAATCTCTTTCTCGCCGTTGGCCGAGATGGTGCCGACCTGCGCGACCTCGTCCGAGCTCTTGACCTTCTTGGCACGCTTCTGGATCTCCTCGACCGCCTGAGCGACCGCCTTGTCGATGCCGCGCTTCAGATCCATCGGGTTCATGCCGGCCGCAACCGCCTTCAGGCCCTCGCGGACGATCGCCTGAGCGAGAACAGTCGCCGTGGTGGTGCCATCACCCGCGATATCGTTCGTCTTCGACGCGACCTCGCGGACCATCTGGGCGCCCATGTTCTCGAACTTGTCCTCAAGCTCGATCTCCTTGGCGACCGTGACACCGTCCTTCGTGGTGCGAGGGGCACCAAAGGACTTCTCGATGACGACGTTGCGACCCTTCGGGCCGAGCGTCACTTTCACAGCGTTGGCGAGGATGTCTACGCCGCGCATCATGCGCTCACGCGCATCTGCAGCGAATTTGACCTCTTTGGCTGCCATCGTTGGCTACTCCTGGTTGGATTTGTTCGTGAAATGGTGAGGGCGCCAAGTCTTGAAGTCGTGCTGCTGCACGAGGCCGACCGACGTTCCCATTCACGAATTACGATTTACGAATTCAGCAATTCACGACAGGGGAGCTTGCCGGATTACTTCTCCAGCACACCCATGATGTCGCTTTCCTTCATGATGAGCAGCTCCTGCCCGTCGATCTTGACCTCGGTGCCGGACCACTTGCCGAACAGCACCTTGTCGCCGACCTTCACATCGAGCGGCACGATCTTGCCGGACTCGTCGCGAGCACCTGGGCCGACCGCCAAAACCTCGCCCTGCTGGGGCTTCTCAGCAGCCGTGTCGGGGATGATGATGCCGCCAGCGGACTTGGTCTCGGTCTCGACGCGGCGCACGACCACGCGGTCGTGGAGAGGACGAAACTTCATGACTTTAGCGCTCCCGATGATGGGATGAGGAGGATTGTTCTTAAGGGAAGCCTGTTAGCACTCACTTGGGTTGAGTGCTAACAGCGGTGCTTGATACTGGAGGGGCACGTGGAATGTCAACTCTCGCTCTGGCACCGGACCATGTTCCGCTTAACGGGAGCGTCAGGCCCGATGGATTGCACAATGCCCCCTCAGATGGGAAAACTGCAGCGCCTCTTCAACACACTGCGTTTGTGTCACCAACGTGAAGACCTCCGACAGTGACAGGTGCGGATGTCAAGTCTATGATCGAGATCAAGACTGCCCACCGTGCCGTCACAGATGAGGAGGGAAGCGTATGTTGACGGGAGCCAGGCTCTTCTTTGCCACACTTCTCGCAGGTGCGCTACTGGCAGGGGCCGCGGAGGCCCGAACGGTGGTATGGGCACGATCCGGTGACGCGCTCACCTTGGACCCCCACGCGCAGAACGAAGGTCCGACGCACGCCCTCAATCACCATATCTACGAGCCACTGATTATCCGTGATCCTCAGGGTAAACCACTACCGGCGCTTGCAGAATCTTGGGAGATCACGTCCGACCCGACTGTGTGGGAGTTCAAGCTCCGTCGGGGCGTGAAATTTCATGATGGCAGGCCGTTCACCGTCGACGACGTCATTTTCTCCTTCGAGCGGGCCATGCAGCCGACTTCGGACATGAAGTCGCTGCTGTCATCCATCGATCAACTCATCCGGGTGGATGACTACACGCTCCAGATCAAGACCAAAGGGCCCAATCCGCTGCTTCCGGCCAATCTCACGGACCTCTTCATCATGAGCAAGTCGTGGGCCGAGGAGCACGGCGCGACCAAGGTTCAGGATTTCAAGAACAAGGAAGAGAACTACGCCGTTCGCCATGCGAACGGTACAGGGCCATTCGTTCTCGTCAGCCGCGAGCCGGACGTGAAGACGGTGATGAAGCGGAACGAGAACTACTGGGGCAAGGGCCAGGTGCCGCTCGAAATCACCGAGCTCGTGTATGTGCCGATCAAGTCCGACGCGACACGCATTGCGGCTCTTCTTTCCGGTGAGGTGGACTTCGTCCAGGACGTGCCCGTGCAGGACATTCAGCGCCTGCAGCAGGATGAGAACTTGCGCGTGGTCATCGGCCCTGAGAACCGCGCGATTTTCCTTGGCATGAATGTCGGGGATCCTGAGCTCAAGTCCTCAAACATCAAGGGCCGGAACCCGTTCGCCGACAAACGGGTGCGGCACGCCATCAACATGGCGGTCAACCGGCAGGCGATCCAGAAGGTCGTCATGCGCGGTCAATCGATCCCGACTGGCATCATCGCCCCGCCCGGCGTCAATGGTTACACCAAGGAGCTCGATGTCATCCCGCCGCACGACATCGAGAAGGCCAAGGCGCTGTTGGCAGAGGCCGGCTATCCGGACGGCTTCTCAGTTTCGCTCCATTGCCCGAACGATCGCTACGTCAACGACGAGGCGATTTGCCAGGCCATCGTCGGTCAGCTGGCGCAGATCGGGATTCAGGTGAATCTGGTCTCGCAATCAAAGTCGTTGCACTTCCCCGCGCTGCAGAAGAATGAAGTGGACTTTTATCTGCTTGGCTGGGGCGTGCCGACATTCGATAGCCACTACATCTTTGCGTACCTCTATCACACGAAGACTGACAAAGAGGGCGGCTGGAACAGCACGCGGTACTCCAATCCGAAGATCGACGAGATGACGGCCAGCCTTACGCAGGAGACCGATCTTGCCAAGCGCAACCAGATCATCGCCGAGATGTGGAAGATCCTGCAGGATGAGACGATCTACATCCCGATCCACATCCAGACGCTGGCCTACGCGATGAAGCCTGATCTCGACATTCCGGTCGACATCTCGAACCAGCCGAAACTGAAGTTCGTGAGGTTCAAGAACCAGCAACAATAAGATCGATGGAGAGCCGGTTCGCCGGCTCTCTTACTAAAGTCGGGCCGCAATGGTCGCTTACATTCTCAGAAGCACCGCTCAGGCTATCCTGGTGCTGCTGGCTGTCGGTCTCATTGCCTTTTCCATGTTCCGTTTCGTTGGCGACCCCATCGCCAACATGGTCGGCCAGGAGGCAAGTCAGGCAGACCGGCGCGAGCTGGCGGAACGGCTTGGCCTCAACGATCCGGTGCTCGTGCAGTTCGGACGCTTCGTCCGAGACGTCGCGCAGGGCGAGTTCGGCGTCTCTTACCGCCACGGCCGGAAGGTTTCCGATTTGCTGATGGAACGGTTGCCGGCAACGGTCGAGCTGGCCGTCCTTTCAGCGCTTCTCGCGGTGGTGGCTGGCACAATACTGGGCGTCTATACCGCCATTCGGCGGGACGGATGGCTGTCGCATCTGATCATGACGACCTCTCTGGTGGGTGTCAGCCTGCCGACGTTCCTCATCGGCATCGGGCTCATTTACCTATTCGCAGTGGAGCTGCGTTGGCTGCCGTCGTTCGGGCGCGGGCAGACGGTGAAGATCGGGTGGTGGACCACCGGGCTATTGACCGAGTCAGGCCGCAAGTCGCTCATCATGCCGGTGGTTACGCTGGCGTTCTACCAGCTTACGCTGATCATGCGTCTCGTGCGCGCGCAGATGCTCGAAACCCTGAGGACCGATTACATCAAGTTCGCCCGCGCACGCGGCTTGCCTGAGCGGCGCATTCACTTCAAGCACGCCCTGCGTAACACGCTGATCCCGGTGGTGACGATCGCCGGCCTACAGCTCGGTTCTGTGATCGCCTTCGCTATCGTGACCGAAAGCGTGTTCCAATGGCCGGGGCTCGGTGCGCTGTTCGTTCAGGCCGTGCAGTTCGTCGACATCCCGGTGATGGCGACGTACCTGCTGTTCGTGGCCGTCGTTTTCGTGGTCGTCAATTTCATCGTCGACCTGCTGTATTTCGTGCTCGATCCGCGCCTGCGGACGGGCCGGGCGCTGGCGACCGGGTAGGTGCGCATGCAAAAGACCTATTCCCAGCCGACAAGCCGACGAGAAGCGCTCGGGTCCACCCTGCGCCGGGCGTGGGATTCCGATCTCGCGTGGAGCTTCCGCCACTCGCCAATGGCGATCTTGGCGAGTTTCACGACGCTGGTCTTCTTCCTGCTGGCGCTTTTTGCTCCGTGGATCGCGCCGCAAAATGCCTTCGATCCCGGCGCCATCCGGCTCGAGGATGGTTTCCTCGAACCAATGGAGCGCAGCTCCTCGACGGGCATGCTTTACGTCCTCGGCACCGACAGCCAGGGGCGCGATATCCTTTCGGCGATCCTCTATGGCAGCCGCATTTCGCTGCTCGTAGGCTTCGCATCCGTCGGCTTCTCGATGGTGCTCGGCGTGACGTTGGGGCTGATCGCTGGGTTCGTCGGCGGTCGGACGGATGCTCTGATCATGCGCATCGCCGACATTCAGCTGTCGTTTCCCGCCATTCTCATTGCGTTGCTTGTCTTCGGGATCGGCCGAGGTCTGATCCCACCGTCCCAGCACGAGCAAATGGCGATCATCGTGCTCATCATCGCCATCGGCCTGTCACACTGGGCGCAGTATGCCCGGACGGTGCGCGGCTCCACTATGGTGGAGAAGGGCAAGGAATATGTGCAGGCAGCGCGCGTGATGGGCCGCTCCTCACTCGCCATCATGCGTGAGCATGTGCTGCCGAACGTGATCGGACCCGTTCTTGTCATCGCCACTATTAACCTCGCACTCGCCATCATAGAGGAGGCGACGCTGTCGTTCCTGGGCGTCGGCGTGCCGCCAACACAGCCGTCACTCGGCACGCTGATCCGCGTCGGTCAGCAGTTCCTGTTCTCAGGCGAATGGTGGATTTTGCTGTTCCCATCCCTTGCTCTCATCATTCTCGCGCTCGCCGTGAACCTTTTCGGTGACTGGCTGCGCGACGCACTCAATCCGAGGCTGAAATGATCGCGGGCAGGTTGTTTACCAACATCTTTCCAGCCCCGAGTCCTTCTCGGAAAACGTGGTCGCCTGCCCGGACGGCCGAACGTTCAGGCCTCATGAAATCGGCGCGCGGGGTGCAACGTTGATGAGAATCCCCGTCCTTTCCGTTCGCAACCTGTACGTAGCCTTCGCCACCCGGCGCGCGGATCTCGTTGCGCTGGAGGACGTGTCCTTCGACATCGCGGAGGGCGAGATTTTGGGCGTTGTCGGGGAGTCCGGCGCCGGCAAGTCGGTGACGGGCGCAGCGGTCATCGGGCTCATCGAGCCGCCGGGACGGATCACGGGAGGCGAAATCCGCCTCAAGGGAGAGCGTATCGACAACTTGCCGCTCTCTGCCATGCGTAAGATCCGCGGCAAGCGGATCGGCATGGTGTTTCAGGACCCGCTGACGAGCCTCAATCCGCTTTTTCGCATCGGCGACCAGATCGTCGAGACGATGATGGTCCACCTCGACCTCTCAGCGGCAGAAGCGCGCCGCCGGGCGATCGAGCTCCTCGGAGAGGTCGGTATTCCGGCGCCGGAACAGCGCATCGATGCTTTTCCGCATGAGCTTTCTGGCGGCATGCGCCAGCGCGTGGTGCTCGCCATGGTGCTGTGCACGAACCCCGAGCTCATCATTGCCGACGAGCCCACGACGGCGCTCGATGTTTCGGTGCAGGCCCAGATCATCGCGTTGCTGAAGCGGCTGGCGAAGAGTCACGGCACCTCCGTGATGCTGATCACGCACGATATGGGCGTGATTGCTGAAACGGCGGACCGGGTCGCGGTGATGTACGCAGGCCGTATCGTCGAGATCGGCCCGGTGCGGGAGGTGCTGAAGAACCCGCGTCACCCCTACACGCAGGGGCTCATGGGCTCCATCCCGACACTCACGAGCGACGCCGAACGCCTCGTGCAAATTCCGGGCTCCATGCCGCGCCTCAATGCGCGCCCGCCCGGATGCGCCTTCAATCCGCGCTGCGCGCTGGCCATCGACCGATGCCTCTGCGAGCGCCCGCCGCTCGTGGGGGATGACCGCGCCAAGGTGGCCTGCTGGCTGGTTGAAGCGGAGGAGGGCGCGGAACAACGCGGGGAGGTGCTATCATGAGCCCGGCGCCTCTCGTCGAAGTCGATCGGCTGTGGCGGGTGTTCGACGTTTCGGGGCCGTGGCTCAATCGTGTACTGGAGCGCAGGCCACGCCTGTTCCTGACGGCCGTTGCCGATGTGTCTTTTGCAATAGGGCGACGGGAGACGTTCGCGCTCGTCGGTGAATCGGGCTCCGGCAAATCGACCATTGCGAAAATTATCGTCGGCCTTTTGCCGCCGAGTGAAGGTGATGTTCGCATCGACGGCATTTCCATGAGCAGCCCCGAAGCGCGGAAGAAGCGGGCTGATCTGCGCCGGCGGATACAGATGATCTTCCAGGACCCCTATGCCAGCCTCAATCCACGCTGGCGCGTCGATCGCATCATTGCCGAGCCGCTGCGCGCTTTCGGGCTAATGCGCGACCGGAAGGACATCGAGGGCCGCGTTGCGGAGCTGTTAGAGCTCGTTGGTCTCGATCCTTCTGACGGCCACAAATATCCGCATGAATTCTCCGGCGGTCAGCGTCAGCGCATTGCCATCGCCCGCGCACTTGCGGCCAATCCGGAGTTCATTGTTTGCGACGAGCCCACGTCAGCACTCGATGTTTCCGTGCAGGCGCAAATCCTGAACCTGATGCGCGACCTGCAAGATCAGCTGGGGCTGACGTACCTTTTCATCAGCCATAACTTGGCTGTCGTGCGACACATGGCAACACGCATCGGCGTTCTTTATCTCGGGCGTCTTGTTGAAGTCGCGCCGTCGCGGGAGCTTTTTAGCAATCCGCGCCATCCTTACACGCGCATGCTTCTTGACGCTGTGCCGGATCTCGAGATGACGGGACGCGTGCGCCGGCCGGTGGAGGGGGAAATTCCCAATCCTATCAACCCGCCCAAGGGCTGTGGCTTCCACCCGCGCTGTCCCTATCAGAACGAGCGCTGCCGCCGGGAAACGCCGATCCTTTCGGACGAGAACGGTCGTCTCGTGGCCTGCCACGGCGTCGCTGAAGCGCGCATTTAGGGTATCTGCAAGAAGCGGGGCTTGGCCGGAACCGGCTTTCGCCGTTGGCGTTCGCGGGTCGTCTGCTACCCGTAGACGGAGAACAAGATGGCGCCTGGCGAAAAGCGGCGGCAGCGAGCCCACGTTACCTCAGTTTTGTTTGCGTGCGTATGTCTGTCATTCGACGGCGGGATTGCGCCAGCAGTCCTGGCCCAGGAGGAAACGCCAAAGGAAATTCTCGCTGTCCGCGTGCGCGAGCAGGGCTATGCCTGCGAGCGTCCGATAAGGGCAGAAAAAGACGCGGCCGAAACCCGCCCACTCGCCACCGTCTGGGTTCTTGAATGCAGCAATGCGCGCTACCGCATCGTCCTGCATCCTGACATGGCAGCGGAAATTCAGGTGCTAAACTGAAATTGCCAACGGAGCGCGCGGCCTCTCAGGGCCGCACGTTCTCGCTCAACCAATCTATTGCAGCCTGCACGCCGCCGCGACCGTGGGGGATTTTGAGCGCAGCAAGCGCCGTCTCGACGACGCTCAGTGTTCCAAGCACCATCGGCGCGTTGACGTGGCCCATATGGGCGATCCGGAACGCCCGACCGGAAAGCGCGCCAATACCGACGCCTAGCACCACGCCGCATTTTTCGCGCGCATAATCGAGAAGGGGCTGGGGGCTGCTTTCGTACTGCCACCGCACCGTCGTCACGGAATTCGCCCGCTCCTCCGGAGCCGTAATGTTGAATGTCAGGGCCTGGCCCTCTGACCACACCGCAACTGCGCGTCGCACCGCTTCCGCGAGCAGGCGATGGCGTTCGAAAGCGGCCTCGAAGCCTTCCGCAAAAAGCATGTCGAGCGCCTGACGAAGAGCGAAGATCAGGTGCTCGGGCGGCGTTCCGCAGTACTTCTGGTAATGCTCTTCACCCTCGCGGAAGCCCCAGTCCCAGTACGGTGTGTTGAGATCAGCCGTCTTGTGCCGCTCAAACGCCCGTTCGTTCGCCGCCACGAATCCGAGGCCGGGTGGAGTCATCAGACCTTTTTGCGAGCCGGAGACGGCTACATCGACGCCCCACGCGTCCATCTCGAAAGGCATGGTGCCGAGCGAGGCGACCGTGTCGACCATGAACAGGGCGGGGTGGCCTGCCGCGCGGATCGCCTTCGAAATGGCCGGAATATCGTTGACGACGCCTGATGCCGTGTCGACCTGCACGACGAGAATGGCCTTGATGCTGTGGGATTTGTCCGCGCGAAGTCGCTCCTCGACCGCATCAGGCTGAACGGCGCGCCGCCAGTCACCCTGAAGCACTTCGACGTCGCAACCGAGGGCGGTTGCCATCTCGCCCCAGCCGACCGCGAACCGGCCGCTTTCCAGCACGAGCACCTTGTCGCCGCGGGAGAGCACATTGCACAGCGCCGCTTCCCAGGCCCCGTGGCCGTTGGCAGCGTAGATGTAGGTGTGCCCGTTGGTGCGGAAGACGCGCTTGAGGTCGGCGAGCAGGCCCATCGTGACGTCGATCAGCCCGCCGGAATAGATGTCGACTGCCGGCCGGTGCATGGCCCGCAGCACCTCATCGGGGACCGTGGTTGGGCCTGGAATGCTCAGGAACTCGCGGCCCGCGGCAACGCTCATGTCAGATGCTCCTCCTCAGGCAGACAGGAGCGAAGTCATCCTGCAGGAGCGACGGCAGGTCAAGCCGCGGAGGTTAGACACCTTCGTAGAAGCGCACCGGCTCGCCCGCGGCAGGACCAAGCACTTCGCCTTCCCACATCACGCGGCGGCCGCGCACGAAAGTGCCGACCGGCCAGCCGGTCACGGTCACGCCGTGATAAGGCGTCCAGCCGCAGCGGCTCGCGATCATGGAGTTGTCGATCGTCTGCTGCCGCTTGAGGTCGACGACGGTCAGGTCGCCGTCATAACCGACGGCTATGCGCCCCTTGTTGCGAATACCGAACAGCCGTTGGGGCCCGTGGCTTGTCAGATCCACCAGCCGTTCGAGCGACAGGCGGCCTGCGTTGACGTGGTCGAGCATGATGGGAAGCAGCGTCTGCACACCCGTCATGCCCGAATGGCTCTGCGGATAGGCATGGTCCTTTTCCTCGCGCGTATGCGGCGCGTGGTCGGATCCTAGGACGTCAACAATACCGGCGGAAAGTCCAGCCCAGAGCGCCTGCCGATGGCGGTCTTCGCGGACCGGTGGATTCATCTGTGCGTACGTGCCGAGGCGCTGATAGCACTCAGGCGCCACAAGGGTGAGGTGATGCGGGGTGACCTCTACGCTCGCCCATTCTTTATGCTCCGCGAGGAAGGCCATCTCCTCAGCCGTTGAGACATGGAGAATGTGAATGCGCCGGCCATGTTTTTCGGCAAGGCGCACGAGGCGCTGGGTCGAAGTTAGCGCTGCGATCTCATCGCGCCATTCGGGATGCGAGGAAGGATCGCCCGGTCGCCTGATGCCAGCGCGCTCGCGCAACCGCGCTTCATCCTCGGAGTGGAAAGCGGCACGGCGGCGGAGCTTCGCGAAAATGCGCTCGAGGGTCGGATCGTCATCGACAAGCAAAGTGCCGGTGGAGGACCCGACGAAAACCTTAATCCCGGCCGAGCCCTCGAGCCGCTCGAGCTCCGGAATGTCGTCGACGTTTTCGCGCGTTGCTCCCACATAGAAAGCGAAATCGCAGAACATGCGGTGACGCGCACGGCGGACCTTGTCGGCAAGGGCGTCAGGATTGGTGGTTGGCGGGTTCGTGTTGGGCATCTCGAACACGGCCGTCACCCCGCCGAGCACCGCGGCGCGGCTGCCGGTTTCCAGGTCCTCCTTGTGCTCGAGACCGGGCTCGCGGAAGTGGACCTGGGTGTCGATGACGCCGGGCAGGATGTGCAACCCGGTGCAGTCGATGACCTCGCCGGCCGCGCTTGCGCCGAGGCTGCCCACAGCGGCGATGCGGCCGTTGCGGAGGCCGATGTCGCGCGGCGCAATGCCGTCGTGGTTGACGACGGTGCCGCCCTTCAGCACCAGGTCGAATGTTTCAGCCATGGCTTGAGCCTCCGTCCGCTTGCCTCGCCGCAGTCTGCCGCTTACCTACCTATCTCTGCACCGTGACCGCCAGTGCCTTGTTAACGCGCCCGGTGCATGACTGCGGGGTAGCACATGACAAGCTTCAAAGTTGCGCCTCTTGCCGGCCGCGGCGTGGTGCGCGTGTCGGGTGCCGACGCCGCCAAGCTGCTGCAGGGCCTGATTACTGCTGACCTGGATTTGCTGGACAAACAGCCGGCCATTTTTTCCGGGTTGCTGACGCCGCAGGGCAAGATCCTGTTCGACTTCTTCGTGGTGAAGAGCGGCGAGGAGTTCCTGCTCGAGACGCTGCGCGAAAAGGCGGCTGATCTCGCCAAGCGGCTGACGTTCTACAAGCTGCGGGCCAAGGCGGACATTGCCGACATCTCCGACGCGCATTCTGTAGCAGTGCTTTGGGGTGGCCCCGAGCCGTCGATTAAGGGTGCGGTTGTCGTTTATCCCGATCCGCGGCGTGAGGAGCTCGGGTGGCGCGCTATCGCTCCGGCCGGCTTTGACTGGGCGTCTGTGAGCGGCGCCGAGGTCGTAACCGAACAGGCTTATCACGAGCACCGTATTTCGGTGGGTGCTCCCGAAGGCGGTCAGGATTACCTGCTGGGCGATACGTTTCCCCACGAGGCGCTGTTCGATCAGACGGGTGGCGTCAGCTTCACGAAGGGTTGCTTCGTGGGTCAGGAGGTCGTTTCGCGCATGGAGCACCGCTCGACGGCGCGGAAACGTGTCGTTCCAATCGTCGGTCAGGAGCCGCTGCAACCCGGAGCCGACGTCAAGGCCGGTGAAGCGGTGGTTGGCACTGTCGGTTCGACGGCAGGTAACAGGGGGCTCGCGTTGTTGCGCCTCGACAGGGTGGGCGAGGCTATGAGCAAGGGGCAGCCAATCACGGCCGGCGGCGTGCCTGTTTCCGTCGAGCTCCCAAGCTGGGTGCGGTTCACCATTCCGACAAAAGACGCCGCGCAGGTGTGACATGTCGCAAACCAGCGAAGCGGCAACAGCGATCGTGCGCTGTCCCTGGGCGGGGACCGACCCGCTTTACGTCGCCTATCACGACGAGGAATGGGGCGTGCCCAAAGCGAACAGTCGCGCGCTTTTTGAAAAGCTGGTCCTCGAGGGATTTCAGTCCGGCCTTTCCTGGATCACCATCCTGCGAAAACGGGAGAATTTTCGCCGGGCGTTCGATGGTTTCGACGCTGAGAAAATCGCGCGCTATGGCGAGAAGGATGTCGCGCGGCTGATGGCCGATCCCGGAATCGTCCGTAACCGGCTCAAGGTTGAAGCGACGATCGAAAACGCACGGGCCTTTGTGAAGTTTTCCGAAAAGCAGTCCTTTGCGTCGTTTCTATGGAGCTTTCTGCCGGACGGGCCGATCGTCAATTACCGCAACGGGCTGGATCAGGTGCCGGCTTCGACGGAGCTTTCGGTGCGCATCTCCAAGGCGCTCAAGAAGGAGGGCTTTCGCTTCGTTGGCCCGACGACCGTGTACGCCTTCATGCAGTCGGTGGGCATGGTGAATGATCATCTCGTGAGTTGCCATCGCCACGCCGCTTGCGCCGAGCTGCAACGCAAATTCAATCCACCTCGCTCATGACGAAACCGCGGAAACAATCGAAATCGGCGGTTGACGCCAACGAGCAGCCGCGAGCGTGGCAGCGGATGCTCTCAGGCCGCCGGCTCGATCTGCTCGATCCATCGCCTCTCGACATCGAAATCGAGGATATTGCCCACGGGCTCGCCCGTGTCGCGCGCTGGAATGGACAGACACTCGGCAAGCACGCCTTTTCCGTGGCTCAGCACTGCGTGTTGGTCGAGGAAATCTTCAGTGCGCTCAACAAGCCCCGCTCGAAAAGGCAGCGGCTGATGGCGCTGCTGCACGACGCGCCGGAGTACGTCATTGGCGACCTCATCAGCCCGTTCAAGGCAGCGCTCGGGCTGGACTACAAGGAATTCGAGAATCGGCTGCTCAGGGCCGTTCACATTCGCTTCGGCCTGCCGCCGGAAACACCGCCTGACATTCACACAGCAATCAAGGCGGCTGACAGTATTGCGGCCTACTACGAGGCCACCCGACTCGCCGGTTTCACCGAGGAGGAAGGCGAACGCTACTTCGGCCGTCCTTCCGGCTTGCCCTTGGCCCTCGTCGAACGCCTGACGCGAATTTCAGGCTGGCCGACGGAGGAGGCGCAGAAGAGGTACCTGGCGCGCTTCCAAGAGCTGACGGGCTAGTTGAGATTTTCTGCCCTTTGCGCCTCATCGCAAATTTGCTATGTTTCCTCTATGGCGTGGGTGGTGGAATTGCTCAATGAGGAGGGTGGTTCAGGAGCTTGCTGCTCAACCTGCCGATATCCGCGCCAGATTTACTCGTATCGTAGAGCTCATCGAAAAGCACGGATTAACCAGAGTACGCGAGCCCTATGTAAAACACCTGGAGGGCAAGCTCTGGGAAATGCGCATGATGGGCAAGGATGGGATTGCTCGCGCCATTTACGTGACAAAAAGCGGTCAGCGCGTGGTCGTCGTCCGCGTGTTTACCAAGAAATCCCAGAAGACACCACGCAGTGAGATCGAGCTAGCTCTGAAACGGGCAAAGGGTGTGACATGACTAAACGTAAACGAATTTCAGCACGCGACCTCCACAAGAAGTGGTTGAAGGAAGATCCCAATTATCGAAAAGCCTACAAGGATCTGGAAGAAGAGTTTTCGCTTGCGAGTGCGCTGATCGGTGCCCGCAGCGCAGCAGGTCTCACACAAGAGGAACTTGCACGCCGCATGAATACCACGCAGACGGTAATCGCCCGTCTCGAAAGTGGACGCGCAAAACCGTCAACGCGAACGCTCGAGCGCTTTGCAGCAGCTACCGGGCACCGCTTGTGCATTTCCTTCGAGCGGATAGAGGCTTCGGGGACGAGGTAAGCGGGAAAAATCCCGAAGGTACGGCTACACTCCCACAGAATGCCTTACCTCACCTTGGCCGAGATACGCATCGAAGCACGCGCAAATGGAACGGAGAAATGCGCGGCCTTTTTCGGTAACGCGGAACACGTCTTCGCTATGCGGGACGACCAGACCGTCTGTGTCGGACTCCAGCAGCGCCTCGGCTTCCTCGATCAGTGAGCCGGCTTGCTCGGGGAACTGCGCCTTGAGCTCGGCGGCCGGGAAACGGAGATCGCACATCAGCCGCTCGATGATGAGGCCGCGGGCGCGATCCTCGTCGGTGAGCGCCCGGCCTCTTACGGTCGCGAGATCGCCGGCAAGCACACGCCGCTCATAATCGGGCGTGACCGGCGTGTTCTGCACGTAACCCTGCGGCAGCTTGCCGATGGCAGACGCGCCAAAACCGATCAGGGCATCCGCGGCGTCCGTGGTGTAGCCTTGGAAGTTGCGATGGACAGGGCCACGGGCCAGCGCGTCCTCCGGCCGGGCGAAGTGATCGAGCCCAATGCGTACGTAACCCGCTGCGACGAGCCGATTGGCTGCGCGATTGGCCTGGGCGAACCGTTCCGTGATGTTCGGGAGAGCTTCGTCCGGGATGAGGCGCTGGTGCTTCAACCTGGACGGTAAATGGGCATAGCCGAACAGCGCGATGCGATCCGGCGCCAGCGCGAGAACTTCATCGAGCGTGCGGTCAATGCTTTGCCGGGTCTGATAGGGCAGGCCGTAGACGAGGTCGATATTGACGCTGCGCACGCCGGCCGCGCGGAACATCTCGACAACCGACCGGGTCATCTCGACCGTCTGCGTTCGGTTGATAGCCTTCTGGACGGCGGGGTCGAAGTCCTGAACGCCGACGCTTACGCGGTTGACGCCCGCATCCGAAAACGCCGCGATGCGCTCGGCATCGAAGAAACGCGGGTCGACCTCGACGGCGAACTCCGCCGCGGGATCGCGCTGGAAACGGCTATGGATGGCATCGGCGAGGCGCCGGATGTCATCCGGCGAAAGAATGCTTGGCGAGCCGCCGCCCCAGTGCATGTGAACCGTGCGGCAGTCTCGCGGCATGAGATCGGCGACGGTCGAGATCTCCTCGAGCAGCGCCGTCATATAGTCCGCGACGGGATGATATTGCCGTGTGGCCTTCGTTGTGCAGCCGCAATACCAGCAGAGCTGATTGCAAAAAGGGATGTGCACATAAAGCGACAGGGCCGAGCCGGAGGGCAAGGCACGCAGCCACTGGCCGTAGGTCGCCGCATCGACCGCATTGGTGAAATGCGGAGCCGTCGGATAGCTGGTGTAGCGCGGCACCGGAGCCGCATAACGTTGCAGGATTTCGGGATTCATGTGCCCTCAGCCAAGCCTGTCACTGGCGCCTTATACACGACGGACCCTATTAGCAGGAGTTCTCTGCGGTCTTGATCATGGTCAATCGACGCGGGGGCCTGACTGTCGCATCACGGCGCACTGTTGAAATCAGCGCATGGCATCGAAGGCGGCGAGGGCGCGGGCTCGAGCAGCCGCGTGATCGACAATTGGCGGCGGGTAATCTTTGCCGAGTATAACGCCAGCCTGTTCGCGCTCGACGTCAGGAGCCTGCCAGGGAGCGTGGATGTACCTCGCTGGCAGTTCTGCGAGCTCCGGCACCCAGCGGCGAACGTAGGCGCCTTCCGGATCAAAAGTTTCTCCCTGCTTCACCGGATTGAAGATCCGGAAGAATGGCGCGGCGTCTGCGCCGGAGCCTGCCACCCACTGCCAGTTCACGGCGTTGCTGGCGAGGTCGGCATCGACCAGTGTGTCCCAGAACCATTCCTCACCCACCTGCCACGGCAGCAGCAGGTGCTTCGTGAGGAATGAGGCGGTAACCATGCGTACGCGATTGTGCATCCAGCCGATGGACCAAAGCTGGCGCATGCCGGCGTCGACCATGGGGTAGCCGGTTCCACCCTTTCGCCAGGCTTGCAGCGCCGTTTCGTCGCGACGCCATTTCAGCCGACGGAAGTCTGCGCGGCAGGGCGCCTCTGCGAGATTGGGCCGGTGGTAGAGCAGGTGCTGCGAATACTCGCGCCAGGCAAGTTCGCGAAGGAAGGCTTCCTGACCTGCGTCTGGCTCACGCATCAAGGCCGCATACCAGCAGGTCCTAAGACTGATTTCACCGTTTGAGAGGTGCGGCGACAAGTTTGACGTGCCTGGGAGATCGGGCCGGTCGCGTAGCTGATGATAGCTCGCCAGACCTTCCTCCAGGAATGCGTCGAGCCGTGCCAGCGCGGCGTGCTCGCCGGGAACCCACGTTTCTCGCAGGCCATGCGCCCAATCAGGAGATCGCGGCAGAAGTTGCCAATCGTCGAGCCTGTCACTGATGGGTAGATCGGCCGGGGAGGGCATCTTTGCTGGAGCCGGTTGCGGCGTTGGCACGTCGCGAGAGCTGATAGCGCGCCGGAAAGCTGCATAGATCGTGAGCGGATGACCAGACTTGGAGTGAATCTCCTCGGGCGCCAACAACGTTGAGCCGGGAAACAGCTTCAGCTCTATCCCGCGCTCCGTGAGCCGCCTTTGCAATTCCACTTCAAGCGTGCGAGCCCATGGCTCAAGGCTTCGGGTAGCGTAAACGGTCGTGGCGCTCGTTTGCTCGGCCAACTCTAGCAGCTGCCGCACTGTCGAACCGCGCCGGAGGATGAGTGGCGCGCCTTTCTCTCGCAGATCCCGATCGAGCACGGCGATGCTGTGGTGCAGCCACCAGCGCCGTGCGCCTCCCAGCCGCCATTTGCCGGCGGCTTCGTCATCGAGCACGTAGACAGGGACGACCGGCTGTCCGGTGGCGACTGCAGTCACCAGAGCCGGATGATCAGCAAGACGCATGACCTGCCGGAACCAGACGATAATGGGTCTCCGATCCATGATGCCTCCGCAAGGTAGACGCGGAGGCATGCGGAAGGATGCATCCTGTCTTCCACCGCGCCGAAAGGCCTACTCCCTTCGAGTGCTCGCCTGAGGTAGCTTGACGGACACGAGGTGCTTCATTGCGAACCGATCTTTTCGATTTCGAGCTTCCGGAAGACCGCATCGCGCTGTATCCGCTCCCCGAGCGGGATCAGGCGCGCCTGCTCGTTGTGCGCCCAGGTGCAGAGCTGGAACTCGAGGATCGGAAAGTCTTCGATTTGCCGGACCTTTTGCAGCCGGGAGACGTGCTCGTTTTCAACGATACCCGCGTCATTCCCGCCGCTTTGAAAGGCACGCGCACACGCGGCACGGCCGTCGCTCACGTGGAGTTCAATCTGCACAAGCGGGTGGATGAGAGCCGCTGGCGCGCCTTTGCTCGCCCCGCTAAGCGCCTCGAAGTCGGCGATCAGATCCAGTTTGGCGACGAGGGCCGCGTCTGCCTGATGGGCACCCTCAATGCGACCGTCACAGCCAAAGGCCAGGGCGGCGAGGTTGAATTGGCGTTCAGCCTGCACGGCGCCTATCTCGATGAGGCCATCGAATTGCTCGGCAATCCGCCGTTGCCGCCCTATATCGCGGGCCGACGCGAGACAACGGACGAAGATCGGACGGCCTACCAGACCATCTTCGCACGAAAAGAAGGAGCCGTGGCCGCGCCGACAGCCGGCCTCCATTTTACGGACAGGCTGCTGGCGCGACTGGGTGAGCGCGGTATCACCCACCAATTTGTGACGCTCCATGTTGGCGCCGGCACGTTTCTGCCCGTCAAGGCCGAGGATACAAGCGAACATCGCATGCACGGCGAATGGGGGGAGGTAACCGCCGAGACTGCCGCTGCGCTCAACGAGGTGCGTCGGAACGGCGGCCGTATCGTTGCCGTCGGAAGCACCGCGACGCGACTGCTTGAAACGGCGTCCAACGAACAAGGTCAGATACAACCCTATGCCGGCGAGACGGATCTGTTCATCACGCCGGGCTACAAGTTCCGCGCCATCGACATCATGATGACGAACTTCCATTTGCCGCGGTCGACGCTTTTCATGCTCGTTTCGGCCTTCTCGGGGCTCGACCGCATGAAGCGCGCCTACGCTCACGCAATTGCGTCCGGCTATCGCTTCTACTCCTACGGCGACGCGTGCATGCTCTATCCAGAGGTCGAAGCGTCCTCATGAGCAGCTTCGGCTACCGGCTTATTGCGCAAGATTCCGGCGCGCGGCTTGGCGAAATCACCACTCCGCGCGGAATTATCCGAACGCCAGCTTTCATGCCCGTCGGTACCGCGGCAACCGTGAAGGCGCTTTACCCTGAGCAGGTAAAGCAAGCGGGCGCGGACATCATTCTCGCCAACACCTATCACCTCATGCTGCGCCCCGGGGCAGAACGCGTGGCGCGGCTAGGTGGGCTGCACAAGTTCATGCGTTGGGACGGACCGATCCTTACAGACTCGGGCGGTTTTCAGGTCATGTCCCTCGCAGGGCTGCGGAACATTACGGAGGAGGGTGTTTCATTCCGCTCCCACGTGGATGGATCGAAACACATGCTGACGCCCGAACGCGCCATCGAAATTCAGTGCCTGCTCGGTAGCGATATCCAGATGCAGCTCGACGAGTGCATCGCGCTGCCGGCAAAAATCGACGAGGCGCGCCGGGCGATGGAGCTGTCGCTGCGGTGGGCGCGTCGCTGCCAGCGCGCTTTTGCCGATATGGCGAAGCCGGGGCAGGCGCTGTTCGGCATCGTACAGGGCGGCACATATCCTGAGCTGCGCCGCCAGTCCGCCGAGGAGCTCGCGGCGATGGATTTTCCAGGCTACGCCGTAGGCGGCCTTGCGGTGGGCGAAGGGCAGGCGGCCATGCTGGAGACGCTGGAGCGTACGGTTCCGTACCTGCCGAAGAACAAGCCCCGTTACCTTATGGGCGTGGGCACGCCGTCCGATCTGATTGAGTCCGTTGCTCGCGGCATCGACATGTTCGATTGCGTGATGCCGACACGTGCCGGCCGGCACGGCCTTGCCTTCACCTGGTCAGGCCGGGTGAATTTGCGGAACGCGCGCCACGCTGAGGATCCGCGTCCGCTGGACGAAAAGAGCTCGTGCCCTGCCGCCCGCGAGTATTCCCGCGCCTATCTTCATCACCTCGTGAAGGCGGGAGAATTCCTCGGCGCCATGCTGCTGACCTGGAATAACGTCTGGTTCTATCAGGAACTGATGGCGGCCATACGTAGGGCAATAGCGGAGGGGCGTTTCGCGGAGTTCGCCGCCGAATATCGCGACCGGCTCGCCAATCTCGAGCCAAACGGCGAGTGAGGCGGCTAGAGCTCGGGTGCGAATTTGCCACTTGCGATCGCGATGCTGTCTCAGCTACCGAAGCTGGGAGTGTTAGCTCAGCCGAGCTTCTTCGCCTCGCGTCGTAGCGACGTGAGAATCGGCTCATAGGCCTCTTCATCACGCGATTCCGGATAGACCATATAGACCGGATACACGAACTTCCTCATGCGCTTCGGCAGGTGGAGCCGTCCGCTTGCAATGTGCGACTTCACCAGCCGCAAGGGGAAATAACCTGAGGCAGGCGTGCCGAGCACGTAGGACAAGGCGAGAGGGCCCAGATCCATGTTCAGCGCCGGCGTGGCCAGCTCCGGATGCGCGGAAGCGTGATCTGCCTGGAAATCCGGCCCCCAATTGATGAACACGTAGTCCGATTCGGTTCGCCGCCGACCCGATTTGCGGCTTGAGACTAGAACGAATTCCTCATCGAACAGGTGTTCGACAACGAGGCCCGGCGGCTGGACAGGCCGATAGACGACGGCGAGGTCGAGCGTGCCCTCCAGCAGCCGTTGCGTCAAAACGGAGGAAATGCCCGCCGTCGTCGATATGGCGATGTCCGGAATATTGGTACGCAGCCAGGCGATCCATCGCAGCAGGAAGCCTTCCCACAGGCTCAGCGGTCCACCGACGGAAAGATGATCCCGATGCTGATCGGACAGTCCAACCTCGAGCTGGGCGTGTTGCCACACTCGCACCAGGGCGACAGCGTGCTTCCGGAACTGTTCGCCCGCTGCCGTGAGGGTCGCGCCATACTTGGATCGCTGGAAGAGCGGCCGCCCAAGCAGATCTTCAAGCACCTTCACACGGGCACTGACGGTCGACTGGGTCACGTGCATCTTCCGGGCGGCCTCGATGAAGCTGCCGGTCTCGGCTACGGTCAGGAAGGTCCGAGCGAGATTGATGTCCATGATCTTGATGCCGCGTTCGCGACGTCTGCCCGATCCTGTGCGTTCCTCCTTAGAATGAGCTATCGAAATCTTCGATAGAAGTCACCGGAAAAATCCGTTTGTGGACTCATTTGAATCTACCCACATTTTATCGCGACTCGACTCAACCTCGAGTCAAGGGCCCTCAGTGCAGGGCATCATTGGAGAAAGAAGGAAGGTCGACATGAAGGCGAAAACGGCCAAACCTGCTGCCAAGAAAGCCGCCGGGAAGGCTCCGGCGAAGAAGGCAGCGGCTTCCGCGAAGAAGAAGAAGTAATCTCGCTTGCTTGAGCCCGCTGTGACGGGGTTCGCCGTGTCGCGCATCGCCGTGATAATGATGGGCGTAGCGGCAGTCGTTTTGGGTGCGGAGGCTGCCGCATCGGTATCCCTGACCAACCGCGACGACCGTCAGCATAAGGTCACCATCGTCGAGGATGGGCAGAGCGAGGATCATATCCTGGCTCCGTCAGCAGTTTTGGAAGGGATCTGCCCGAAAGGGTGCGTAATTCGCCTCAACGATAGCGATGACGATGAGTACACGCTCGATGGCAACGAGTCGGTATCCATTGAGGGCGGCTTCGTCTACTACGACGGCCCTGAAGTGCCGGAGCAGCCTTCACCCGGCGGAAACGGCGAAGGGGCCGTGAAATAGGAAAACAGCGGGCGCGTTGGTTTTGGAGCTCAGGACGCGATGGCGGGTCTGGGCTCTTTTTCTTTTGGGTCGGGTGTGACCTGAATAGATGCGCGTGTCCGGGCGATTGCCTCTGGATCTGCCGCTGGCGGTGAAACGCGGCGGATCATCCCAAATTTCCTTTGGAAAACTTCAGCGAGTGCCCCATCGACCTCGGCCATCGACACGCCCTTGCCGAGGTCTGCGAGGCTGGTCACTCCGTGCTGCCGGATTCCGCAGGGCACGATTCCGCCGAAATGGGTGAGGTCCGGGGAAACGTTCAAGCTCAGCCCGTGGAAGCTCACCCACCGCCTGATTCGGATACCGATTGCCGCGATCTTGTCCTCAACCCCCGGCCCACGTTCTGGACGCGGCACCCAGACCCCGACGCGATCGTGCCGGGTCTCGCCGTGTACGCCGAACAACCGCAGCGTCCCGATAACCCAATCCTCGAGGGCGTGCACGAACGCGCGCACATCACCGACCCGGCGGCGGATGTCGAGCATGACATAGACGACGCGCTGCCCGGGGCCGTGGTAGGTGAGTTGGCCGCCCCGCCCCGCGCGATACACGGGGAAGCGCTGAGGGTCGATGAGGTCCTCCCAGCGTGTGCTGGTGCCTGCGGTATAAAGGGGCGGGTGCTCGAGCAGCCAGACGAGCTCTGACGCTTTTCGAGCCGCAATCGCTGCAGCCCGCTCCTCCATGATGGCGACGGCTTCGGCGTAATCCACAAGTTCGTCGCTGACCGCCCATTCGACGGCCGCGTCCGCTCCTGCATTCATGGCTTCGTCGGGAAGCACTGCGACTCCTTGTTTCCCGGGCAGCTCAGTCTTACCTGCGAATAGTCCAGCGCCTGCGGCACCGCAACCCGTCGCCGGCGCCCGGGATGTCGCTCGTACCGCTTGCGTTGGAGATCAGGGTTTGGTACGTGATGCCGGCCTCGGCGGACAGCTTGTGAAATGCCGCCGAATTGGATATGGGACGCTTGGCGTCCTTCTGGAATGCGGTCGTGGCGGAACTGGTAGACGCACTACCTTGAGGTGGTAGCGGGGCAACCCGTGGAGGTTCGAGTCCTCTCGACCGCACCAGTCCAAGCGCTGAAAGCGAATTTTCCTTTGTCTCAGGGATCCAGGCGATAGCGAGTTTGTCGCTGGACCGGATCCGCGACTAGCGCATGGCTCTCCTGCCTTTTTCGATGCATCGTTGCGAGATGCAGGTGACACCACTTCCGTATCGTGCCTAGCCGCACAAAAAATCAGATATAAAGCTCCTAACAATAAGCTCGAGAGATACCCCTCGTCACGCCTGCTTAGACTTTATTGCTCTCCGAAACCTGCTGGCTATTTGAGTAACAGTTTTGATTAGTTGATTACTTATTGTTTGGGTGTGCAAATTTTTCGGAGAAATGTCGTTTTTCTGGTTCCCGTTTAAAAACATCCGGTTTTTGTTCTGAGTTTTCCGAGTGTATTCGGTTTTCGGCGAACAACAAGACGTTCTCTTGAAACACTGATTAACGATTGTGTAACCAACGCTGTACTACTAATGGTTGCATGTGTGGTTTTGTGCTAGGAGGCAAGAAATGAGCGCCGCTGCCAAAAAGGCGATCGCGGTAGCGGCTAGTATGTCGCTATTTGTTTGTTCGGCGAAGGCCGATAGTGCCGCAAATGGAAACGACCACTCGCAGACTGGTTCGCTCGCCGTTGGTACTGGTGCCGAGACGTTTGATCAATATTCGACGGCGGTTGGCCTCCAGGCAAATACCCAAACAGGCGCACACCGTAGTACCGCGATTGGCTTTCGCGCTACAATAGGCGAGGGAGCCGCGTTGAGTACTGCTCTGGGTTTCGACGCAAACATCGGCCAAAACGCAACTAACAGCGTTGCAGTCGGTACGCGCGCGCAAATCGGCGCCGGCGCACACCATTCTGTTTCAATAGGAAACGATTCAGTGATCGGCGAGGGTTCTTTCGGATCCACGGCACTCGGTGAGGCTGCGTGGGTGGGTGCAGGGTCAACTTACTCAACGGCTGTGGGACACCGGGCAAATGTTACGGATAATGTGACGTTCGGGACTGCTTTGGGCGATAATGCTTCCGTGCGCGCGGATAATGGTGTGGCGCTCGGATATCGGGCCAGAGTCGAAGCTGCCAACTCTGTTGCTTTGGGGGCCGGAGCGGTTGCGCTGCGCGGTGCAGAAACCAATTACATTGCTTATGGCTTGGCTGCGCCCCAATCGAGCGTTGGAGAGGTCGCAGTCGGAACCTTGACCGGCAACAGGACAATTACAGGCGTCGCTGCTGGAACCGATGACTATGACGCCGTTAATGTGAAGCAGCTAAAAGCGGTAGATCAGTTTGCAGTGAAGTACGACGAATTATCGCCCGGAGTTCCCGACTACACAAGAATTACACTTGGTCAGGGGGCAATTGGCGATAATCCAGTATTGATCCGTAACGTCCGTGCCGGCAGCATCTCGTCTAACTCCTACGACGCTGTGAATGGCTCGCAGATACATGCCATTTCACAAAGCGTGGCCTCGACATTTGGTGGCGGTTCTACGGTACTTCAAGACGGCACGATTTCTGCTCCATCCTACGCGGTCCAAGGTAACGTATATAACGATGTTGGATCAGCTCTTAGTGCGCTCGACAACGCTTTCGATGCCGGTCTTGCTCGCTTAAGTTCGAAAATCACCCGCGAAGCTGGAAAGGCGGGCGCTGCAGGTATCGCCGCAGCATCGCTTCGCTTTGACGATAGACCTGGAAAGCTCAGTGTAGCGATTGGCGGAGGTACCTGGGATGACTACGGCGCCATGGCTTTTGGTGCCGGTTATACATCCTTCGATCAACAAATCCGTTTCAACCTTTCCGGTGTAACGACGGGCGACAAATGGGGTGTGGGCGGAGGACTTACCTTCACTTTGAACTGACGACTGCAGTGCGCGCCGTTATCTTCTCGATGTTGATGCTACTTGTCGGACCTGCAATCGCCGGTCCGACAGCTCCGGTTTTTGCTGTTGTCCCTTCCAAAATTCAGCCGCCTGAGGGCGTTGCGCTAGGAGATTTTCGCCGGCTCTACCATCCGTTTGAAAACTGGACTCTGATTTGTGATGATAATTTGAGGACAGGTGTGCGCATATGCAATATCCGGCAGGAAATCGCTGTAAGCCATGCCGGGACTATTTTCTCCTGGACGATGGCGGATACCGAAACGGGCGAGGCGCGGATGATTGTAAGCGCGCCTGCGGCGATCGGTGATGGTGGTGAAATTCTGTTCCGGTTTCATGACGGTGTGACTTATTCAGCCCGCGTAATGTGCAATCCACAAGCATGTACGACGCTGGTGCCAGTTGGACCACGTATTCGGAAGCATATTGAGCAAGGGTTGAATGTCGAAATCAGTTTTTTAGCTCCCCCGGTGGGTGAGGTGCGTTTTTCGGCTCCCATGAAGGGGCTTGCTGCGGCATTGGCTGCGGTAAATGTTCGTTAAGCTGGTTAGGATCGCGCAGCCCTGGGACGTATTGAAAAATCAGAATTGGTGGGGGCAACCTGATACGGCCTCGGACTTGCAAACATCTCCGCTACCCGGAAGAATTCCCGCACAGTCCTCAAGTGGCGCCGAGTTTTCATGCAGGCCA
>PKEY01000043.1 GCA_002919265.1 Hyphomicrobiaceae bacterium | reverse complement strand
GTGAATGGCAGCAATGCCGCCGGTGAGATTTCGCCAGGTTACCTGCTCGAAGCCAGCCTCGCGGATCATGTCGGCGAACGACTCCTGCGGTGGAAACTTGCGGATGCTCTCGACAAGATAGCGATAGGGCTCCGCACCCGTGCCAACGAGCTCACCTAAGCGCGGAATGACCTGGAAGGAATGCAGGTCATAAAGGGTGTCCAGCATCGGCACCTGACATTCTGAAAATTCAAGGCAGAGGAAATGGCCGCCCGGCTTCAAGACCCGGAAGGCTTCCTTAAGCGCCACATCGATGTGCGTGACATTCCGAATGCCGAACGCGATCGTGTAAGCGTCGAAGCTCTTGTCCGGAAACGGCAGGGCTTCTGCATTTCCCTGAACCAGCGCGACCTGGTGCGATCGACCTTCCGCCTCGATTTTGCTGCGGCCAACGCGCAGCATTTCGGGGCTGATGTCGCAGACGACCGCGCGGCAACCCGGTCCGCCTTTTCGCAGCATGCGCAGCGCGATGTCCGCGGTGCCGCCGGCGACATCGATGAGGTCAAAACGCTGCTCCGACTTGGGCGGACAGAGCATGCTCACCAGCTCATCCTTCCAAAGCCGGTGCATGCCGGCGGACATCAGGTCGTTCATCAGGTCATACCGGTCGGCGACTGTCGCGAAGACCTGATTGACCAGCCCCTGCCGTTCCTCCGGCTGGACCTCGCGGAAACCGAACGTTGTAGCCGTATCGTGATGTTTGTTGCGTGCCATGGCGGGCACCATAGCTGAGTGATCGAGCGAGCGCCATGCGCGCAAAACGCCAGATCGGCAGATGGAAATCTCGACGGTCAGTGTGCCTCGCCTGTCATATCAAACTGTTAAGAAAACGGGGCAGGCGCTTGGCTTTGGACAGCTCCCCGGACCAGTCCCGCTGAGGCCGCGACGTCACCGATCTCGCGATTACGGCATATCGTGGTATTGCTGCACGACAGATGCATGCGGGGGAGCAGCTTGCCCGAACTTCCCGAAGTCGAAACCGTCCGACGTGGACTGGAGCCTGTGCTGGTGGGAGGACGCATTGCGCGCGTCGAGCAACGACGCTCCGACCTTCGCTTCCCCTTCCCTGAACATTTCGCAGAGCGTCTTGAGAACAAGACGGTTTCGTCGCTCGGCCGTCGCGCCAAATACCTGCTGGCGCGCCTGTCGAGCGGCGAGGCGCTCGTGATGCATCTCGGCATGAGCGGCCGGTTTACCATCACACTACCGCATCAGGGCAAGCCGCGACAGATCGGAGAATACACCTACGACACAGGAGCCGATCCGGCCCACGACCACGTCGTGTTCACGATGGAGGACGGCACGACGATCACTTACAACGACCCGCGGCGGTTTGGATGCATGCTGCTGATCCCCGAGGAGGACCTCGATAATCATCCGTTGTTCGCCGGGTTAGGCGTCGAGCCTCTGGGTAACGAGCTCACGGCGGATTATCTGGCCGCCAAGGCTCGCGGCCGCAAAGCTGATATCAAAGCCTTCCTTATGGACCAGCGCATCGTCGCGGGGCTCGGCAACATCTACGTCTGCGAAGCGCTTTACCGGGCTGGCATAAGCCCCAAGCGGTCTGCGAATTGCCTTGCTAACGCCTCGGGAAAGCCGATGCCGCGCGCCGAGCGGCTCGTGTCAGCGATCCGGTCGGTGCTGCAGGATGCCATCGACGCCGGCGGCTCGACGCTGCGCGACTACCGGCAAGCAGATGGCACCATTGGTGCCTTCCAGCACACGTTCTCGGTCTACGGCCGCGAAGGGGAGCCTTGCCTCACGCCGGGCTGCCGGGGCATTGTGCAACGCATCGTGCAGGGAGGGCGTTCGACCTTCTATTGCAGCAAATGCCAGCGATAACAGGCCCTTTCTTTCATATTCGAGGCAGAACCGACCGATGGCTTACCAGAACATTCTCGTCGAGACCCGCGGAAAGGTTGGTCTTATCACGCTCAATCGCCCGCAGGCCCTCAACGCTCTCAACAGTGCGCTGATCGCCGAGCTCAACCAGGTTCTCGATGCCTGGGAGGCCGACGACGGAATTGGCTGCATCGTCATCACCGGTTCGGAAAAAGCGTTCGCCGCCGGCGCTGACATCAAGGAGATGCAGTCGAAGACCTACATGGAGGTCTACAAGGAGGATTTCATCGGCTCGTGGGATCGTGTCGCCCGCTGCCGCAAACCCGTGATCGCCGCGGTAGCTGGCTTCGCGCTTGGCGGCGGCTGCGAGCTCGCGATGATGTGCGACTTCATCATCGCCGCGGACACGGCCAAGTTCGGCCAACCTGAAATCAAACTTGGCGTAATGCCCGGCGCCGGCGGAACGCAACGGCTGGCCCGCTTCGTTGGCAAGGCGAAGGCCATGGACCTCTGCCTTACCGGTCGCATGATGGACGCCGCGGAGGCTGAGCGTTGCGGCCTGGTTAGCCGTGTCGTGCCCGCGGCCGACCTCATCGAGGAAGCGGTGAAGGCGGCTTCGACAATCGCGGAAATGTCGCTGCCAGCCGTGATGATGACCAAGGAAAGCATCAATCGCGCGTTCGAGACGACGCTTTCCGAAGGCATTCGCTTCGAGCGCCGCGTCTTCCACGCGATGTTTGCCACCGAGGATCAGAAGGAAGGCATGGCCGCGTTCGTCGAGAAGCGAAAGCCGAACTTCAAGAACCGCTGAGCTCCGTGGTCAGCAGCGCGAGAGCTTGCGCTGCGTGATAACCGCCATCGCAGAAAGCAGTGCGATGGCAATTCCACCGGCCAGAAAGATCTGGCTGGCGGCCCAGTCGGAGCGGAACGACATGAGCTTTCCGGTGGCGAGAAGATAAATCACGCCGCCCGCTGCCCCGACACCCTGGAAGACCGTCAGCTGCAGCCCGCGCCACAAGAGCATCTGCTGGGTCGCGGGCTGTCCTGTGCGGGCGATGAGCGTCCCGAAAACCCAAGTGAACAGCGCGATCAGGGCCATTCCTGACCCGTATTGCCAATCGTGCTGCCACCGCAAGCCGCCGAGAGTGTAGACGCCCGCCATGGCTGCGGCGCCCCACGCCCAGACAAGCGCCATCAACTTCGCGTTCCGCTGAGCTGCGACCGGAGCGGCCTCGGGCGTGATGCGGCTTGCTTCAAGCCGCCAGAGCGGTTGATTGAGGCCCAAGCCAATTGCCACGGCCAGCGCAGCGAATGCGCCAGCGCCCAATCCAGTCACCATGGCCTGTTCGCGGCCAGCCCCGACAATCATGACCACTACGCTGGCGAACAGAGCCAGCACCAGCCAGGGCAGCACCCTTTGCAGCGACATTATCGTGTTCCGTTCAGTTGGCGCAGTGGATACCTAAAAGAGCGCGATCAACCGCGCGCAAATCATGCGTGCTTGTTGTGCCGCAGCGCATACGCGCTGATCAGGGCGATGCCGAGCGCCCCGAAGAAGAAGACATTGTTCGCAGCCCAATCGGTGAAGCGCAACGTCAGGAAGCGCACCATCTTCCCATCGATGATGAGCCCCACCATCGTGATCACCATACCGGCGAGCTGCACCATGGCAAGGTAGCGCGCGAGCTTCAGCATCGTCTCGTCTTCCTTACCGGCGAGTGCATCCTTCTTGAGCGTGCTCGCAAAGTAGAAGGACAACCCCGCGGCCACCGCGAACGCCAGCACGAAGTGCCACCATTCCTTCCAGACGAGCACACCGGTACCGTAAATGGCGACGAGGGCCAGCATGCCCCAAGCCCAGATGAGGCCCATGTACCAGGCGTTGCTGCTGGCGATTTCCGAGGCGGAGGCGGCCTTTGCCAGAAGAGCGCGGCATTGACGAATAGCAACACCCGCCATGAAGAGCGCCGTGGCTGCTGAAATGGCCGCGTGGACGTAGGCCATCCGCACGTCTTCGGCACGCGCATCGGCAGTGACGACGAGCAAGATCAGGCTTAGCGCAGCGGCAATCAGCGGTGCGACTGTCGACACGTATTCCTCCTTTGTTGGTCGGCACTGAGCCTCAGAGACGGTAGTACTCCCGGTACCAGGCGACGAACCGCTCCACGCCCACCTCGATCGGCGTATTTGGTCTGAAGCCGACATCCTGAGCGAGATGGTCGATATTTGCCGCCGTGCGAGGAACATCGCCCGGCTGCGGCGGCAGATAGGTCTTGGCGGCGGTGCGCCCGAGCACGCGCTCAAGGCAAGCAATGAGATCCATCAACTCGACCGGGTTGTTGTTGCCAATGTTGTAGAGGCGATAGGGTGCGGATGAGGTCGCCGGATCAGGATCGTCGCCGCTCCAGTTGGGATCGGGCTGTGCCGGCCGATCGAGCGTCCGCACGACCCCTTCGACGACGTCGTCGATGTATGTGAAATCGCGCGCGTGGTTGCCGTTGTTGTAGATCTCGATGGGCTCGCCTGCCAGGATCGCCCGAGTGAACTTGAACAGTGCCATGTCCGGGCGGCCCCAAGGGCCATAAACGGTGAAGAACCGCAAGCCCGTCACCGGTAGCCGGTAGAGGTGCGCGTAGGTGTGCGCCATCAGCTCGCAGGACTTTTTGGTGGCGGCGTAGAGACTTAAAGGGTGATCGACGTTGTCCTCCACCGAGAACGGCATCTTGGTGTTCGCGCCATAGACAGAACTGGTCGAGGCGAACACGAGGTGCTCGATCCCATGCGCCCGGCAGCCCTCCAGGACGTGAAGAGTACCGACGACATTCGAGTCCACGTAGGCGTGCGGATTTTCGAGCGAGTAGCGTACGCCAGCCTGGGCCGCCAGATGAACGACTCGCTCTGGGTGATGCTCGGCGAAAACCTTGGCGACGGCCGCGCGGTCGGCTAGATCCACGCGGGCGAACTCAAATCTTGAATGGCGACGCAATCTGTCCAGGCGGGCCTCCTTGAGGCGAACGTCATAGTAATCGCTGAGGTTGTCTAGGCCGACGACACTATCGCCTCTCGCGAGAAGCGCTTCAGCCGTGTGGTATCCGATGAAACCGGCCGCACCGGTGACAAGTACGCGCATCGCGCCTTCCTGATCGCGTTTTCGATAGGGGGGTGCCTGCGTGGCCCTTACCGCTTGAGGAGCAGGTCGGAGACTATAGAGGGCCAGCTCGGGGTTGGCGACAGATCAAAGAAATCGCCGCAAGGGCCTGTGCACCGTTGACCCTAGCTTTACACAGCGTTATAGCCTGCTGGAACTTCCGCCCGGAACCGCCTGGTCCCGGGCGGTTTGGTATATGCTTTCGCCAACGGCCGGCAACAGAACGCGGCCCAACCGAATGACCGGCCTTGGCGCTCAGTAAAAGCAAAGGGATCGAAACTTATGCCGAATACGAGCTCGGCCAAGAAGGCCGTACGCAAGATCGCCCGCCGCACTGCGGTCAATAAGGCGCGCCGCTCCCGCATGAAGACAGCGGTGCGCAAGGTGGAGGAAGCGATCGCTTCCGGCCAGAAGGAGCTGGCCTTTCAAGCGCTGAAAGCGGCGGAACCCATCATCATGCGTACGGCTCAGAAAGGTGTGATTCATAAGAACACCGCGAGCCGCAAGATCTCACGTCTCGTCGCGCGCGTGCGGGCTCTGCCCGGTTAGAGCCGAGTTTCATCTTCTTGGCTGTGCGATGTGACGGTTTCGCAACAGCCAGGCTGCGGCCACAAGAGAATGAGTCTTGCGAAGACTCGCCGGGAACTGCCTCAAAAATCGGCATTTCTTGAGATTGCAGGGACCCGTGGCGACTAAGCTGTAGTCTGCATAACGGGGTCGAGTTTCAAATGAAAACAGCGTTCAGCGGCGCTCCCGCCGGAGCGCCGTTTTTGTTTCCGACCTGCTTTCTGCCGCAGCGGATTCCTCGCGTAGACTCAATGAGGTTCTCCACTGTTCTTCTCGCTTCACACCCATTTTTCCAAAGCCCTGGGGATAGCCGGAGGATGGCGGCGTTAACATCGGCGGATGTCTGAGCGATCTTGTCTCCCGGGTAAACGTGTGGTTAATACGGGGCTACGTTCTGGTGGCAAATGGACGGTAGAAAAATTGTTTCAAAGTACTGAGTATTAGCTGTTCCGTTTCGGAGTAAGTCTTCCAAGTACGGTGCACAAGTTTTCGTGCCCGGTTTCTTCCTGTCTGCCTGCGTAACTTCGGGCAATATCTGAGTTGTGCGTTGCGTCTTCGCCCGTGTCTTCAGCAAATCTGCTGAATAACTGGGCGCGGGTGAGCGTTGCGTGCTTGAGTGGAGGGTACTGTGGGTTCAGGGCAAACCATCCACATTGTGGATGTTGACGTCCAAGAGGTCTGGAAACGGCTGAAGGAGGATCCGGCGTCGGTCCTCATCGATGTGCGTACCAGTGCGGAATGGTCGTACGTCGGATTGCCGGATCTGTCGTCCATCGGAAAACAGCCGATCCTGGTCGAATGGCAGACCTTTCCCGGGAATGAGGTGAACCCGCGGTTTGTCGAGAGCCTGACAGGCATACTTGATGCGGCCGGTGTAGATAAGCAGGCGGAGCTTTTCTTCATCTGCCGATCTGGATCACGCAGCCGGAGAGCTGCGCAAGCCATGGCCGAGGCAGGCTACCTAGCCTGCCGCAGTGTAGCGGACGGCTTCGAAGGACCGATCGATTCTAACCGCCATCGCGGCCAATTAGCCGGCTGGAAAGCTGCCGGCTTGCCTTGGGCGCAGACTTAGCGCGCCAACGATTTCAAGAAGCGTCGGCGGGTCGACCGTAGGCGGCGGTCATCGCACGGCGCCACAACTAGAGGGTCAAACAAAGCAGCGGGTGTAACTCATGAACAGTCTGGAATCCTCGAGACCTGCCGCGCATGTCGTGGGCAACAGGGGCGAGACGCAGGGTCGATCCGAGGCCCAGCCCTCCGTTCGCTCCGAAGGCCCCGCAACCGCTTCGCAGGAGGTGCGCGGGCAGAAGGTTCGGAAGATGCTCCGTGCCCAGCTTGGTGACGATGTCTACACCAGCTGGTTCCAATCGATGGAGTTCGAGCATTTCGACGGCAAGACCGTCCGCGTGAGCGTTCCCGTCAAGTTCCTCAAGAACTGGATCCAGTCGCACTATTCTGAAGCACTGCTCAAGTGCTGTGCAGCTGAATTCGAGGGCGTCGAAAACGTTGAGGTTGTCCTTCGTCAACCGAGCCCCGTTCGTACAGTGACGTCCGAATCTGCATCGACATCGGACAATCGTTCGACCGCCGCACCTCAAGTTGCTCCGGCTACGGATTGGCCTCCGCGCCCGCCCGCTACACCGGCGGTTCGCACGCAGGTCGGCGGTTTCGAAGGTTCGCCGCTCGATCCACGGTACACCTTCGAAAGCTTCGCTGTCGGACCATCGAACCGGATGGCGCATGCAGGCGCAACGCAGGTTGCGGAAACGGTTCTCAGCGATTGCCGCGGCTTCAACCCGCTGTTCATCCACTCAGCAGTCGGTCTCGGCAAAACACACTTGTTGCACGCAATTGCGTGGTCGGTTCGCCGGCGCTTCCCGCAGGCTCAGGTGCTCTATCTCACGGCGGAGAGGTTCCGGTATCAGTTCGTCGAAGCGCTGAAGAGCCAGGATCCCCTCTCCTTCAAGGAAAAGTTCCGCTCGATCCATATGCTGCTGATCGACGACCTCGAGTTCCTGCATGGACAACAGACCGAGCAGGAGTTCGACCACATCATCAACTCGCTGCTGGACGGCGGCCGGCAGGTGGTGGTGGCCTCGGCACGGGCGCCCAACCACATCGAGAAGCTCAACGAAAGGATGCGTTCGCGCCTGATGCGCGGTCTGGTCACCGAAATCGGTCCGCCCGATGCGGAGCTGCGGCTGCGCATTCTCGAAAAGCGGGTTCAGGAGAAGCAGCAGTTCGACCCGTCGTTCGAGATCCCGCGGGACATTCTCCAGCTCCTGGCCGACCGGCTGCATGAGAGCGGTCGCGAGCTCGAAGGCGCCGTTACGCGGTTGCACGCGACGTGGCAGTACATGCGCACGCCGATCACCGTGGACATCGCGGAGACGGTCATCCGGGATCTCGTGCAAGGCGCGGAGCCGCGGCGGATCAAGATCGAGGATATCCTCAAGGTCGTCTCGCGCCACTTCGGCGTGTCCAAGGGCGACATCCTCTCCCAGCGCCGCCATCGCTCGGTCGTATGGCCGCGGCAGGTGGGGATGTATCTCGCCAAGCAGCTCACGTCACGCTCGCTGCCTGAAATCGGTCGTCGCTTCGGCAACCGCGACCACACGACCGTGCTGCACGCCATCCGCAAGATCGAGGGCGAACTTGGCGGCAATCCCCGTCTGCGCGACGAGATCGACGAGTTGAAAAAGATGCTCAACGCCTGACCGGCGTTAGAACTGAAGGTGAAGCGGAACCCTCCGCTTCACCTGTGAAGTGTCTCCTCGTCAGAATGCGGCGCACCAAGCCCTTGCCAAGGGCTGGAACTCTGGTCAAGTTGCTGCTACGCGCCGAATCCGTCCAAGATTGGTCAGTGGGTATCGCACCAATCGAGGTTGCGATTTGGTGTTCTTGTCCCCATCAAAGGGGCCTGTTCCGACACACTCCCGAAAGGCTCTTGCCATGCGGCTAGTGATCGAAAGAAGCGAGCTCCTCCGGGCGCTGGGCCACGTCACCAGCGTTGTCGAGCGGCGCACGACCATTCCGATCCTGTCGAACGTCTTGCTGCGAGCCATAGGGAGTGCGCTCGAGTTCAAAGCGACCGATCTCGAACGTGAGGTCGTCGAGCAGGCGCCTGCCGAGATCATGACCCCCGGTGCCGTGACAGTGCCTGCGCACATGCTGCACGACATCGTGCGCAAGCTGCCCGATGGCGCAGAGGTTGAGATGGTGCGGGACCCCGAGCGTGACAGGTTGACTTTGACGGCCGGTCAGGCGCGCTTTGCTCTGCAAACGCTGCCCGCCGAGGATTTCCCGGATCTCGCTGTCGGCGAGATGAGCCACGAGTTCACCGTTGCGGCCGCGGACCTCAAGAAGCTGCTCGACAAGACGCGCTTTGCGATCTCGACCGAGGAAACTCGGTACTACCTTAACGGCATCTACCTGCACACGGCGACGGGCGACGGGCCAACATTGCGGGCTGTTGCCACGGACGGTCACCGGCTCGCCCAGGTCGAAATTCCGCGCCCCGACGGCGCAGACGGCATGCCGGGCGTGATCATCCCGCGCAAGACTGTTCACGAGTTGCACAGATTGCTGGAGGATACGGACGCCGAGGTCAAAGTCGGCGTTTCCACGACCAAGGTGCGCTTCGAAATCGGCACCGTCACCGTCACCTCGAAGCTCATCGACGGAACGTTTCCCGACTACGTGCGCGTTATCCCACAGAACAACGACAAGGTGCTGGGCGTCTCGAACGCACAGTTTAAGAGCGCCGTGGATCGAGTTTCGACCATCGCCAGCGAGCGTGGCCGCGCAGTGAAACTCAATTTGGCCGACAACCGAATGATCCTGTCGGTCAGCAACCCGGAAGGCGGCAGCGCTACGGAAGAGCTCAGTGTGAGCTACACGTCTTCGCCGCTCGAAATCGGCTTCAACGCACGCTATCTGCTCGACATCGCAGACCAGCTCGACAGCGACAACGCCGTCTTCAAGCTGGCTGACCCTGGCTCCCCGACACTCATCCGCGACGCCGAGGACGACAGCGCTCTCTACGTGCTGATGCCGATGCGCGTTTGAGCCGTCTCTCGCGCGCTGGCTTCGGCAAGGAGCAGAAGTTGCAAGGCGGAGCTGACGCCCATGGCGCGAGGGACGAGTTCAACGCTAACCCCGCTACGCCTCGGCGGTCGATCTGGGTCGAACGCCTAACGCTCACCAATTTCCGGAACTACGCCTCAGCTCATCTCGAGCTTTCGCGTGAGCCGATTGTACTGCTTGGACCCAACGGCGCCGGCAAGACGAACCTCCTCGAGGCTGTGTCCTTGCTAGCTCCGGGGCAAGGGCTTCGCCGCGCCCCTTTCGCGCAATTGGCGCGGATTGGAGGCTTGGGGGATTGGGCTGTGGCGGCCCGCGTGCACACACCCCGCGGAGCGGTCGACATCGGAACGGGCCGATTGGCAAGCCAGGATTCGTCAGAGAACGGTCGGAGCGGACGAATTGTCCGCATCGATGGTATCACTCAATCAGGCTCCGGCGCGCTCGCCGATTGGGTGGAAATGGTCTGGCTGACGCCGGCAATGGACGGACTGTTCACGGGGCCAGCAGCGGATCGCAGGGCCTTTCTTGACCGACTGACCCTCTGTTTCGATCCCGGTTACCGAACGCGCGCTGGGCAATTCGAGCGGGCGATGCGCCAGCGTAACCGCCTGCTCCAGGACGGCGTGACCGATCCTGCCCTCTTCGCGGGGCTTGAGCGGATTATGGCGGAAACGGGAGTTGCCACCGCTGCTGCCCGTGCGCAGGCCGCCGCGGCTTTGGAGGCCACGATCACCGCGCGACGCGAGCGGGAGCCCGATTCCCCCTTCCCTTGGTCGCGGATAGCCCTTGAGGGCTGGATCGAAGAGCGTTTGGCACACTCTCCGGCCATCGAGGTCGAGGATGCTTACTGTGCCGCGCTGCGAGCTGGCCGCGAGCAGGATCGGGCGGCTGGACGCACCCTGATCGGTCCGCATCGCACCGATATGCTCGTGGAACATGGGCCAAAAGGCATGCCAGCGCATGTCTGCTCGACTGGAGAGCAGAAGGCGCTGCTCATCGGGCTCGTCCTGGCGCACGCCGAGTTGCTGGCGGGCCGGCGCGATGGCGCTGCACCGATCCTTCTGCTCGACGAAATCGCCGCTCACCTCGACCCAATTCGTCGAACGGCGCTCTTCGAAGAGATCCTGCGTCTGGGCCCCCAGGCCTGGATGACGGGCACTGATCGCCACGCATTTTCAGCCCTCGAAGGCCGGGCAAGGTTTCTTCAGGTTGAAGATGGCCGAGTCAGCACGCTCGAGTAATGGCACGCATGCGTGTGCTCCGCTGACGCAGTTTTGCCAAGAGGCTGAAAATCCTTGAAAAATTCCCATCTGTCCCCATCTTTTTAGTGCACGATTCCGGCCCAAACTCGCCCGATCCGTGCTATAAGAAATCATCTCATTCCAGTTTCCCTCAGGATCTGCCTTCGATGAGTGCTCAGCCGGCCAGGAAACAAAACGGCGCCGAACATTACGGCGCGGAAAACATTAAGGTTTTGCGTGGCTTGGATGCCGTCCGCAAACGCCCTGGCATGTACATCGGCGATACGGACGATGGCTCCGGCCTCCACCACATGGTCTATGAGGTGGTCGACAACTCCATCGACGAGGCGCTGGCCGGCTTTGCGACGGAAGTTCAGGTCATTCTGAATGCTGACGGATCGTGCACTGTCATCGACAATGGCCGCGGCATTCCCGTTGATATTCATCCCGAAGAGGGGGTTTCGGCCGCTGAGGTCGTGATGACCCAGCTTCACGCCGGCGGCAAGTTCGGTTCCGGCGGGGATGAGAATCCGTACAAGGTTTCAGGCGGTCTGCACGGCGTCGGTGTTTCGGTCGTCAACGCCCTGTCCTCGTGGCTTGAGCTCACCATTTGGCGAGACGGAAAAGAGCACTTTGTCCGCTTCGTGAACGGCGTGGCGGAGGCTCCGCTGCGCGTCGTCGGCGATGCGGAGGGCCGCCGCGGCACCAAGGTCACCTTCCTGCCGAGCCCCGATACCTTCAAGGGCGTAACGGAATTCAGCTATGAAACGCTGGAGCACCGGCTCCGTGAGCTTGCGTTTCTGAATTCCGGCGTACGCGTCGTCCTCATCGATGAGCGGCACGCTGATCGTAAGCAGGAGGTAATGCAGTACGAGGGCGGTCTCGGCGCGTTCGTGCGTTACCTCGATCGTGCCAAGCACCCGCTCATCGAAGATCCCATCATGATTTCCGCCGAGCGTGATGGGATCGCCGTCGAAGCCGCGCTTTGGTGGAACGACAGCTACCACGAGAACATGCTCTGCTTCACCAACAACATCCCGCAGCGGGATGGTGGCACACACCTCGCCGGCTTTCGTGCTGCGCTGACGCGCGTCATCAATAAGTACGCGGAAGAGACAGGAATTGCGAAGAAGGAGCGGGTTTCACTGACCGGTGATGATGCCCGCGAGGGCCTTACCTGCGTGCTTTCCGTCAAGGTTCCCGATCCCAAGTTTTCAAGCCAGACCAAGGACAAGCTCGTCTCCTCCGAAGTGAAGCCGATCGTAGAAAACGTGGTCGGCGATCAGCTTGCCGTCTGGTTTGAGGAGCATCCGAAAGAAGCCAAGGCCATCCTCACTAAGGTGGTGGAGGCTGCCGCTGCCCGCGAGGCCGCGCGCAAAGCCCGCGAGCTGACCCGGCGCAAGGGCGCGCTCGACATGGCCAATCTGCCCGGCAAGCTCGCCGAGTGTCAGGACCGCAACCCAGCGAACACGGAGCTGTTCATCGTCGAGGGTGACTCGGCCGGCGGCTCCGCCAAGCAGGCGCGCAACCGCGAGTTTCAGGCTGTCCTGCCGATTCGCGGCAAGATTCTGAACGTTGAGCGCGCCCGCATGGACAAGATGCTGTCCAGCCAGGAGATCGGTACGCTGATCACCGCGCTCGGCACCGGCATCGGCCGCGGCGAGGACGGCGGCTTCGATATTTCGAAGCTCCGTTATCACAAGATCATCATTATGACGGACGCCGATGTCGACGGCGCGCACATCCGTACGTTGCTGTTGACGTTCTTCTACCGTCAGATGCCGGAGTTGATCGAGAAGGGGCACCTATACATCGCTCAGCCGCCGCTGTACAAAGTCACAAAGGGCAAGTCGGAGACCTACCTCAAGGATCAGACGAGCCTTGAGGATTACCTGATCGACAGCGGTCTGACCGATGCCGTGCTCCAGCTCGGCACCGGAGAATCGCGCGCGGGACAGGATCTTCGTGAGATCGTCATGCAGGCTCGGGCAGTCCAGCGGCTGCTGGATGGCCTTCACTCGCGTTACGCGCGGTTCGTCGTCGAACAGGCGGCCATTGCGGGCGCGCTCGATGCCGCGCTGCTTAACGACAGAGCAGCTGCTGAGGCCAAGGCGAAAGAGGTCGCCGAGCTGCTCAACAACATTTCCGAGGAGACGGAACGCGGCTGGACAGGTCGGTTCGCGGACAACGAAGGGCTGGTCTTCAGCCGTGAGGTCCGCGGCGTGAAGGAAGTGCACGTGCTTGATCGCGCCTTTCTGACCTCGCTCGACGCGCGCCGCCTGAACGAGCGGCACGAACACCTCGCCGAGATTTACCGGCTTCCGGCCGTGCTGAAACGCAAGGATTCGGAGACGGTGATCACGGGCCCGTCATCGCTGCTCAAAGCCGTATACGACGCCGGCCGGAAGGGCATTACCCTGCAGCGCTACAAAGGTCTGGGCGAGATGAACGCGGATCAGCTTGCCGAGACCACACTCGACCCGGAGACCCGCACGCTGCTGCAGGTGAAGCTGGGCGACCTCGCCGAGGCGGACGAGATCTTCTCCAAGTTAATGGGCGATGTGGTCGAGCCGCGGCGCGAGTTCATTCAGGAGCATGCGCTCCAGGCGACCATCGATGCATAAGGTGAGCAGCGACCTACGCTGTCGCTAGGCCGACGGTCAGCTCGCGTTGCGTTGCCAGTCCCCGCTTTGGAGCTTGTTGATGGCAATCACGGCCTGCGTGCGGCTGTCAACGCCGAGCTTTTGGAGGATCGCCGACACATGCGCCTTGATGGTCGCCTCGGACACATTGAGGCGGTAGGCGATCTGTTTGTTGAGCAGTCCTTCCCCGAGCATCATGAGGACGCGCACCTGTTGCGGGGTGAGCGTCGATAGCCGGGCGACGAGCTCGTTCGTTTCTTGGCCCTCGGATGAGATGTCGATATCGGGCGGCACCCAGATCTCGCCTTCAAGCACCTTCCGAACCGCCTCGCGAATCCCTTCCGCCGGCTGGGATTTCGGCACATAGCCCGAGGCCCCAAAACCAATGGCGTTGCGGATGGTCGTCGGGTCTTCGCTCGCAGACACGACCATGACCGGGATCTCGGGATACTGCGCCCGAAGATAAAGGAGCCCGGACAACCCCTGGACGCCCGGCATCGCCAGGTCGAGGAGAATGAGGTCCACGTTGCTGTCGGTGGCAAGTTTGGCTGTCAGCTCGTCCAGCGAGCCAGCCTCCATGATCTCGACCGAATTGAGAGACGTCGCCAGGGCCTGATTGAGCGCCTTACGAAAGAGCGGGTGATCATCAACGATCACAATTCGGGTCGCAGCCATACTTTCGATCCTTCCCGGGCTGGCCGGTCGAGCCCGGCTCAATTTGGGCGCGCCACCCAAGTGCCACGAAAACGCGCCGTTCGAGATTTAAGCAAGTCGCACAACGTCAATGCAAGCCCGTCATTCCGTATCCGTTCTATGCCCGTACGGGCAAGGAACGGCCGCAGAGTTTGTGGATGGCGCGTTGCTCGACAACGCAATACCTTGCCTCATTACACAAATATGACTCCAGATCACTTATACTCAGCACATTCGAGGACATCAGCCCAATGATCGAGCGCCGGGAACGCAAGCCCTACTGGAGAGCCACTAAGTGGCAAATGATCGCGAGCCTGGTCCCCTTCCTTCTCGTGGTCATCGTGTTCCCGCTTTACGCGGATCAACTCAACGGCGAAAGATTCCTTGGGTTTCCAGTTGGTTATTTCCTTACGGGGCATGGTTTGGTGCTGATTGCCATCATCACCGTCGCATCGTTCGTGAACCGACAGGACGCCATCGACCATTGGCATGGAGGGCATGAGAACCTCTGACCGGAACCCTCAGCATTGGCTCATAGGCTGACGGAATCGGCCCATGCCCCTCTCCCGCACCCGCCTCGTCAATCCCCGGCTAGGCATCTACTTCGGCATCTTCACCAGCGCCTACACAGCGCTGGTTCTGGTGCTCCTCATCTTCGAGCAGCTCGGCGCCTCGGACTCGCTGATTCGCCACCTTATGCTCGCCGGGCCGCTTGTCTTCTTCGTCACTATCGGCGCCCTCACCGCGTGCTCAGAGCCCATCGACTTCTTCGCCAGCGGGCGACGTGTGCCGCCGTTCTTCAACGGACTTGTGCTTTCCATCGGCGCGCTCGGAGCAACGGGCATCGTCGCTGGCACCGGTCTCCTCTTCATCAATGGCTTCGATGCGTGGTTCCTGGTCATCGCCTTCACGGGCGGCTTTGTCGTGATGGCGATCCTGATCGCGCCGTACTTGCGCAAGTTCGGCGCCTTGACCGTGCCAAGCTACCTGGGGCGCCGCTGCGACAGCCGGTTGGTGCGCCTCACGATTGCCGCGATAGCCGTTGTGCCCATGCTCCTCGTGGTCGCAGCTGAGGTACGAATGGGCGTCTTCGCAGGGAAATGGCTGACGGGCCAATCCGAGCAGATGGTGGCCACGATCCTCGCTGTCACGGTGATTTGCGCGATCGTGCTTGGCGGCGTGCGATCCTCAAGCTGGGCGAATAGTGCGGAGAGCATAGCAGTCTTGCTTGCTCTTTTCGTGCCCGTGGCCATGGTGGCAACGGCTGTCACCAATCTGCCTTTTGCGCAGCTTAGCCACGGGCCCGTTCTGCGCTCGCTCGTGCGGCTCGAGAATCAGCAGGGCATACCCATTCCGATCCTGTCGCCCCTGGCATTCGAGATTGCGGGTGCTGAGGTCCAGGCGATCGCGCAGCGCATGACAAAGCCGTTTGGCAGTATCGGGCCGCTGAGCTTTGTCTTTGCCAGCCTGACGTTGATGGCAGGCGTCGCGTCCGCTCCCTGGCTACTGCCGCGATCCGGCACCACGCTCACGGTCTATGACACGCGCAAGTCTCTCGGCTGGGCCACGTTTCTCGTCGGCACGATCATGGTGACCGCCTCGTCCGTCGCCGTTTTCATGCGCGACGTGGTGATGGACACCTTGGTGGGCCACAGCGCCAGCCAGCTGCCAGACTGGTTCCGTTCTCTTGAGGCCATGGGCTTTGCTGCAGTGCATGGGCAGGTTCCCCGGCTACCGGTCAGCAGCTTCAGCTTCCACAGGGATGCGGTGCTGTTCGCGTTGCCGATCGCACACGGTTTTCCTTCTGTGTTCCTCTACCTTGCTCTGGCGGGCGCCTTCGCCGCCGCAGTTGCAGCCGTGAGCCTTTCGTCGCTGTCACTGGGAACGCTGCTCTCTGAGGACCTCATCAACGGGCTCAAGGCGGAGCCGGCGCGAAATAAATTTCGCCTCATGCTCGCCCGTGGCTGCATTGCATTGGCGGTCATCATTGGCGTGGGCATTGCGCTGATAGTGCCGGCGGATCCGCTCTGGCTCGTGTTGTGGGCACTCGCGCTATCAGCCTCGGCTTTTTTCCCGATCCTGGTTCTATCGATCTGGTGGAAGCGCCTCAGCGCCTTCGGTACCGCGTGCGGTGCTTTAGCCGGGTTTGCTGTGACGGCTCTGGTCATCGTTGCCGGAGAGGCATCGCTGGGCCTCTCGGGTGCTCTTGCCGCCGTTCTTGGAATGCCGGCCGGCTTCGCGGCAGCGGTAGCGGGTAGCTACCTGCGGCCTTCGAGCTCGCCCAAAATCGTCGAACTGGTCGAGGACCTCAGAGTGCCCGGGGGCGAAACCATCTACGATCGCGAGACACGCTTGTTGCGTTTGAGGCAAAGGTCGCGCCCCCTGTAGTCTGGTCTACGGGGACACGAACCTCGCAGACAGAAAAGGCTCTCGATGACTTCCGAGCAGAACTCATCAAGCGGTGGTTTTCCCGAGGCCCGCCTTGGCCTCTATCCGCCGATCGAGCCCTATGCGCAGGGCTTTCTCGCTGTTCCCGGAGATCACGAGATCTACTACGAGGTCTGCGGCAATCCTCACGGAAAGCCGGTATTGATGGTCCACGGCGGCCCAGGCGGTGGCAGCAACGCCACCATGCGCCGCTTCCACGATCCCTCGCGCTACAAAATCATTCTTTTCGATCAGCGCGGATGCGGACGCTCCACGCCTCATGCTTCGCTTGAACACAACACCACGTGGGACCTTGTCGCGGACATGGAGCGGTTACGGGAGCACCTCGGTATCGAGCGGTGGCAGCTCTTCGGCGGCTCCTGGGGCTCGACACTGTCATTGGCGTACGCCGAAACCCATCCCCATCGCGTCAGCGAGCTGATTCTTCGGGGCATCTTCCTCCTTCGGAAGAGCGAGATCGATTGGTTCTACCAGGACGGTTGTAGCTGGATCCATCCGGACGCTTTCGAAGCCTATCAAAGCGTCATCCCAGAAGAAGAGCGCGGGGACATGGTGGCGGCGTACTACCGGCGACTGACGCATCCCGACCCTCAAGTGCAGCTCGCTGCCGCCAGAGCTTGGAGCATCTGGGAAGGGACGACCCTCTCCTTGCAGCCGGACCCCGAGCGCGTTCGGCACTTCGGCAGTGACAGCTACGCCCTCGCTTTCGCGCGCATCGAGTGCCACTACTTCGTCAACCGAGGCTTCCTAGATCGCGACGGCCAGCTCCTGGAGGATGCCCATCGCCTCGCCAACATCCCGGGGGTCATCGTGCACGGCCGCTACGACGTGGTTACGCCGCTCAAGAATGCCTGGGACTTGAAAAAGCGCTGGCCCGCCGCCGATCTAAGGATTATTCCCGATGCAGGCCACGCCATGACTGAGCCGGGGATTATCCACGAGCTCGTCATGGCCACCCGGCGCTTCGCCGGCTGAGTGGGCGTTCGCGGCAAGAACACGCGCTTGCCTCTGGCAGATGGATCGCTATAGTCCGCTGCGCGACGCGGAGAGATGGCCGAGTGGTTGAAGGCGCACGCCTGGAACGCGTGTAGGCGGGCAACCGTCTCGGGGGTTCGAATCCCCCTCTCTCCGCCACTTGATTTCAAGCCATTCGTGAGGGTCGTGGCTCGTTGGCTCAGATGAGTGCCGGACCCCGTTTTCCCGCCCGACCCATCAAATCAACTTAGCTGCTTTCTCTTGCTTAGACTTCGCGAGAGAAGACACTCGCCATGTGGAGTATGGCGGTTGGGCTGACGACCTTTCACGAGTCAAACTGAATAATCTGCCGAATAGCCTGGCCTTCGCGGAGGCGATCAAATCCGGAGTTGATATCGTCGAGTGGCAGCCGATGCGTCAGCAGGCGGTCGATGGGAAGACGGCAGCGCCTAAAGAGCCCAATGTACCGGGGTATATCCCGCGATGGCACGGCGGTGCCGATGTAGCTCCCCTTGATGGTCCGCTCTTCTGCTACGAGGCTAACCGCGGGGATCGACAGCATGGCGTTTGGCGCCGGCAGTCCCGCCGTCACCGTCGTGCCGCCACGGCGGGTGATATTGTACGCGAGCGTCAGCGCCTGAACGGAGCCGGCCAGCTCCACAGCCACATCGACACCGCCCTTCGTCGCTTCTCGGATGTTGTTTGCCACGTCAGCATCAGCGGCATTGAACACGTCGGTAGCGCCAAGTGCCTTGGCGAAATTCAACTTGTCGGGCGAAAGGTCCACCGCAATGATCCGCTCCGCACCGACCGAAATCGCACCGAGAAGCGCGGCGAGGCCAACCCCGCCGAGACCGATCACTGCAACGGTCGAGCCTGGCTCAACCTTCGCCGTGTTCGCAACGGCACCGACGCCGGTAAGCACGGCGCACCCAAACAAAGCCGCCAGGTCAAGCGGCACATCCTTATCGATCTTGACCAGTGACCGGCGCGATACCGTCGCGTACTCGGCAAAGGCCGATACCCCCAAATGGTGGTGAAGCGGTGTGCCATTCCGCGATAGGCGCCGCTCACCAGATAGTAGGGTGCCGGCACCGTTGGCGGCCGCCGCCGGTTCACACAGCGCTGGCCGTCCAGTGGCGCATGGCAAACAATGTCCGCAGCTCGGAACGAACACGAGCACAGCGTGGTCACCCTTGGCGAGGTCGTCCACACCTGGTCCCGTCTCTTCCACGATCGCCGAGGCCTCGTGACCAAGCGCCATCGGCGTGGGACGCGGCCTCGAACCGTCAATCACCGACAGATCCGAATGACACAAGCCAGCGGCCGCGATCTTGACGAGGACTTCGCCTGGGCCGGGAGGTGCCAGTTCCACCTCCGAAATGGTGAGTGGGCGGGAGGTCGCATACGGCGGCTTCCGTCCCATTTCCTCAAGCACGGCGGCGCGGATTCGCATGACAGTCATCCCCGTGATCGGCGGCACGCCGATTGGCACGAATCGAATTTATGATTTCGTGTCCAAAGACGTCGAAGCGGTCAACCAACAATTCCGAGTAGACCTACTTTGACATGGAATGGAGATCTAGACCACCTGCCTCTCACATGGCCGAAACTCGCCGCAATCAGCGCCGGCGTGACTTCCCTGAAGAGCCTTAATCTGGCAGGAGGAGTGCCTGGCCGCGCGTACACGTGCGCAGGCAGCGAAGTTAGAGCGCGAATGCTATTAGTGCGCTCGTAAGCAACCTTATGATCGACCGTACCCCTTCTTGCTAACGGCCTGCCCCGGCTGATGAGCCGGGGCAAGCTTGTTTCTCATCGAAAATACTTTGACGTTAGGCTGCAGAAGCCTTCCGAGATTCGGTGACGCCTATAGTTCCCACTGCATCGGCGACGGATGATAGCGGAACCCATCGCCCCGCTTCGAGACGTAGCCATATCCCGGCCACGCGAAATGATATGCGAGAAGCGGAATTCGATCCGTCGCCAACATGTCGAGGATACGCACGCGGGTATCAGCCGATTGCTTAGGATCGGTATCATAGGCGAACTCAAGCCGCGGTCTCTCCACCAACAAGACCTGATGGTGTGTTAGATCGCCGATGGCGGCGAGGGGCTTGCCGTCGGAAGTGATCATGAAGACAGTGTGACCGACCGTATGGCCGGGTGCCGATATGGCCGTGATACCGGGCAGGAACTCCTCGCCATCCTTGAAGAACACGATCCTGTCCCGATTAGGCAGCAGGTGTTTGCGCGCCCCTTCCACGAACGGCTTCATGTAGGCCGGCTCAGTCATCGATAGCTTCGACTCATCGGTCCAGAAGTCGAAATCAGCCTGCGAAATATAAATTTGCGCGTTCGGGAAATTTGGCTGACCGTTGTCATTCATGATTCCCCAGATGTGATCGGAGTGGGCATGCGTCGCCAGAATGCCGTCGATATCCGCGGGATCGATGCCGGCCGCCTTGAGGTTCGTCAGCAGCTTACCGGTCGTTGGGCCAAACATGGTTGAGGTTCCCATGCCGGTATCGATCATGAGAAGGCGATCGCCGGTGTTGACCACGAGCACGTTCTGATCGAGCACGGCGTTGGTGGTCGGAAGGAAGTTGTCAGTGAGCAGCTGACTGAGCTCTTCCTTGCTGGCGCCGAGGAAGGCTCCGGACGGATCACCAAGCGGCAGAGGACCGTCCGAAACCACCGTCATCTGCATCTTGCCGTGATTGAACCGGTAAAAGGCGGGCGCCTGCGTCTTGCTGAATGGGGCCTTCGCTTGCGCTGTCGGCGAACCACCCGGGACTCCGGCGTACGCAGCTGCTGCAGCAGCACCCGCGCCGACAAGCAAACTACGGCGAGAAATCAAATGGTCGAACATGCGTTTCCTCCGCTTCGTTTCAGCAGGCTTGGAGAGGATAGCACAGACAGCTTTTTCTTGGATCCTCCTATCCTCGGTTTGCCACACTTCGGAATCGGCGGAGCGGCCAGCAAACAAACCTATCCGGTCGCGCGCGCTGGATCGCCAAATTCGACGTTGACTGTTCTTGATGCGCTCCTCGCCTGCATGCCCGCGAACGGGCAAAAGCATTCTTCTTGTGATCGCTAATCGGGCGATCGCAGACCTCCGTAGGCAGCCCATGGCACGGCGGCAAGGAAACCGGCATCGACGGGCAAGTTCACCCCTGTAATTGCGCTGCTTCCCGGGCCGATCAGCCAAGCAATGGCTCGGCCCACTTCAATGGGCTCAACCAATCGTCCCAACGCCGCTGTTTGCGTGAGCTGCCCATAAGACAGAACACCGGCGGCAATCCCGGCCTCCAGCGCGGGAGTGCGCGTGAAACCCGGAGAAACAGCATTGACGCGCACGCCCGCAGGGCCCCACTCAGCGGCAAGCGTTTGCGTTAAGTTTGCAACGGCCGCTTTGGCAGGGCCGTACCCGTGCACAGGTGCAGAACTAAGACTGACGATCGAGGCAACGTTGACGATCGAACCGTGTCGACGATTAACCATCCTCGTGCCGACCTCGCGACACATGATGAATGTGCCTCGCAAATCGACGGCCATTTCTCGATCCCAATCGGAAAGCTTCAGCCGATGCGGTCTGTGCATCTTCCCAAGTATTCCGGCAGCATTGACCAAACCCACAAGCGGCCCATGCTGCCGTTCGATAGCCTCCACTTCCCGTGTGACGGCAGTTTCGTCCGAAACATCGAGAGGATAGGGCCAAAGGATGGCCGGCGCTGGCACTGAACTCGTCGGCTTCGTGGCAATGTCGACGGCAACGGCTTGAAACCCTGCTTCATGCAAGGCCGCCTGAGTTGCGAGCCCTATACCACTGAGCCCGCCGGTGACCAGTACCAACCCTTTGCCACTTGACATCGTGCGGAGTTCCGTCCGACTACACCCGAGAAGTAAGTTCCGTGCGGAGCACACGTTTCAGAATTTTGCCCGATGGGTTACGGGGCAGCTGATCGCGGATAATCAGCTCCTTGGGAACTTTGAAACCTGCAAGATGCTCTCGGCAATGGCGCGTCATAGCTTCAAGATCGAGCGATTGACCTGGGTTCAGCACGACGACCGCAACCGGCCGCTCCCCCCAGCGCTCATCTGGTACGCCAATGACAGCTGCTTCGCGAATTTGCGGTAAGAGGTAAAGTACGCGCTCGACTTCCGACGAGGCGATATTTTCGCCGCCGGATATGATAAGATCTTTCTTGCGGTCCGTGAGATAAAGAAAGCCTTCTTCGTCGAGATAACCAATGTCGCCCGTGCGGAAGAAGTCTCCAAAAAACGATGCTTGTGTTTTTTCCCGATCCTTCCAATAACCTCGTGTGACCTTTGGTCCGCGCAGGCAAATTTCTCCGTTTTCTCCGGGGGGCAATTTACGCCCCAGGTCATCCCTTATTTCTATTTCGACATGGGCTAGCGCTCGGCCGACTGACCCAATCTTTTCGATTTCTCTGCCGGCCTCCATTAGCGTATCGCCGCTACACGTCTCCGTAAGCCCATAGGCATCGATGTAACGCCCTCCGGTAAAGTAGGCGGAAAACGCGCGAATGCGCGGTTCCGGCGTTCTTTCGCCACCACCGATTACCCATCTTATGCTCGAAACGTCGTGTTTGTCGCGATCTGGATGAGAGAGAATGGCGCTCGTCATTACCGGCGCCAGCCACGCCCCAGTAAGCCGTTCCCGCTCGATTGATTGAATTGCCGCAAGCGGATCAAACTCGCGGTGCACACAGAGCATTCCCCCGACCCAAAGCACCGCCATACCTGGCAGGTCAAACGCCCCCACGTGATACAAGGGGCCGGTGACCAGGAGGCGATCCTCAGCAGTCAGCCCCAGCGCGATGACGTGGTCGGCACATTTCCAATAGAAGTTCGAGTAGGTATGTATAACCCCCTTCGGACGATCTGTCGTTCCCGATGTATACATCAGGCGGAAAAGATCGTCAGAGCCTCGAACGTGCATGGGGGCCGGTGAAACGCCTAACCCCAATTGTGTCGAATTAGACTGCGCTTGTTCGTCGACGAAAATCGTGTTCGGCAGACCAGCGACGGATTTGGCGAATTCGGTGTCAGCGAACAGAAGCTTAGCGCCCGCATGCTCGACGATGTAGCGTACCTCATCGTTCGCCAACCGGAAATTGATGGGTAGGAATACAGCGCCGATATGGCTTGTCGCAAACGCAAGCTCAATGAAAGCCAGGCTGTTTTTCATCAAGACGGCGACAATATCATCCGGGCCTATGCCACGCGCCGCTAGCATTCCGGCTGTCGTCTCAATTCGATCTCTGAGGGCTGCGTAGCTGACCCGCGTGTCGCCGTAAACGATTGCCGTCCGATCAGGTGTCCGCTTAGCGTGGAAGCGAATGAAACTTGTTAGGTTCAGCACGGCGCCCTCCCTATTCGTTCAATAGGATTTCGGCATCCCAAGATTCTGAGTGGCGATAAAATTCAAGATCATCTCTTCTGATATGGGCGCAAAGCGAAAAAGTCTTGTATCTCGCCATAACCGCTCGAGGTGCATTTCCTTTGCATAGCCCATACCACCCATGGTCTGCATCGAACGTTCGATAGCAGCCGAAGCAGCTTGCGAAGCAATCAGTTTCGCAACGTTCGCTTCAGTTCCATAAGGCTGACCGCTATCGAACAGGGCGGCCGCCTTGAGGTTCATGAGGCGTGCACAGGCAATCTCCGCCCAATGCTGCGCTATGGGAAACTGGATGCCTTGATATATTGCAATAGGCTTGTTGCTGAAAACGCGCCGTTCTTTCGCAAATTCGACCCCAAGTCGGATTGCTAGATTAGCTCCTCCAACCAGAGCTGCCGTCGTGACAATGCGTTCGGTATTGAGGACGTCAAGCAATTCGTACCATGCGTTATCGAGTGTCCCAACCAGCTCGCTATCGTCTACATTAACGTCGTCAAAAAAAACGTTGCAGGACGAAAGCGTGTTGGTGCCCAATTTCTCAATAGGTGCGTAGGTCAGTCCCTTACGATTGACGTCGATGAGGAACATCGACAATCCATGTGTGCGTCGCTGCGCGTCCTCGAGTTTGGTCGTGCGGGCGACGACGAGCATCTTCTGAGCAGCGTCAACACCGGTAATCCAAATTTTGCGACCGGAAAGGCGCCAACCGTTACCGATTCGCGTTGCGAAGGTTTTAATTTCCAGGCTGTTGGAGCCTGCATCCGGCTCAGTAAGCGCCATACAGCAGTTGATCTCACCAGAAATGATTTTGGGCAGCAGCTCCCTTTTCATGTCGTCGGTGCCGAAGCGTGAAATGGAAATGCCGCCGAAGATAGGATTAATCATAAAGAGCTGACCGACAGTCGCTCCGCCACCTGCGGCCGCAAGCTCTTCGACGATAAGCGCAACCTCCACCATGCCCAGCCCACTCCCGCCGTACTCTTCGG
>PKEY01000073.1 GCA_002919265.1 Hyphomicrobiaceae bacterium | reverse complement strand
CAGCAAGAAAAGAACACCCTGTACTGCTCCTTCTGCGGCAAGAGCCAGCATGAGGTGCGAAAGTTGATCGCCGGGCCGACGGTATTCATCTGCGATGAATGCGTCGAGCTCTGCATGGACATCATCCGGGAGGAGAACAAGAACACCCTGGTGAAGTCCCGCGACGGCGTGCCCACTCCGCAGGAGATCATGGCGGTTCTCGATTCCTACGTGATCGGGCAGGAGCACGCGAAGCGTGTGCTGTCGGTCGCGGTGCACAACCACTACAAGCGGTTGAACCACGCGGCCAAGAACAACGACGTCGAGCTCGCCAAGTCGAACATCCTGCTGATCGGCCCCACGGGGTCCGGCAAGACGCTGCTTGCGCAGACGCTCGCGCGCATCCTCGACGTGCCGTTCACCATGGCCGATGCCACAACCCTGACGGAGGCTGGCTACGTCGGTGAGGACGTCGAGAACATCATCCTGAAGCTGTTGCAGGCCGCCGACTACAACGTCGAGCGGGCGCAGCGCGGCATCGTCTACATCGACGAGGTCGACAAGATCAGCCGCAAGTCTGACAACCCGTCGATCACCCGCGACGTGTCGGGCGAGGGTGTTCAGCAGGCGCTGCTGAAGATCATGGAGGGGACGATCGCCAGCGTCCCGCCGCAGGGTGGCCGCAAGCATCCGCAGCAGGAGTTCCTACAGGTTGACACGACCAACATCCTGTTCATCTGCGGCGGCGCTTTTGCCGGATTGGAAAAGATCATTGCGCGGCGCGGCAAAGGTACCTCGATCGGCTTCGGCGCGCGTGTCATAGCGCCCGATGAACGGCGGACCGGTGAGGTGCTGCGCGATGTCGAGCCTGAGGATCTGCTGAAGTTCGGCCTGATCCCGGAGTTCATCGGTCGTCTGCCGGTGATTGCGACGCTCGACGATCTCGACGAGGATGCGTTGGTCCAGATCCTCACGGAGCCGAAGAACGCGCTGGTGAAGCAGTATCAGCGGCTCTTTGAGATGGAGGACGTTAAGCTGACCATCACGCAGGAGGCGCTGAGGGCGATCGCGCGCAAGGCCATCGACCGCAAGACCGGCGCACGCGGCTTGAGGTCGATCATGGAGGCCATTTTGCTCGACACGATGTTCGAGCTGCCGAGCATGAAAGGGGTCGAAGAAATCGTGATCGGGCCCGAGGTGGTCGAGGGCGGAGCGCGGCCGCTTCGGATCTACTCAGAGCGGGCCGAGGAAAAGGGATCCAGCGCCTGACGAGGCCCGCGGTTGGTTGCGGAAGCGTAGCGTCATTTTGATGGACTTGTGTGCGGCCCGGGGGTTCCTATCTCTCTAGTCTCCTGGGCGAGAGGTCGCGCCGACCAGCACTCAGAAGGGTGCGCAGTCGATGACGATGCTGTCATCGGACGGCTCGGCCTCCACGAAGGTGGATGCGGCACGAGTTCTGCATACTTTCCGGCCGGGGTATACGACGCGGTACGGGCGGAGGGAGTAGAGAAAACAATGAGCGATATGAAAGCTACCAAAGAGAAGGGGGCGGGCCGGGAGCTCTATCCTGTTCTGCCACTTCGCGACATCGTCGTCTTCCCCTACATGATCGTGCCGCTCTTCGTCGGACGCGAGAAATCGATCAACGCGCTCGAGGAGGTGATGCGCTCGGACAAGCAGATCCTGCTCGCAGCGCAGAAGAATGCTGGTGACGACGATCCGGCAACGGATGCGATCTACGAGATGGGCACGCTGGCATCCGTGCTGCAGCTCCTGAAGCTGCCGGATGGCACGGTCAAGGTGCTCGTCGAAGGGACTACGCGTGCGCGCATTGTGCGCTACACGGACAATCCGGACTTCTTCGAGGCTGAGGTCGAGCGCGTTACGGAAGAGATCGGCAACACGGAGGAAGTCGAGGCGCTGGCCCGCTCGGCGGTGTCCCAGTTCGAGAGCTATGTGAAGCTCAACAAGAAGATCTCGCCGGAAGTGCTGGGTACGGTGAGCCAGATCGAGGACTACTCGAAGCTCGCTGACACCATTGCCTCGCACCTGGCCATCAAGATCGCCGACAAGCAGCAGATCCTCGAGACCACCGTCATCTCGGATCGCCTTGAGCAGGTCTACACGCTCATGGAGAGCGAGATCGCGGTGCTGCAGGTTGAGAAGCGTATTCGCAGCCGCGTCAAGCGCCAGATGGAGAAGACGCAGCGCGAGTACTACCTCAACGAGCAGATGAAGGCGATCCAGAAGGAGCTCGGTGATACCGACGAGCGCGATGACATCGCCGAGTTCGAGGAGAAGATCGAGAACACCAAGCTGTCGAAGGAGGCTAAGGACAAGGCTCTCGCCGAGCTGAAGAAGCTCAAGCAGATGAGCCCGATGTCGGCCGAGGCGACGGTGGTACGCAACTACCTCGACTGGCTGCTCTCGATCCCGTGGGGCGTCAAAGGCAAGGTGAAGAAGGACCTCGCCGAGGCCCAGGAAATCCTCGACAAGGAGCACTACGGCCTTGAGAAGGTCAAGGAACGGATCATCGAGTACCTAGCGGTCCAAAACCGGACCAACAAACTCAAGGGTCCGATCCTCTGCCTCGTTGGTCCTCCGGGTGTCGGCAAGACCTCTCTTGGCAAATCGATCGCCAATGCGACGGGCCGTGAGTTCGTGCGCATGTCGCTCGGCGGCGTGCGGGACGAGGCCGAGATCCGTGGTCACCGGCGCACCTACATCGGGTCCATGCCCGGCAAGGTGATCCAGGCGATGCGGAAGGCCAAGCGGACCAATCCGCTCTTCCTGCTCGACGAGATCGACAAGATGGGCTCGGATTTCCGCGGTGATCCGGCGGCGGCGCTGCTCGAGGTGCTCGATCCGGAGCAGAACTCGACGTTCAACGATCACTACCTCGAGGTGGACTACGATCTGTCGAACGTCATGTTTGTGACGACGGCGAACACCCTCAACATCCCGCCGGCCCTGTTGGACCGCATGGAGATCATTCGCATCGCGGGCTACACCGAGGATGAGAAGATCGAGATCGCCAAGCGGCATCTCATTCCGGGCCAGAAGCAGGCGCACGGGCTCGAGGACCATGAGTTCTCGATCAACGATGACGCTCTGAAGCTCATCATCCGGCGCTACACGCGGGAAGCCGGTGTGCGTAACTTGGAGCGTGAAATCGCGAGCCTCGCGCGTAAGGCGGTGAAGGAGATCCTGAGCAACGGCGTCAAGTCGGTCGAGATCACGCCGGACAACATCGAGAAGTACCTTGGCGTGCCCAAATACCGGTACGGCGAGGCAGAGCTCGAGGACCAGGTTGGCGTTGTCACTGGTCTGGCGTGGACCGAGGTTGGCGGCGAGATCCTCACCATCGAAGGCGTCATGATGCCGGGTAAGGGCAAGATGACGGTCACCGGCAACCTGCGTGACGTGATGAAGGAATCGATCCAGGCCGCCAACGCCTACGTGCGGTCGCGGTCGGTGGACTTCGGTATCTCGCCGTCACTCTTCGAGCGCAAGGACATCCACGTCCACGTGCCCGAGGGCGCGACGCCGAAGGATGGTCCTTCAGCCGGCGTTGCAATGGTGACGGCCATCATCTCGGTGCTGACCGGCATCCCCGTCCGCAAGGACGTGGCGATGACGGGCGAGATCACGCTGCGCGGTCGTGTGCTGCCAATCGGCGGCCTTAAGGAGAAGCTGCTGGCGGCGCTCCGGGCCGGCATCAAGAAGGTCGTGATCCCTGAGGAGAACGTGAAAGACCTCGCGGAGATTCCGGAGACCATCAAGAACGCCCTGGAGATCATCCCTGTCTCGCGGATGGACGAGGTGCTCAAGGTGGCTCTCGTCCGCATGCCCGAGCCCATCTCCTGGGAGGAGCCCGCGGCCGCGGTCGCTGGTGGAGAGGCCGAGCAGGGTACGTCCCACATCACCGCGCACTAATGTGTTAGATGTGCAACATTCTTAACCCCGCCGAGATTTCGGCGGGGTTTTCCATGAAATGGTGGGGAACTCCGCAATTTTGCCCGTGTTTGCGGGCCTAAGCGCGTTTCTTCACTTGACGGGCGGAGGTCCTTCGTTCACCGCTCTGTCACCCGGAAGCAACTTTTTCGACCTGGGCCTCGTCAGTTCGTTGCAGCGCCCTGGTCACATTCTCAACTTCGAGGACGTAGAACGATGAGCAAGAAGGACTTGATCGACGCTGTGGCCCGTGCCGCTGAGCTGTCGAAAGAGAAGGCCGGCGCTGCAGTCGATGCGATGATCAAGCACATCGAGAACGCTCTCAGCAAAGGCCAGGAGGTCAGCATTCCGCCGCTTGGGAAGTTCAAGGTCGCGAAGCGCGCGGCGCGCACTGGCCGTAATCCGTCGACTGGTCAGGAGATCAAGATCCCGGCGGCCAACGTCCCGAAGTTCCTGCCGTCGAAGACGCTGAAAGACAGCCTCAATCGCGCCTGATAGCTTCTGGCTCGTTTCCGAGCCGAACGGAGCGATGCAATGCGATCCCGGACGACCGTCCGGGATCGAATTTTTTAATGAACACTGTCGCGAAATCGAGCTATGGGCGAAGGGGCAAGTAACGAGGCTTCCCCACACTGCTCGCTCACAGGTTTTGGCGAAATAGCCGGCCCCCGTCGCCGTTCAGGCGAAAGGGCCACCGTTTCCGCGTTGAGAAGACCGCGGTATCTGCCCCGCGACGCGAACCGCTTCCTCCGCCGCACGAACAAGCGCCTTGGCCTTATTGATGCACTCCTGCTGCTCGTTCTCGGGAATCGAGTCGTAGACGAGCCCGGCGCCCGCCTGGATGTGCATCACCCCGTCCTTCACAAGGGCCGTCCGCAGCACGATGCACGTGTCCATCTGGCCGTCCGCCGAGAAGTAGCCGACGCAGCCCGCATATGGCCCGCGCTTGTGCTTCTCCAGCTCGTCGATGATCTCCATCGCCCGCACTTTCGGCGCACCCGAGACGGTGCCGGCCGGGAAGCCAGCCATCAGCGCATCGATGGCATCCTTCTTCGGGTCGAGGCGGCCGATCACGTTGGAGACAATGTGCATCACATGGCTGTAGCGCTCGATCACGAATTGCTCGGTCACCTTGACCGATCCGATCTCGGCCACGCGGCCAACGTCGTTGCGGCCAAGGTCGAGCAGCATGAGGTGCTCAGCCCGTTCCTTGGGGTCCGATAGCAAGGCTTCTGCGAGGGCCTGGTCCTCGGCCGCGGTCGCGCCGCGCCGTGCCGTGCCGGCGATCGGGCGGATTGTGACCTCGCCGCGCCGTACGCGCACCAGGATTTCGGGGCTGGAGCCTACAAGGGCGAAATCACCGAAGTCGAGATGGTAGAGGAACGGCGACGGGTTGAGCCGGCGCAGCGACCGGTAGAGCGCGAAGGGCGGCAGCGGGAAGGGCATTGAGAACCGCTGCGAAAGCACGACCTGGAACACGTCGCCGGCGGCAATATATTCCTTCGCCCGCTCGACCATGGCCATGAATTCGGCCGGGGTCGTATTCGAGACGGGCTCGCCCAGCTCCAGGGTTTCGATCTGGCTGCTACCGGCTTCATCATGGGGGAGGGGCGACTGCAACGTGGTTGCCACGCCCAGCAACCGCTCCCGCGCTGCTTCGTAGGCTTCCTCAGCGCCGACGCCTGCAGACGGGCGTACGGGCGTCACAAGCACCATCTCGTCTTTCACGGAGTCGAAGATGATGATGAGCGTTGGACGCATCAGGATGGCGTCCGGCACGCCCAGGACATCGGGGCGGGGGTTGGGCAGCCGCTCGATCAGGCGCACCGTATCGTAACCCATGTAGCCGAACACGCCGGCAGCCATGGGTGGCAGGTTCTCCGACAGCGGGATCGCGGAACGGGCGAGCAGGGCACGCAGGGCCGAGAGAGTCGGCTGCTCCTCTAGCACAAACTTGTCGGGATGCTCCCTCGGCTCCGTATTGATCTCGGCTCGCTCGCCGAAGGCCCGCCAGACGAGGTCCGGCTCGATGCCGATGATCGAATAGCGGCCGCGCACGGCGCCCCCCTCGACCGACTCCAGCAGGAAACTCATGCGCGAGCTGCGACCGGGCGCGGTCGTCAGTTTGAGGTAGGCCGAGACCGGCGTCTCGAGATCGGCGATGAGCCGGGTGGACACGACCTGCGGCTCACCCGCGTTGTACTTCTTGGCAAAGGCCTCAAAAGCCGGCGACAGCTCGAGGCCAGCGGTCGAATACATGCTCACCGACGCCATCCTATTGTTGCTGGCTCACGCCGACGGCGCGCAGATACGCTGTCTGGTTGATGTCGACGCCGAGTCGGTCCTGCAAGGCGGTGACGTACTCGGTCAGCACATCACCTTCCATTTGCTGGGTGAGCTCGCTCCGAATGCGGTTGAGCTCCTCCGGAGTGGCCGTCGGCGCGGGTGTGATCTCGGTGACCTTGAAGATGACCCGTGAATTGCCGTCGCGCGTTTCTGCAGAGCCCGCGCCGTTCTGAGGCAGCGTGAAGGCTTGGCCCACGGCGCTTTCCGGCAGGCCGGGCGCACCGCCGATCCGCTTGACGTTGCTGGCTGTCTCCACCTTGCCGCCGACCTCCCGAGCCAGCGTCTCCATGCTCTCGCCGTTCTTCACGCGCCCGACGATCTTGCTCGCAAGCTCTGAGAGCATGCGGCGCACCTCGCGTTCGCGCCACAGGGCCTTCACGTCGGCTTCAGCTTCCTCGAACGAGCGCTGGCGGGACTCGGTAACAGAGAGCACGTCGACCCAGCCGTAACCGCCGTCCGACAGCTCGATGTAGTCGCTCTCGAAGCCCACCTGACCCTCAAAGGCGGCGTTCACAATGCGCTGGGCGTCAGGGCCTTCGATAGCAGGCTTGCCATCGGGCGTCTTCGCTTGGCGGTCGGTGGCCTCGATTTCGACGAAGGGCAGGTTTAGCTCGGCAGCGATGTCCTTGAGCGGCATGCCGCCAGCGCGGCGATTGTCGATTTCGTCATGCAGCCGGTTGAGCTCGGGCGCGGACTTATCTTCGGCGAGCCGCTCGCGCACCTGATCCTTGACTTCCTCAAGCGTCATTTGCTTGCCGGGCTGGATCTCCGTCACTTTCACAAGAACGGTCGCGAAGCGGCCCTCGATGACGCCCGAGACGGCACCGTTGTCGAGGCTGAAGGCAACATCCGCCACCTTCGGGTCGATCATGTCGGACTTCGCCAGCAGCCCCAGTGTGTAATCCTCCTCGGAGATGCCTCTTTCCTTGGCCACGTCCTCGAAGCTCTTGCCGCCGGCGATTTCCGCAGCCGCTTTCTCGGCTTCCTCACGTGACTGGAACGGGATCTGCAGGAGGCGCCGCCGCTCGGGCACCTCGTAGCGGGCCTTGTCATGCTCGTAAGCGGCTGCGATTTCCTCGTCGGTGATCGGCACCCGCTTCTTTACCTCGTCCATGGTCAGGCCGAGATAGGCGACCTTCCGATATTCCGGCGTCACGAAACGCTGCTTCTCGCTTTCGTAAAGCTCCTTCAGCTTGGCCGGATCCGGCTCCGGCAGGGTGATGGCCACATTCGGGTCGATGGTGAAGTGCTCGAGCGTACGTGCCTCGTTGCGATAGGCGTGCAGGGCGTTCACGAGCACGTCGGGCACGAAAACGCCGGAGGTAAGGGCCTCGGTGATCTGCTGACGGATCTCTTCCTTGCGCCGCAAGGCGAGCAGCCCGCGCTCGGTAAGGCCAAGCTCGCGGGCAACATTTTCAACTGCGAGGCGATTGAAGGTCCCATCCGGGTTCTGGAAGGCCGGATCGGTGCGGATCGCTTCCGCCACCGCTTCATCCGTAATGGAGAGCCGCAGCTCGTCGGCATGGGCGTCCACGGCTGCGCCGCCCACGAGGCGGGACAGCACACGCCTGTCGATGCCGAACGCACGCGCTTGGTCCAGGGTTGGGCGTCGACCGATCTGCCGCGCGATCATGTCGAGCTCGACCTGCAGCGCCCGCTGGAACTCGTCGACAGAAATTTCGCGGTCGCCAACTTTGGCCAGAGCGCCCTCGCGATAACCGGTGAAAACGTCGGCGACGCCCCAAACAGCGAAGCTAAGGACGAGCACCCCGAAGAGGATTTTGGCCACCCATGATGTGGTACCGCGGCGCAGGGCGTCTAACATCGACCAGGCAGATCCTTGATGTTCTTGGTTAACTATCGACCGACTATTCGAGACACGTCGTGCCCAAGTGGTCACGCCACGTCAGGAACGATGTGATAAGAAGCCCACCCTGTTCTTGAATGCAAGGCAGGATCACCAGATCATACCCACGCGCTTCAGGATCACCTACGCGTCATAGAGACTGAGAACCGCTCGCATGTCCGCCAATTCTCCCGCCCCTTCCGTTCGGCCGCTCATCGCCGGCAACTGGAAAATGCATGGCCTCAGGGCTCAATTGGCCGAGGCCCAAACCGTGCGCGATGCGCTGACGGCAGGCGAGATCTCGCACGGCGTCGACGTGATGATCTGCCCGCCGGCAACGCTCATCGCGCTGATGGCGGAGATGGCGAAAGGGTCACGCCTGGCCGTTGGCGCGCAGGATTGCCACTGGTTGCCGCAAGGCGCGCATACCGGCGACATCTCGGCTGAGATGCTGCACGATGCAGGCGCCACCGCCGTGATCGTCGGCCATTCGGAACGGCGGGCCGACCATGGCGAGCTGGACCGGATCGTGAAGGCCAAGGCAGAGGCGGCGCTGCGGGCTGGCCTGACGGCGATCGTGTGCATTGGCGAGACAGCGGGACAGCGCCGCGCCGGACTCACGCTCGACATCATCGCGCGGCAGCTTGTGGGTTCGCTGCCTGAAGCTGGCACAGCAGCGGACACCATCGTGGCTTACGAGCCGGTGTGGGCTATTGGTACCGGTCTCACACCGACGCCGGCGGAGGTGGCCGAGGTGCATGCCTTTATCCGTCGAGCGTTAATAGATCAGTACGGCACCCAGGGCCGCGAGATGCGCATTCTTTATGGCGGCTCGGTCAAACCTTCGAATGCTGCCGAACTGCTTGCCGTCCCGAACGTTAATGGCGCTCTGGTCGGCGGTGCCAGCCTCAAGGCACAGGATCTGCTTGCAATCGCGCGCGCCTGCAAGGTCGATGCCGCTTGAAGCGCAACCTCTGCGCAGGCCGACAGGGAAGGAGGCCGAAATGCCCGCAAACCACGCAGCACGATTATCACTGCTGGCCTTTGGCGCGCTGCTGATGACGGGCGGGGCCGCTCTTGCCGTTCCCCTTGATGATGCCTCGTGCGCGAAGCTCCGGGACGAGCGCGGGCAGCTCGAACAAACCGGCTTGCGTGAAATGATGGCGCGCGGGGCTGCGTGGGCCGCAGTCAATTTGCCTGCGGCAAAGCTTCGGGAGATCCAGCGACTTATCGAGCTGGACGAGCAAATCACCTTCCGCTGCCCGCTGCCGGTCGCGGCGGCTGCTGCAACCGGAGATCAGGCTGTTCCACTGCCGAAGCGGAAGCCGAGGGCCGAGAATGTAGCGCCGCCTCCCAAGAAGAAGCCGAGCAGACCTGCCAACTGATGCTGCTGCGGCGATGGAAGGGCTGGCGGTCTCATCCCTGATGGTGTAGAAGCCCCCGATCTCCAATTCGACGATTACAGCCCGAGCGAGCCGAAATGGTCACCGTCGTCCTCATCATTCACATCATGATTGCCGCGGCGCTGGTGGCGGTCGTTCTGCTGCAGCGTTCGGAAGGCGGCGCGCTCGGCATCGGCGGCGGAGGTGGCGGATTCCTGACAGGGCGCGGAACGGCCAATCTCCTCACGCGCACGACGGCCGGCCTGGCGGCGGCCTTCTTCGTAACCAGCATGATCCTGACGATCATGGCGCAGCGGGAGACCGCGCCGCCCTCTATCTTCTCGGAACCCGCTGCTCAGCAACAGGGCACCGAGGGCGCGCCCAAGCAGGGTGAAACGCCGCGCGGTGGCATCCTCGACCGCCTGCAGCCGAGCGGTCCAGCCGTGCCAGAGGGGCGCTGAGCACCTTTCCACATTCTCCATCTCTTCATCTCGGGCCGCCGCAAGCCGACGGGTTTGCGGCGGTTTTCTTATGTTCCGGTGCAGGCGATGCGTTGCTTTTGTCGGGGTTGCCGAGCCGCGTAACGGCGGACTACACCAGTCGTAATGGGAGGGATCACCGAGATCCGACGCGACTGGGAGGACAACGTATGGGCATCAGAACAACTCGGCGGACTTTCTTGGCCTTTGCGCTTGCCGCCACGTTGGCGCTGCCTGCTTCGGCGCAGCAGATGGATCAGCTTACGATCATGGCGCCTGCCGCACCAGGCGGCGGTTGGGATAGCACCGCCCGCGTCATGCAAGAGGTTCTGCAATCCGCTGGCATCGTGAAGTCCGTGACGGTGGAGAACGTGCCTGGCGCCGGCGGCACCGTGGGTATCGCGCAGTTTGCAAAGAAGAAAGGTGACGGCAAATCGCTGATGGTGTCCGGCCTCGTGATGGTCGGAGCCATCCTGTCCAACAAGTCGCCGGTGACACTGGCTGACGTCACTCCGATCGCGCGGCTTACCTCCGAATGGGAGGCGATCGCCGTGCCTGTGAATTCTGAGCTGAAGACGCTCGATGACCTCGTCGCCAAGCTCAAGGCCGATCCGGGCTCGGTTTCCTGGGGCGGCGGCTCTGCGGGTGGAACGGATCACATCACCGCCGCGCTGTTCGCCAAGGCTGTGGGCGTCGATCCTGCGAAGGTCAACTACATCGCCCATTCCGGCGGTGGCGAGGCCATGGCCTCGATCCTTGGCGGCCACGTCACGCTGGGGATCGGCGGCGCTTCGGAGTTCGAGCCGCAGGTCAAGGCCGGACAGTTGCGGTGGCTGGGCGTGAGCAGCGACCAGCGTATTCCTGACATTGATGCGCCAACCTTCAAGGAGCAGGGAGTCGATCTCGTCATCGGCAATTGGCGCGCTGTGATGGCACCGCCCGGCATTTCGCAGGCTGATCGCGAGAAGCTGACCGCTGTCATCGATGCGATGGTGAAGTCGGAGCAGTGGCAACAAAAGCTTAAGGAGCGGAGCTGGCTCGACAGCTATCTTTCCGGCCCTGAATTCGAGCGTTTCCTTGCCGAGGAAAATGCGCGGGTGACCGATATTCTGAAGTCGGTCGGTCTCGTGCAGTAGTCGCGAAGTTCCGCCTTGAGAGCTGCCGCCAGAACACATGCTGGCGACAGCGCTGAGCATCCGGAGAGTTACGTGGCAGGTCGCTTCAATGCCCACGCGCTCTTGGGGCTGGCGCTCGTGCTCATCGGCGCCGGGCTTTTCATCAGCGCGCAAGACATTCATGTGTCGCCGGCAGTGGTTCTTCTCGGTCCGCGACTCTTTCCCTCGATCGTGGCGGTCGCACTTGTGGTGCTGGGCATCGCGACCATCGTGGTTGAGCTTTTTGGCTCACGCGATGCTGCGGAGGCCGAAGGTGCCGCTCAAACTCCCGAGAATGACTGGCCGTCATTTCTGACGGCGCTTGCCGGTCCGACTCTTTTTCTCCTGACCGTGGAGCCGCTCGGCTTCGCCGTTGCGACCGCGCTTCTCTTTGCGGCCGTCGCCCGCGCCTTCGGCTCGCGCCGCCTGATCCTCGACCTCGGCATCGGGATCCTCATCGGTGCGGTCATCCTCGTCGCGTTTTCATATGGGCTCGGGCTCGTGTTGCCTCTGGGGTCCGTGTTTGACAGTTTGCTCGGTGGCTGAGGCATGGACGTCTTCAGCAATCTCGCCCACGGCTTCGCGGTCGCTTTCACCCCGCTCAATCTGCTGTGGTCGCTGGTCGGCGTCACGCTGGGCACGGCGATCGGCATTCTTCCGGGCATCGGCCCGGCACTGACGATCGCGCTGCTGCTGCCGGTCACCTACAAACTCGATCCCACCGCAGCATTCATCATGTTCGGCGGCCTTTACTACGGGGCCATGTACGGCAGCTCGACAACGGCCATTCTGATCAACACGCCGGGAGAGACGGGCTCGCTCGTCACCACCATCGACGGCAACAAGATGGCCCGGAAGGGGCGCGGAGCGGCGGCGTTGGCGACGTCGGCCATTGGCTCCTTTGTGGCCGGCCTTATCGGCACGTTGCTCCTGGCCGTGCTGGCACCCGAGGTGGTGAAGCTCGCGCTCTTGTTCGGTCCGGCCGACTATTTCTCGCTGATGGTCGTGGCGTTCGCGGCCGTTTCGGCGCTGCTAGGCAGCTCGGTATTGCGCGGACTGGTCTCGCTGTTCGTGGGCATAACCATCGGGCTCATCGGCATAGATCAGCAGACGGGCCAATCGCGGTTCACATTCGGCATCCTCGAATTGCAAGACGGACTTGGCGTCGTGCTCGTCGCCGTTGCGCTGTTTGCTGTCGGTGAAGCGCTTTATCTCGCTTCACGCGCAGATCTGCGGCGCGAGGAAATCATCCCGGTCAAAGGCCGGGCGTTCATGACGCGTGAGGACTGGGCGCGTTCGTGGAAGCCGTGGCTCAGGGGCACGCTGATCGGCTTTCCGTTCGGAGCTCTTCCGGCGGGCGGCGCCGAGCTTCCGACTTTCATTTCCTACAAGGTCGAAAAGTCGCTTTCAAAAAAACCGGAGGAGTTTGGCGAGGGTGCCATCGAAGGGGTGGCCGGACCCGAAGCGGCCAACAATGCTGCTGTTGCGGGCGTTCTTGTTCCCCTGCTGACGTTCGGACTGCCGACGTCCTCGACCGCAGCGATCATGCTAGCCGCATTCCAGCAATACGGTTTGCAGCCGGGGCCACTGTTGTTCTCGTCGAACAGCGCTCTTGTCTGGGGCCTGATCGCGAGCCTGCTGATCGGCAACGCGATGCTGCTCGTGCTCAACCTGCCACTCGTCGGCCTTTGGGTGCGATTGCTCTACATTCCCAAGCCCTGGCTTTATGGCGGCATCTCTGTGTTTGCGATGCTAGGCGTCTACGGGATCAACCGGTCGTTGGTCGACGTCATCGCTTTGATCCTCCTTGGTCTCCTCGGCTGCATGATGCGGCGCTTGGACTATCCGATCGCGCCGGTTATCGTCGGCCTGATCCTCGGACCACTGTCCGAAATCCAGTTCCGCCGAGCCGTGCAAATCAGCCAGGGCGATCTATCGGTCTTTTTCACCCGACCGATTTCTGCAGCGCTTCTGACTATTGCAGCGCTGATGTTGATCGGGGCCGTCGCCGCCCACTGGCGCAGGAGCCGGAAGGCGGCATTGGCGTAAGGCGATGGGTCAGATTAGGCTGCTTCGGCCATGCTGACGATGGGCTGATCCGGGAAAGCGAGCTGTTCGCGTGAGCGCCATTCAGCCGTCACGTAGTTGATGATCAGCGACTTCCGCACGCCATTGATCTTGCGCGGCTCGAAGCCGTGATAGGTGATATCCGAGGGCACGAAGATCATCGCGGCGTTCGAGGCGAAGGGCGAACGGCCCACATGCCGCTTCTCCAGGTCGTAGAGGTCCGTCCCGAGATCAGCGTGGCTGGGATCACGGGAGAGATAGATCAGGAACGTGAACAGCTTCACGCCAAGATCTGTGTGCGGCTCGAGCCAGAAACCGTCCGTATCCTGCGCGTATTCGATCCGTAGATAGGAGCCGCCAAGTTGCGTCTTGAATGTGCGCTCCACCGCGGCCGTCACGCGCGGATCCTGCAACGCCTCGGCAACGGCAGCGATCACTGGAAAACGCGCGCGATTCTCGACGTCGAAATATTTCCTCGTCGCATTATGGATCTCCCGCTTGCCCGAAACGCCGCCGAGCTGAGGCGCGGGGAAGGGAAGTTCTAGCACCTCGTCGACAACCTCTTCCGGAAAGCAGCGCGAAAGCAGCCAGTGACGGAAGGGATATTCGCGCACCTGCGCGGCGGCAAAACTATCGAGCAGCGAAGAGACGACGGCGTCTGAGGAAATGGTCATACCACTAAACCTCCTGGAGGTTGCGAGGTGCCGACAGAGCGCTCAGGAGTGGGGAGCGCGTTCCAGGACGCGATACGTTAACGAAATTCAATCGTTGGTTGTATTGTGGCGAAACTGTGTCGGCAAATTGGCCTTCCACGGATTAGGCGGCAGGACCGTGACCGGGGAACAATCGACAAATCAGGCCGAGTCAGATCTGATCTGACAGGCGAGAGGGGAGAAAATTCCAGTCGATGGCCAGATTTCGTCGCAACGCCTGTCAGGATCCGGCCATGCCGCCGCGAGCGAGCTCATTACGAAGGTCTGGTACACGAGTTGCGCGTCCGTCTGGCCAGATCGTCGTCGTGACGGCTGCAGACACCTCTGCGCTGGATTTTCTGCTGACCGCCGTGCGGCGGAGGATGCCATCCACCAGCCTTGAGTTTCCGAAGCGCATCACGACACGGCGCAACGGCCTTCCGGACGCGGAAATCTGGGTCAATCGCAGTATTTTTCGGGATATCGACCGCGATCAACGGTTCATCGTCACGTGGCAGGCCGATGGGCACAGCTTTGGTCTGCCGGCGAACATCGAGACCATCGTAGAGCAGGGCGCTACGGCAGTCGTCGTTGCGCCGGCTCATGTGGTCCCACAGTTGCGGGACGCCTTCCCGAGCCTGCGCGTCATCAACCTGGCGGACCGCCTTGAGGCAGTTCGCGCCTCGCTATCGCCGACGGCCCGTCTGCAGCGCATTGTCGGGCCAAAGATCGCGCAACGGTTGGAGGGCCGTGCCGGTGGGGTGATCTCCGCACCTGTGCTCTACAACGGCGATTTCCCATCCGCCGTTCGTGTGCTGACGGAAGCCTTGATGGAGATTGAGCGTGGGCTTCTCCAGCCCGTTAATTGCCGGTCCAGTCAGATTCCGAAGCGATCAAAGCCTACTCTCAGACGTTCATCCGCTCTGCCTGCGGCACTGTAGCCGGTGGGCGACATCCCCATTCTCCGCGCAGCTTGCGTGTTGGCACGCAATTCTGATAGGCGGCGCTCGCCAGCACGAGCGATAAGCGGGGAGGGGGATGTCGCTTTTCCTGGAAATCCTGACGCAGGTTACTCTGCCGATCATCACCCTCGTGGCGCTCGGCTGGATCCTGCAACCACGCCTCAAGCTGGACGTGGGCAGTCTCAACCGGCTGCAGGTCTATGTCGTCATGCCGGCGTTCCTCGTGCACTTCCTTTCGACCGGGAAGCAGCCGCTTTCAGTGATCTGGCCGGTTTTCTACTTCGGCTTCATCCAGTTCATGATCCTGATCCCGCTTGGGTGGCTGCTGGTTCTGGCGTTTCGCATGCGCCGCTCCCTTGGTCCCATGATGGGCCTCGGCACGGCCTATGCGAACGTCGGCTTCTTCGGCATTCCGGTGACGCAGCTGGCGTTCGGCCCAGATTACCTCATCTACCAGTCGGTGCTCACCGCGCTGATGGCGATCCTTGTTTGCACGGTCGGCGTATGGTTGCTCGCGCCTTCGGGCGGCAGCAAGCTTGGGAAGCTGCGCAACGCCTTCGAGACACCTCTTATCCCGTCAGTCATTCTTGGGATTGCCCTGCGAGGCTTTGGAATCGAACTGCCGGTTGTGGTGAGCCAGCCGCTGCAGTTCTTGGGCTCCATCTTCACCCCGCTCGCCCTCTACACGCTGGGTGCCCAGATCGCGGCGGCGCGGAACATCAACTTTGAATTCGGTCCTCAGCTGCTGATCCTGACGCTCAAGTTCCTCGTGTCGCCCATATTGAGCTGGCTGATTTGCATCGCGATGGGGCTGCCGCCGGATATCACCGCCGTCATCGTTGTCGCGGCGGCCACCCCTGTCGGGGTGCTTATCACCATCTTCGCGGCGGAGTACAAAACAGAGTCAGAATTCATCTCTACGGCTGTCGTTATCTCAACGGCGTTGTCTCCAATCTTCGTGACTGGATGGATCCTCGCCACACGGCTCTATTGATGTGAACCATGACGACCATTGCAGCCGATGGTCGGTTTGGCATAGGCTCCGGCGCCGCGAGCGCCCGATGAAAGGAAAGCAGCACGCGATGATCGATCTTTACACTTGGTCGACGCCCAACGGGCGCAAGGTCTCCATCATGCTCGAGGAGGTGGGGCTGCCTTATACGGTCCACCCCATCGACATCACCAAAGGGGAGCAGTTTGACCCGTCGTTCTTGAAGATCAGCCCGAACAACCGCATCCCCGCGATCGTCGATCGCGACACGGGTTTGTCGCTGTTCGAATCCGGCGCCATCCTCATGTACCTCGCCGAGAAAACGGGTAAGCTATGGCCCAAGGAAGGCGAGGCCCACTGGCGCACCGTCGAGTGGCTGATGTGGCAGATGGGCGGGGTCGGGCCGATGTTCGGCCAGGTCCACCACTTCGTGAAATTCAACAAGGGGAAAGCCCCATACGCCGAGGAGCGCTACACGAAAGAGGCGCTGCGGCTTTATGGCGTGCTCGACAAGCGGCTGGCCGAGGTCGAATACATGGCCGGGGAGTATTCGATTGCAGATATTGCCACTTGGCCCTGGGTGTCGCGCTTTGAGTGGCAGGGGGTAGATCTCCACCAGTTCCCGAACGTGCTGCGCTGGTATCGTGCAATCGCAGACAGGCCCGCAGTCCAGAGAGGTTATCACGTACCGGTCCAGCAGCCGTCGATCCCGATGCCATGATCGGGCGTGGTGAGAAACAAGAATTGCAGGTTAGAAGGACAGGAAATCCGCTATGAAGGTCCCTCCAAACTTTTCCGGCGTGATTGCGCCGGTGCTCACGCCTATCGGCGAGGATGGCGCGCCGGACCCGGACCGCTTCATCGAGCACGCCGAGTGGCTACTTGAGGATGGCTGCACCGCGCTCGCGCCGTTTGGCACGACCAGCGAGGCGAACTCCATCGGACTCGACGATCGTATGGAGCTTCTGGAGGAGCTCGTCGACGCCGGCATCGATCCGGCCAAGCTGATGCCGGGTACTGGCACTTGCTCCGTCGCCGACTCGGCGATGCTGACGCAGCACGCAGTCGATCTCGGCTGTGGTGGAGTGCTGATGCTGCCGCCGTTCTACTACAAGAACCCGAGCGAGGAGGGACTTTTCCGCTTCTTTGCGCAGGTGATCGACGAGGTCGGCGATGACCGTCTGCGGGTCTACCTCTACCACATCCCGCCGGTCGCGCAGGTCGGCTTCTCGCTGAAGCTCATCGAGCGGCTCAAGAACGAATTCCCGGGTATTGTCGTCGGTCTCAAGGACTCTTCCGGCGACTGGTCGAACATGAAGGCGATCCTCGAGGCCTTCCCGGACTTTGAGCTGTTCCCGGGCTCTGAGCTCTTCTTGCTCGACGGCTTGCGGCATGGCGCTGCGGGCGTGATCTCCGCTACGGCGAACGTTGGTGCGCGGGCCATGCGCCGTCTCTATGACAACTGGCGCGGGCCGGAGGCAGACGCCATGCAGGCCGAGATTTCTGCGCTGCGCAAGACGATCCAGTCCTTCCCGATGATCCCGACGCTGAAGGCGCTCATCGCGCACTACCGTCAGGACGAAGGTTGGGCTGAGGTGTTGCCGCCGTTCACCCCGCTGCCCAAGGCGGAAGCCGAGCGGGCCATCCAGCTACTCGCTGAGCAACACAACTTCCGCCTGGACTTCGCCGAGGCGGCCTGAACACGGACGATCTCGCGTGCCTGAATTGAAGTCCCCTCCTCCGGGTGGAGGAGGGGACGAAGGCGAGGGGGAGAGTCATCAGGAGAACAATCCGGCGCCCGCAGGGGCTTAGGCCGAATGTCTGCGGCGAAGTGGTTAACTCACACCCGGCGCCGGCACGGGACAGCGCCTACACTGAGTGATCGACCAGCTTCGTCAGGACCCCGCTTAACGACGGGATCGTTACTCTATTTGTAATCGCTGGCGTGATTTTGGTCGAATACGGCCTGAAAACACGCTTAACGGCTGATCATTCCGAGACAAAATCGGATTAACGTTTTCCACTCCGATCAGAGCGCGCCGCGGTTTGGCCAACCTTTTTCGAGTTCGTGCGGGCACAGACAGCAAAGAGGGACGCCGGATGATGGCACGGCGTCCTCCTTCGTTTCGTACTCACCCCTTCTAGCAGCGAGAAAGGGGCAGGTCTGGCTGCCCAGCCGATTAGTCTTTCACACCAGTCCCGCGGATCTGGCTCAGGGACTGCCGAGGCGTGATCGCTTCCGGATCGATCTTCAGCTCGATCACCGCGGGCTTACCAGAGGCAAGCGCGCGCTCGAACGCCGGGCGGAATTCCTCCGTCCTCTGCACGGTCTCACCGTGGGCACCGAAGCTGCGGGCGAACGCGGCAAAGTCCGGATTGACCAGAGACGTGCCGACAACGCGGTCTGGGTACTTCTTCTCCTGGTGCATCCGGATGGTGCCGTAAATGCCGTTGTTGCAGACGATGGTCACCACGTTGAGCCCGTACTGAACGGCTGTGGCCAGCTCCTGGCTCGTCATCATGAAGCAACCATCGCCGGCGAATGCCACCACGGGGCGCTCAGGCTCGGCAAGCTTGGCAGCAATGGCGGCCGGCAGTCCGTACCCCATCGAACCGGAGGTCGGAGCGAGCTGCGTGCGATAGCCCTTGTACTGGAAGTACCGGTGGACGAACGACGCATAGTTTCCAGCCCCGTTGGCAACGATCGCCTCCGGGGGCAGCATTTCGGAGAGGGTGTGGACAACCTGCCCCAGCTGCACGTCACCCGGCGTCGGGATCGGCTCCAGCGTGGCCTCGTAGGCCGCGCGGAGTTCCGCGCGCCGCTGGCGCCACGGGATATTGGCCGGCCGCTGCAATGCGTCGAGGGCCGCGGCAAAGCCTTCTGCCGTCGACGTGATCGGGAGATCGGGCGCGTAAACGGTGCCGAGCTCATCCGGGCTCGGATGGATGTGCACGAGCTTCTGCGACGGGTTGGGAATGTCGATCAGCGTGTAGCCGCTCGTCGTCATCTCGCCGAGCCGCGCGCCGACGACAATGAGCAGGTCCGCGTCCTTGACGGCGGCTGCCAGCTTGGGATCGATGCCGATGCCAGCGTGGCCGACATAACAGGGGTGCCGGTTATCCATGTAGTCCTGGAAGCGGAAGGCCGCTGCAACCGGCAGATCGAAACGCTCGGCGAAGCTCTTGATGCGGGCCTCGACGGTTGTGCTCCAGCCAGGGCCACCGATGATCATAAGCGGGCGCTGGGCGCTGGCGAGAAGGTCGGCGAACTCCGCTATCACCACAGGGCTTGGCGCTGCCGCCGCAAAGCGCACCGGGCGCGCATCCTTTGCCTCGGCGCGAGCGGACAGCATGTCTTCCGGCAAGCCCAGCACTACCGGACCAGGGCGGCCGGATGAAGCGACGTGGAAAGCGCGGCTGACGTACTCGGGGATGCGATCGATCGAGCGGATGACAGCAGCCCATTTCACGAAGGACGAGAAGAGCCGCTTGGTGTCGATTTCCTGAAAAGCTTCGCGATCCTCGTGCCGCTCGCCAGGCAGGCCGAGGAACAGGATCATCGGCGTCGAGTCCTGCTGCGCGACGTGCAGGCCGCTCATGGCGTTGGCCGCGCCAGGGCCGCGTGTGACGAAGCAGATGCCGGGCTTGCCCGTCATCTTGCCCCAGGCCTCGGCCATCATCGAGGCGCCGCCTTCCTGACGGCAAATAATCGTCTTGATTTGCTTCGAGTCGAACAGCCCATCGAGCGCGGCGAGGAAGCTTTCGCCCGGTACCGTGAACGCCGCCGTGACCCCCTGCTTCTCAAGCTGGTCGATAAGAATCTTGCCGCCGTGCCGCATAAGCTGTTCCCCAAAAAATCTGGATCGGTTGCCGTCGCTAGTACTAGGCAATCGCGGCCACGGAGGGGTAGTGAAAAATGAGCGCGGCAGGTATCGACTGACGCACGGGGCGCTCTGCCGCCTAGACAGGGGGCATGGGCTCGCCTAGACCCGCACACAAGCCTCAGAGTCACGGGAGAACAAGGGGATGGCTGAGGAACCCATCGTTGCCCAGAAGGGCCCTTATCAGGTCGAGGTCGTCGAGGGCAAGGCTTACCTGTGGTGCGCGTGCGGGCGCTCGAAGAGGCAGCCCTTCTGCGATGGATCGCATCAGGGCACTGGCATCGAGCCCGTGCGGTTCGTGGCCGAGACCTCCGGTGTCGTCAATCTTTGTGGTTGCAAGAACACGGACGACGCCCCGTGGTGCGACGGGTCGCACCTGCTGCTCTGAACCAATCCCGGGCGACTAGTGCGGCAATTCTGAGCGAACCGGCAAATTTTGAGGTGGCGCAGCTTACGCCACCGCATCGGTATTTGAACTGGCCGCCGCCTCGTAGGCTTCGGTTGCGGCAAGCCAGGCTTCTTCCGCTTCGGCCAGTTTCTTAGCTGCCTGCCCACGCGTAATCAAAAGCTGCTGTGCTTTGGCGGGATCGCGCGCGTAAAGGTCCGGGTCGGCGAGGGCGGCGTCCAGCTTCGCAAGCTCGGCTGTAATCCGCTCAACCTGTTTTTCAGCTTCCTGCATGGCTTTCTTTAGCGGCGCGAGTTCAGCGCGACGCTCCGCAGCCGCGCGGCGTTGCTCGGCCCGGCCCATCCGTTGTTCTGCACCGCTCGCGGCCTTCGCTTTTTCGCGATTTCGCGCGGTGCGCTCCGCAAGGAGCTGCTGGCGATAATCGTCCATGTCGCCCTCGAAGGGCGTTACGGTGCCATTACGGACGATCCAGAGGCGATCCGCGCAAGCGTCGACCAGATGGCGATCATGGCTGATGAGAATGACGGCGCCTTCGAACTCGTTGAGCGCCTGTGTCAGTGCCTCGCGGCTGTCCACATCGAGGTGGTTTGTCGGCTCGTCGAGAATGAGCAGGTGCGGGCCGTGGAACGCGGTGAGCATGAAGAGCAGCCGCGCCTTCTCGCCGCCTGACAGGTTTGCGCAGCGCGTGTCCGCCTTGTCCGCGCCAAAGCCGTAGCCGCCGAGCCGCGTGCGCCTTTGCGCTTCGCTCGCATCCGGCATCAGCCGCGTGATGTAGTCGTAAGGCGTCTTGGCGGGATCGAGCTCGTCAAGTTGGTGCTGGGCGAAATAGCCGACCTCGAGCCGGCTCGCCTTGATGACGCGGCCTAACATCGGCGCGAGCTTGCCCGCGATGAGCTTCGCGAACGTGCTCTTGCCGTTGCCGTTCTGCCCGAGCAGTGCAATGCGATCGTCGTTGTCGATCCGCAGATTGAGATTGCGCAGCACCGGCGTGTCGCCATAGCCGACGGTGACATCCTCGAGCCGAATGAGCGGACTGGCCAGCGCCTTCTCCGCTTTCGGGAAGGTGAACGGCACCACGCTCTGCTCGACCTCGGCGACGATCGGCTTCATCCGCTCGAGGACCTTCATGCGGCTCCGCGCCTGTGCCGCCTTGGTTGCCTTGGCCTTGAAGCGGGCGATGAAAGCCTCGATCCGGCGGCGCTGCTCGTCCTGCTGCTTCTTGAGCGCGAGCTGCTGGTTGATCCGTTCGCGCCGCATTTCCTCGAAGTCGTCGTAGGTACCCGAATACAGGGTCAGCTTGCCGCGATCGAGGTGGAGGATCGAATTGACGACGCGATTGAGCAGGTCGCGATCATGGCTGACGATCAGTACCGTGTGCGGATAGGTGGCGAGATAACTTTCGAGCCACAGCGTGCCTTCGAGGTCGAGGTAGTTCGTCGGCTCGTCGAGGAGCAGCAGCTCGGGCTCGAGGAAGAGAACGGCCGCCAGAGCTACGCGCATACGCCAGCCGCCTGAATATTCTCGACAGGGTCGGCGCTGGGCTGCTTCGTCGAAGCCTAAGCCGGCGAGGATCTGGGCCGCGCGTGCCGGCGCGGAGTGGGCGTCGATGTCGGCGAGGCGCTGGTGGATGTCGGCAATACGGTGGGGGTCGGTGGCCGTTTCTGCTTCTGCTAGCAGCTTGGCACGCTCGGTATCGGCCGAAAGAACCCAATCGATTAGGCTTTCATCCCCGCCGGGAGCCTCCTGGGCCACATAGCCGATGCGGGTATGCTTCGGCATGCTGACCGAACCGCCGTCGGGGGAGAGCTCCCCGGTGAGGATGCGCAAAAGGGTGGTCTTGCCCGCGCCGTTACGGCCGACGAGGCCTACCTTGTGTCCGGCCGGAATGGCTGCCGTGGCGCCATCGAAGATCAGCTTGCCTTCGATCCGGAATGTCAGGTCGTTGATGTGCAGCATCCGGCCGGAGATAACGGCTCAACCGCCGCTTGTCACTTCCGCCGTCAAAGCAAGGCCCCTGTCGGATTACCCAGCGACGACAGGCTTCAAGGATTCGACCAGCAACCTGAGCTGGACCTCTTCATCTTCAATCGAAAGCTGCGCCGCGAACCAGTCGGTCACGAGACGACAGACTTGCTCAGGAGGGGCCTGTGCCAGCGCGCGCGGGTTGGAGAAAAGCTGCACCTCGTTGTTGGTCCAGCCCAACCCCGCCAAAGCCTGCGTGAGAGCTTGGTAGTCTGACTGCCGCGGCGGCATGTGCGAAAACGGCGTGTTCCTGCCTTCGGCGATGGCCTCGAAAACCGCAGCCACCTGCTTCTGCAGAACCTCGGCATGCTCAGCCGAATCCATGAGCTCCAGCACATGCGGGCTCGTCTCGCCTCGACTGATGAAGCCGTAGCAGGCATCGACGCTCTGAGCCGCCAGATGCTTCAGGTTTTCGAGAAAGCTTTCCGCGATTTTCCGCACGGCAGCTGGTGACGCAGAGAGGGCCTGCTGTGCATTCTCACGGCGAAGCTGCACGACGCTTTGGGCCAGATGCCGGGTGATCGCGGCTTCGTCATGGCCTTCCAGTTTGAGACGCGCGATCTCCTGAACCCGCTGCTGATACCATTCCGGGTAGTCCCGCTTGAGCAGCTGCCAGAGCTCGCTTTGATCCAGCATGGCGAGCTGGGAGGTGGCTTCCTCCTGCTCGGTCTGGAGGGCAGCCGTACTCTGTTCCTCGGCAGTGGCTGTCTCCGAGTTATCGTTTTCGGGCGTCCCGGAACTCCGCGCGCCGCCATCTATGAGAGCAATGATCTGTGTGGGGCTCGGAATAAGGTCGACGGCAAGCCACAAGGCGGCGCCAAGCAACAGCAGAACGCCCGCGACGATCAGTTTGCGGCGGCCCCGGCGCGGCGGCTCCGGCTCGAATTCGTCCTCGAACTCCTCTTCGTCCTCATGGTCGAATGGGCCCGATACAGCTACAGGGGTGTTCAATGTGGCCGTTCGCGCCGGACCGGAAGCAAAAGACGGGGACGGCTGCTGCCGCTGGGAAGAAGGCTGATATTCACGTGCTCGGTCGCGTATCTCCGCCGACCCCCGTTGCTCGGGTTGCCGACCGGTTTGAGGCGGCGGCGCAGGCTGAGGGCGCGGCTGGGGCGGGAAAACGGCGAGGGCCGGCCGCCAATCCGGAAAACCATACCGCCAGACAAGATCGGACGGACGCAGATGCCCAAGCTCGACGAACTTGCGCATTTCCAGGTCCGTAAGCGGGCCGTACTGCTTACCGTCGCGCGCTATATACCACTCTATCGGAGGAGCAGGCCCCGCCATCGCTCATTCACACTCGTTTGCACCTGAATCAGACGCTCGCGCGGAGCATAAGGTGTGTATCTGCCCGCCAGCAAGCGCAGTGGCGTGCTGTTTGCCCGTGATCGCCGGCACGGTTTCCGAAGCTTCAACGCGATGAATAGCGTTATTTGTATCGGATGTGTGCCCGCCCGCGAAGGTTATAAACATTGCGTTGTCGGCGGGGAAGGCAGCAACCGGCGATAGAACTGCGGCCGTTCGCTCATCATGGATCATGGCCGGCTCCCTTGCTGGCCCGCAGGGTGGCGGCTATAACCCGGCGCCAACCAGCAGCGGATAGGAAGGCAGAGGGCAGATATGGCCATCGAGCGTACACTCTCCATCATCAAGCCGGACGCGACCGAGCGGAACCTGACCGGCGCAATCAACGCGCTCATCGAGCAAGCCGGACTGCGCATCGTGGCGCAAAAGCGCGTGCGTTGGACCAAGGCGCAGGCCGAGAAATTCTACGAAGAGCATAAAGATCGCCCGTTTTATGGCGAACTTTGCGACTACATGACGTCCGGCCCGATTGTTGTGCAGGTTTTGGAGGGTGAGAACGCGATTGCCCGGTATCGCGAGGTGATGGGGGCAACCGACCCGGCCAAGGCGGCCGAGGGCACCATCCGCAAGCTTTATGGTCGCTCGGTGGGCGAGAACTCGGTCCACGGCTCGGACAGCCCCGCTTCCGCAGAGCGAGAGATCGCTCTCAATTTCTGCCTGAGCGAGATCGTCGGTTAGCTTTCGGACCGAACTTTGGAAATAAAAATCCCGGGCTGATTACGCGGCCCGGGATTTTGCTTTTTTGGGGTCGAGTGGGCCGGAAGGGGCGTGTCACCTGTGACAACGCCCTAGGCAACCGACTATTTCCGCCTCATGCCGCGAAGCTACGGCAAGTCAACGATCGCGCTTCGGCGCCAACGCCCGGCGGGCCCAACAGGGATAGTCGGCGTAGTTGCCGCCGGGGTCAAGATTCCGCGCGTCGATGCAATCGGGTGAATCCGAGTACTCCGACTCGCGGTAGCGATAGCCATAGGCTGGAGGTGGGCCGTAGTACTGGTAACCTTGGTAGGCGGGTGGGGCGTAGTATTGGTAGCCATACGGGGCAGGCGCCCTTGCTCTTTTACGCGCATCTGCACTGTCGGAGACCGCAGCGAAAGCACCGAGCGCAATCAATAACGATAGAAACAGTTTCATTCGAAAGCTCCGTAACTGTGTCCCTCGAGCAGGACACACAAACTCGTTTTTGCAGCCCGCCTCGTGCGTTTCCCGGCGCGAATTGCTTTCATCCGATGGCGAAAGCAGGTAGCGTTTCAGGTTCGAGCCCTGAGGTTTTCAGCAGAACGAAACATGGACGCCAAGGTTCCTATCGGCTATACGGCCTGCCCGCACGATTGCCCATCGACCTGTGCGCTCGAGGTGGAGCTGCTCGGGAACGGCCGCATCGGCCGCGTGCGCGGCTCAAAGGAAAACACCTACACGGCCGGCGTCATCTGCTCGAAGGTCTCGCGCTACGCCGAGCGCGTTCATCATCCTGATCGGCTACTCTATCCACTGAGACGGATGGGCCCCAAGGGATCGCGCGAATTCGAGCGTATCTCGTGGGAGGACGCACTCGACATCACCGCCGAGGCGATGCTCGCGGCGGAGCATAAGTATGGTTCGGAAGCCGTCTGGCCCTACTACTACGCGGGCACCATGGGCCTCGTGATGCGCGACGGCATCAACCGGCTCAGGCATGCCAAGCGCTACTCAGACATGTTCGCGTCGATCTGCACGACGCTTGCCTGGACAGGATTCGTCGCTGGCACCGGCAAGCTCGCCGGGCCCGATCCGCGCGAGATGGCCAAGTCCGACCTTATCGTGATCTGGGGCACGAACCCAGTGAACACCCAGGTCAACGTGATGACG
>PKEY01000091.1 GCA_002919265.1 Hyphomicrobiaceae bacterium | reverse complement strand
AAGGGCCTCCAGCCCCACGTGAGCTTGCCGGCGTACGTACGCTCTCATGCGTACGCTCACGGCTCTTCTGCTTTCTGATGATCGTCCTGGCCACTATCACTTGTCAGAGGGTGTGATAGCGGCCGCGCAACGCCTGCAACCTGTTAGTGTGCTTCGGCTTGTCGTCCGTCGGCGGTGGTCGGGGAGCGTGCTGGCGGCATTCACGAATGCGCACTTTCCTGCGGATTGGCTGCTACGAGTAGGATACGGTCTGTCGGCGGCGCAAATCCCGCATGTCGACTTCGTCGTGTCCGCCGGAGCCGAAACGCTGGCAGCAAATATAGCTGTTGCCCGACTGACCGGCGCGCCAAACATCTTTTGCGGATCGCTGCGTCGTTACAAACCGGATGGGCTGCGGCTGGTGCTGACGTCGTACGCGTCTCATGCCCAACGTCCCCGCCACGTCATGGTTCTCAAGCCCTCGGCGCTCAATCGCGAGGCGCTGGGAAGAAGATTTAATGGCGTTTCTTTGGAAGCTCCACTGCGGGAACTCGGGCTCCTGATCGGCGGCGATTCTAGGGAATGCCAATATCAAGTTGGAGAGTGGCAGCGGCTTCTTGATCTCGTCGAACGCGCGCATCAAACGCTCGGGGTGCGCTGGCACATCAGTAACTCGCGGCGAACTCCGGCCTCGGTGAGTGATCTGGTCGCCCAACATGCCGCCCATTCCAGCGGGATTGCGTCATTTGTCGACGTACGCGTTGCCGGACATGGAACACTGGACCGTGTACTTGGTCGCGTGCACGCCGTGCTGTGTACCGACGATTCCAGCACCATGATCTCGGAATGCGTCTCAGCCGGAATTCCTGTGCTGGGCGCTCGACCAATTCTGGCTAGGTTCACTCCGGTCGAGCAGGGATATAGGCAATATCTGGCTGATAACGGATGGTATCGTTCGGTGCCGATTGCCGACCTGACACCTCAAACCCTGCTCGATGAGCTAGCGCATATTCGGCCTCTGACGGAAGACACCCTTGAAAAGCTGGCAGCGATTCTGTGCGAACATCTGCCCGAGCTCTTCCTCCAAACAGACGGCAAGGTCGCGCAAAAGATAATCAAATCGAAGCTGCCACTTTCGGTGCCTCCACCCTCCGCACCTCTACCCTTTCCCCCGGCCGCACAGCTCGAAACACGCTGACGTCGCCTAGCGCCTCCGCCCAGATGTTGGACGCTGACCACAGCCGCAGCTCACCGGCACGGGAGGTGGGACCCGGAGCAAATGGAATGCCGATGACATCCCGGTCAGGCGCAAAGATGATCTCTCCTGGTCGAGCGATCATTCGCGCTGTTCGCTCCCGGCCGCTTTCAACCGGGGTTTCGAAGAAAACTTCTCCCTGCCCCCAAACCTGGGCGGTGGAGAAAATGGGCAAGGCCAACCAAATGCGATCGGCGGTCGGCGTGTCCCGCAACCGAGCGGTAATCGCAACCGCACCTGCACGGATCAATACATAACGATCGGTTACGCCCGCCCGTGCAGCGCGCTCTCGTTCATCCCGGGCAGCGGGCGGCTTGGCCCCGCGGCGAAGAATCTCGGTCGGCATGGGCTGAGTGAGCCTGAACCACGCAGCTTCTGCAAGACTTGCATGGCTTGAGCCGCTGGTGAACCCGCTCCTCTCCGCACGATTCCGCGCGAACCGAGATCAGAGGAGAAATAGCTATCGCCTCAGGCCGGAGGCGGGCCAAAGATCAACACCGCGTTGAGGCCGCCGAAAGCGAAGGAGTTCGACATGGCGTACCGCACCTTCATGTTGCGGCCGACATTGGGCACGTAGTCCAGATCGCACTCCGGATCCGGCTCATCGAGATTGATGGTTGGCGGAACCCAACTATCATTGATGGCCTGGATGCAGGCAGCCGCCTCGATGCCCCCACCCGCGCCCAGCGGGTGCCCATGCATCGACTTGGTCGACGAGATCGCCAGCTTGTAGGCGTGCTGGCCGAACACCTCCTTGATGGCGTTCGTTTCGTTCTTGTCGTTGATGGCCGTCGCCGTGCCGTGGGCATTGAGGTAGTCAATGTCCGCCGGGCCAAGCTTTGCGTCCTCCAACGCCATCCGCATGGCCTCGCGCGGCCCTTCCACGTCCGGGTTCACCATGTCCTTGCTGTCGGAGGTCATGCCGTACCCGACCAGCTCGGCCAGAATGGTCGCCCCGCGCTTCTTTGCGTGCTCGAGCTCCTCCAGGACGAGAATGCCCGCGCCTTCACCCAACACGGTGCCGTTCCGCTTCTTGGAGAACGGGAAGCAGCCGTCGGGCGACAGCACGTGGAGAGCCTGCCAGGCCTTCATGGTACCGTAGTTGATGACGGCCTCGGAGGCACCAGCAATGGCAACGTCGACCACGTTGTTGCGAATGTAGTCGCGCGCGATGCCGATGGCGTGGCTCGCCGTCGAGCAGGCGCTACAGGTGGCAAACGTGGGCCCCTTGATGCCGTACTCGATACCGACGTGCGCGGAGGCCGACGAACCGATGATGCGCAACAGCGTCAGCGGGTGGGTGGCGCGCTTGTTGTGAATGAAAAGGTCGCGATAAGCGGTCTCGTAGGTCGTGAGACCGCCTGCGCCGGAGCCGATGATGCACGCCGCCCGATACGGGTTCTCGAGAGGCACTTCGAGCCCCGACTGCCGTACGGCCTCGTCAGCCGCCGCCGCCGCGAACCATGAATACCGGTCCGCGTGCATGATGATCTTGTCGCGTTTGGCGTGCTTGAGCCGGGCGCGATGATCGAAATCCTTGATCTGTGCAGCGATCAGGATCTTGAGATCCTCGAGCGGGAAGCCTTCGAGCGGGCTGACGCCCGACTGGCCACGCTTCATCGCCGCCCAGAATTCCTGCACAGTATGGCCAATCGACGTCACGACGCCCATGCCCGTGACGACGACACGGCGCCCGCCGTTCGCGTTTGTCATTGCCAACGTCCTGAATTGGACTCGATCCGCGGGCCCGATCAGCCCCGGACGATCGGTTTAGGTTGTATGGCGCTACTTGAAGGCAGGCCGTTAGCTCGCCTTGGCAGCTGCGCCGCTTGCCCCAGCCCCTTCGATGAGAGCCTTCACCCGCTCCACCACCGAACCGACGGTCTTGAAGTCGGCCGCTTCCTCGTTGGCGTTGTACGGGATCTCGATACCGAAAGTATCTTCGATATCGAACACGATCATGGCCAGGTCGAGCGACTCGATTTTGAGATCAGAGAGCGCCGTGGACAAGTTGATGTCGTCCCGGGGCTCCTTCATGTGCTTCTTGAGGATGTCGATAATCTTGGTCGCCACTTCGTCCATTTCGCTCTCCCACCCTGCTTTTGCAGGTCCATGGTGTCATTTCGGCTCGGACCCTCAGTAGTCCAGGCAGGTCCGGAGAACAAGCTCGCGCGTCACATAACCGTAAATGGTTGATGTGTTCAACTGAGCCGCCTCCAACAACGCCGGCCACGAGCTCAACGTCCCGCGGCCAGCCCCTCTTATCTTCGTAATTCTTAAGAATGTTTGCTGTCACCAGCGGCACGAGGATGCAGGACTGGCGTGATGCGGCAAAATTATGTTCAATGCTTGCCAGTAAGTCTGCGGCCAAGTGCCCGACCCAAGATAATCTAGGAGTGCGTAACGCGGGCAAGCAAATTTATCTTCTACCCAAGATGGAGGGCAACCGAATGCGTGGGGACACGGCGGGCCAAGCGGCCTGTTCGCAACAGGGGACTGCGACGACTTATCCCTGGGTTGCCAGCTATCCGCCCGGCCTCGTGTGGGACCAGCAGTTCACTCCGCGCCCCGTATACACCCTCCTCGACGAGGCCACCAGCGGCCACCCGGATCGGCCTTGCACGAACTTCCTCGGCAAGGTGACGACCTACGCCGAGATCGGCAGCCTGGTCAATCGCATGGCCGCCGGGTTGCAGAGGCACGGCATCGGAAAGGGCTCCAAGGTGGGCCTCCTGCTTCCGAACAGTCCCACGTTCATTATCTGCTACTTCGCGGTGCTGAAACTGGGGGGCACCGTCGTCAACTACAATCCGCTCTACACGGTCGAAGAGCTTACCCACCAGATTAAAGACAGCGAGACAGAGCTTATTATCACGCTCGATCTCGCGGTGCTGTTCGAGAAGGTCGAGCAGCTCCTGCAGTCGGGTGTTCTGCCGCGGGCTGTCGTTTGCTCGTTCCCGAGCCTGCTACCAGCGACGAAGTCGATCCTGTTCCGGATGTTCAAGGGGCGCCAGCTCGCCAACCCCGCCAAATCGCCAGTCGCCCATCGCCTGCTGTTCGAGGCCGACCTCATTGCCAACGACGGACAGTTTACGCCGGCCACCATCGACGTGGAGAACGACATCGCCGTGCTCCAGTACACAGGCGGCACGACGGGCACGCCGAAAGGCGCAATGCTGACGCACGCCAACATCTACATCAACGTGTTGCAGAGCGCCGCGTTTGCTCCGTCGCTGGAAACCGCCCAGCACCGCGTGCTCGCGATCCTGCCCTTCTTCCATGTCTTTGCGCTGACGGTCGTTTTGAACTTCGGGATCGCCAAGGCGGCGGAGCTCATCATTATGCCGCGCTTCGTGCTGGACGAGGCGATCCAGCTTATTGCCGCCACCAGGCCGACCGTGATGCCGGGCGTGCCAACCCTTTTCAACGCCTTGATGAACCATCCGAAATTCAAGAACCTGGACTTCTCCTCACTGAAGTACTGCCTTTCCGGCGGAGCGGCTTTGCCGGTGGAAGTCAAGGAGCGGTTCGAAGCCGTGACCGGCTGCAAGCTGGTGGAAGGGTACGGGCTGTCCGAGACGTCACCGGTCGTCACGTCCAACCCATTGGAAGGATTGAACAAGCCCGGTTCAATTGGCCTTCCGGTCCCTGGCACCATCATCTCCTTGCGCGACCTGTCCGACCCAACTCGGGAGGTTGCGCCCGGCGAGCATGGCGAGGTCTGCATCAAGGGCCCGCAGGTGATGAAGGGCTACTGGCGCAAGCCTGAAGAAACGGCGGCGAGCTTTGTCGACGGTTTCTTCAGGACCGGCGACGTGGGCATGATGGATGAGGACGGTTACTTTTACATCGTCGACCGCATCAAGGACCTCATCATCTGCTCGGGCTTCAACGTTTACCCACGGCGCATCGAGGAGGCGCTTTATCAGCACCCGGCGGTGGAGGAAGCGTCCGTGGTTGGTATCGAGGACCCCTACCGAGGTGAGGCGCCCAAGGCCTTTATCAAGCTGAAGCGGGGCAAGACCGCCTCCAAGGCAGAAATCATGGCCCACCTGGAAAAGAAGCTGTCCCGCATCGAGCTTCCCGCGGAGATTGAATTCCGCGACGAACTACCGAAAACGCTGATCGGCAAACCGTCCAAGAGGGCGTTGAAAACAACACAGACGCCCGAGCCTCAGGTCTGAGCAAGCCTGATCCGAAGCTGGTGGGGCATTAGTCGAAGCGCGATTCTGCGCTTCCGACTCGCACGGGCTGGTGCTAACCAATCGCGCCACGCTGCACACCGCTCACGTCATAATGTGGTGCCCGCAGCGCACGTCTCACCTTCCAGCAATCTCCACCAGACCACACTCACATGTCGCATCCGTTCGATCGTGCCCATCGCCGAACGCTGGCGTCGATGATCTTTGGCTCGCGCTGGCTGCAGCTTCCGTTGTACCTTGGTCTGATCGTCGCGCAGTGCGTGTACGTCATCCTATTCTGCAAGGAGCTCTGGCATCTGCTGGTGCACGCCGCGACGTTTTCCGAGCAGGAGATCATGCTGATCGTCCTCGCCCTGATCGACGTCGTGATGATCTCCAACCTGCTGGTGATGGTGATCGTTGGCGGCTATGAGACCTTCGTTTCAAGACTTCATCTTGAGGGCCACCCTGACCAGCCGGAGTGGTTGGATCACGTTAATGCCAGCGTCCTGAAGATCAAGTTGGCGATGGCCATTGTCGGCATTTCGTCCATTCACCTGCTCAAGACATTCATCGAGGCCGGTCACCTGGGTACGCCGTCAGCGAAGTTCACTTCGACCGGCGTCATGTGGCAGACCATCATTCATCTGGTCTTCATCGTCTCGGCAATCGGCATTGCCTACGTCGATTACCTGAGCAGCAAGAGCAACCACGGGCGACCCAAGTCCCACGGGCATTCCCACAATCACACCAACTCGCCCTCTCACGCTTGCAGCCACGACCACACACCCTCGCACATCGGCTCACATTGATTGTGAGCCGGTCCCCATCTGCTGTGCACTTGGCGCAACACCCCTCCCGCATTCGAAAAACTGCGGTTGTTAGGCCAGTGTTAAACGGTGAGAGCGCTTGTTAGCACGATAACGTCAACCGGTTTGGGGGGCTCTATGCTCAAAAAAGCTGCTCTTTTATTGATGATTACTTGTGTGGCATCGCCAGTATTCGCTGCGAGTGCTCCGAAAGATGACGAAACGGCGCTGGCAAGCATCCACGCGCAGCGCCAGGAAGGCAACCGCCTCTGCATGTCGAGCCACTATCACTACGGCTCAAGCTCCGGCCAGAAGACGCGCAAGGCTGCGGAAGTCCAGGCCATTCGTGATTGGGCAGGCTTCACCGCCTGGGAGTACGGCACAATTTGGGGCCGCTATACACTTGCCGCGAGCAAGGACATGAAATGCTCGGAGGCGCCTGACGGCACCTGGGGCTGCCACGTCGAAGCGCGCCCCTGCCGGCCGTTGCCAAAACGCAAGTAAAATTCGTCCCTGTTCTGATTGTGTTTCAGAGCATCAGAACGGGTTGATACTCCGTGTTGGCGTGAATTTGAGATAGCCAACGTTCGCCCCGACCCGCAGACCCAGACCCGTGCGGATCGGGGCCAAGACTATTGGTCCTTTCTTCAGGAAGGTCACGCCCACGCCACCGACGATGTAGGCAGACCCGTCCACGCCGATAAAGCGGGCGAACAGGTCCTCCTCGTTCTGCAGGTTATAGACGAGAAACATCACGCGCGAGCCAGCGAGGCCCACGTCGTATCCAACGGACGGCCCCTGCCAGTAGACCTTCCGCTCACCACCGAGCTTCGTCACGAGCCGCCCATCGCCGTACCGCAGACCAGCCAACAGCGCAGCTCCGCCTTCCGACCCGAGAATGTAGCCATTCGGCCGACCATAATTCTGGAACGCGTACTCGATCACGCTGGCCAGTCCGGCTGACATCGAACCGAAAAACCCACGCCCGGCGTCCCGGATTTCCTCGACGGTGAACTCCAGCTCTTCCGGTTGATGGAGGTACGGCGGGAGGGCAGCCAGCGCGCCAGGAGCCGGCCTGATTTCCACCACGTCAGGTTGTTGGGGGGCGTGAACCGTGCTCGTGTCCCACCCGCCCGGCACCGGCGCACGAGAAATATCCCGGTCCGGAGCCGTCGGACCCGGTATCGGTCGGGTCTCCAAAGGCATCGGTCGAACAGGCTCGGGCCGTGCGGCGACCTTCGGTTCCGCTTTGGGTTCCACCTTCGGTTGGGGGTGCCGTGCCGTCCGCACAGGGGGCTGAGCGCTGAGTTCGACATCAAGTTTGGCAGAGACGTGGGCCGCCTTCTCGGTGGTGATCTTGATAAGCTCCGCGGAAATCGCCTTCAGCTTCTCGAGCCGGCTCTGGCACGTCTTGGCATCGATGCCACTCTCGTCGCCGATCACGTCCAGCTCGACGAGCAACTTGCTCGCCTGTTCATCGAGAGCCCGCGTCTCCTCATCCGCCAGATATTCCGCGGCCCTGGCATCCCGCTCCGCCTCGCTCCAGCCGCGCTGTTCCGCCAGCTGACGGAGCTTGGCCTGCAGCTCCGGTTGATGCGCGGCATTGAGAGAGCGCAGCTTCTCGGCAGTGGAGTCGATTAGGGCGGAAATGTCTTGCGGAGTGCAATTCTGGGCGACACTGCTGCCGCTTCCCGCCACGAGTAGGGCGGCGGCGGTGAACATGCTGAGAGCAAGTCTCAAAAACCTGCAAAGCATGGGTGCACCGTAGTTGTCCTGACGTATGGCTCCAAGAAAAACTTGTTTCAGCCGAAGGTTATTTAAGCAGTTCTTAGTCATACGGCCCAAAATGCCGCCTCCACAACCTTAAGTGGCACTATCATTCGCGCGAATACCATCAAAAAACGGAGGCATGATGATGGCTCGCAACTGGGTTGCTGCAGCACCGATTGTTTTGCTGCTGTTGCCAAGCTCCGCGTCTGCAGAACTTACTGGGCTTGATCGGCTACACGCCCAGGCCCGCGTAGGCAACAAGATCTGTATGGTTCGCCACGAACATTACGGGGAAGGCTCGATGCCAACCAGACGCGCGGCAGAGTTGATGGCCATCCGTTCCTGGAGCGGCTTTACGGCGTTCGAGTATGGCAGGCCATGGGGCAATTACCGTCTGGCCGCCGGCCGGAAGATGGAGTGTTCGGAATCGGGCGGTCGCTGGGTCTGCAAAACAAGTGCCCGCCCCTGCCGCCCGGCCAATCTTCGCGTGCGTTAGCTCTTCCGTCGGCATTTGACCGTGTCCGGATACTCGCCGACCAGGCAATGCGCGCCCTACTCCGCCGCCCGCAAGCCGGGCGCGCGTTGGGCGATGCGTTGGCGGACGAGATCGACGGGCCCTCGTAGGTCATAGAACCGTCGAGACTGCGTTCGAGCGTCTTGAGTTGTCCATACCAATAGAGGGGCCGGCGGCGCACGCTCCACAGGTAGCCAATCGGCAACGCCTTCAGCGGCGGAACGAGGATGGTGAGAGCTGCGGGATGATGACGAACAGCGTCTCGATCCCGTGCGCGTTGCCGTAGGCAGCTACCGAAAACGGTATGCCGACCCGCGCATTGAGCGGTGCCAGCACGCTGAGCAGGAACGGCAGTCCTCCAGTCTTGCAGACCTGGCGCGCATCCTTGGCCAACTCGAACTCGGGATCATCCGGTGACAGGAACTGGCCGGGCATAAAAAAAGCACCGGATCTCCAGCCTTGTCGAAGCCTCCGGTCGCAAGGACGATCCGGCCCTCCGGCGCCGGCTCGAGCGACCGCTTGACTTGAATAGCAACATCCCCCCGCGGCGGCCGCGAGCAACACCAGGACGGTGACTCACCAGCGGGCTACGCTCAACAACATCGTTCCCCCAATGGCGGACGCAGCCGGCACAGCCTTTCCAGGACAGTCTCACCGTCCACTCCCAGTATAGCGCGGTGGACTGATGAACCATATGACACTGGTGCGTCTTCCGCGCGGCAATCAACCTGCACGCGCTGGAACGGAAAATATGCTACGAAAGTTGAATGGCTCCGCGACAGGCTGGTGACACCGATGCTGACGCTGTCGCTCCTACGTCATGGCAAATCGTCCTGGGACGATCCCGATCTGGAGGATCGTCTGAGACCGCTTGCCGATCGGGGCCGGCGGGCTGCCCGCAAAATGGGCGCCTACATGGAGCGCCACGGACTTGTCCCGGGCCTTATCCTTTATTCAGACGCAGTACGGACCATCGAGACGCTTGAACTCGTCCTCTCGGAGTTCCCGCCGCCTCGGCCCCCGGCGCAGCCGGAGCCGGCGCTTTATCTAGCGCCTGCATCCACCATGCTCGAAATCGTCCAGCGCACGCCGCCGACGGTGCAGCATCTTCTCGTTCTCGGCCACAACCCCGGCATGCACGGGCTGGCCCTTCATCTGACGGGGAGCGGCCTGCGCCGCGACATCGCGACCATGGCCACCAAATTCCCGACCTGCGCACTTGCCGTACTGACCTTCGACGCCATCTCATGGTCGGAGGTTCGCCCGGCGGGAGGACGGCTCAACCGCTTCGTTCTGCCTCGTACCCTCGCTTGACGTCCTCTGCCCGCGTCCCCTACACGTTCACCATGCTCGTCCTGATCGATAACTACGACAGCTTCACCTACAATCTCGTCCACTTCCTGGGTGAGCTGGGTGCGTCGTGCGAAGTGTTCCGTAACGACAAGATTGCGGTAGACGACGTGCTGCGCATGAAACCCGATGCCGTCGTCATTTCGCCAGGCCCCTGCACACCGAACGAGGCGGGCATCTGCCTTGACCTCATCAAGGCAGCAGCGGAAGCGAACCTGCCTCTGTTGGGTGTCTGCCTTGGCCATCAAGCCATTGCACAGGCGTTCGGCGGCAAGGTCGTTCGCGCGCCGGTGCCGATGCATGGAAAGCTGTCCGCCATCCGCCATACGGGAAAAGGCGTATTCGAAGGCCTGCCGCCGCGCTTCGAAGTAACCCGCTATCACTCACTCATCGTGGAGCGCGCCAGCCTTCCACCTTGCTTCGAAATCACCGCCGAAACTGCTGACGGTATCATCATGGGCCTGCGGCACACCTCGCATCCCATCCACGGCGTGCAGTTCCATCCGGAAAGCATCGCTTCGGAGAATGGGCACGATTTGCTGGCGAACTTCCTGAAAATTGCCGGGCTCCATCCTCGATGGCGCAACGTGCGCTCGACCAAAGCTGCCTGAAACTTAAGACTTGCTAGACCACGAGAGTGCACGAATGCCTGCCAACGAACTGAAGCGACTCATCAACAAGGTTGCCACCGGAGCCACGCTCGAATCTGCGGAAATCCGCAGCGCACTTGAGATTATGACGGCTGGCCTCGCAACGCCGGCGCAGATGGGCGCCTTCCTCATGGCCCTGCGCGTGCGCGGCGAGACTGTTGAAGAGATCACCGGCGCCGCGGAGCTGATGCGTTCCAAGATGACGCCGGTGGAAGCCCCGCCGGGGACCGTTGACATCGTCGGCACCGGCGGCGACGGCCACGGCACCTATAACGTCTCGACCTGCGCCTCACTTGTCACCGCGGGCGCCGGCGTACGTGTCGGCAAGCACGGCAATCGCGCCGTTTCCTCCGTTTCCGGTGCCTCGGACGTTCTTGCCGCGCTGGGCGTGAAGCTCGACATCCCGCCGCCGGTGATCACCGACTGTATCGTGAAAGCCGGTGTCGGCTTCATGTGGGCGCCGATGCACCACTCGGCGATGAAGCACTGGGCGCCGGTGCGGGTCGAGCTCGGCATCCGCAACATCTTCAATCTGCTCGGCCCCATCTCGAACCCGGCCAGCGTGAAGCGGCAGGTAGTCGGCGTGTTCTCAAACGAGTGGGTGGAACCGATTGCTCACGTGCTCAAGAATCTCGGCTCTGAGCATGTCTGGGTCGTGCACGGCCACGATGGGCTGGACGAGCTGACGACGACCGGCTCGACGACCGTCGCCGAGCTGAAGGACGGGAAGATCTCCGTTTTCGAGGTAACACCCGCCGATGCGGGCCTGCCTCCGGCCAAGCTATCCGACCTCCAGGGCGGCAATGCCGAGGTCAACGCCGCTGCGATCCGGGAGGTGCTCGCCGGCAAGCCGGGGCCGTTCCGCGACATCGTGCTGCTTAATGCGGCGGCTGCGCTTATCGTCGGCGGAAAGGCGCAGTCGTTACCCGAGGGCGTGGAGCTGGCTGCCCGCTCCATCGACAGCGGCGCTGCCCAGCGCGCGCTCGACCGGCTCATCGCCATCAGCAACGGGCGCGAATAGCGGGCGCCATGGCGGACATCCTCGAAAAAATCACGCGTTACAAGCTAGAGGAGATCCGCGCCGCGAAAGCGAGCCGCCCTCTCTCCGAGCTGGAGGCGGCGGCTCGCAGCGTCGGCCCGGTGCGGTCCTTTGCTGGCGCCATCGAGGCAGCGCACGCAGCAGGGCGTTTCGCGCTCATCGCGGAGATCAAGAAGGCGAGCCCGTCGAAGGGCCTGATCCGCGCGGACTTCGCGCCCGTCGAGCTTGCCCGTGCTTATGCGGCCGGCGGCGCCACGTGCCTCTCCGTGCTGACCGATACGCCTTCTTTCCAGGGGGCACCGGGTTACCTCACGGAGGCGCGCGCCAGTACGTCCCTTCCGGCCCTGCGCAAGGACTTCATGCTCGACCCTTATCAGGTCGTGGAGGCGCGTGCCTGGGGTGCTGATTGCATTCTCATCATCCTAGCGCAGGTGGATGACGCGACAGCCCGCGAGCTGGCGGCTGCGGCGCGCGAATGGGGCATGGATGCCATCGCCGAGGTCCACGACGAGGCCGAACTGGAGCGGGCCGTCCAGCTCGACTGCCGCCTCATCGGCATTAACAACCGCAATCTTAGGACATTCGAAACGACGCTCGAGACAACGGAACGGCTCGCCCCGCGCGTGCCGAAGGATCGCATCATTGTTGGCGAGAGCGGTATTTTCACCCACGACGATCTGCTAAGACTTGCCAATGTCGGCGTCAGGACGTTCCTTGTGGGTGAAAGCTTGATGCGCCAGGCCGACGTAACGGCAGCAACGCGGAAACTGCTCGGCCTCGAAGCCGCCTGAGAAAGGCTGAAATGAGCCAAGGCCCGCTCACACACCTCAACGAGAAGGGCGAGGCGCGCATGGTCGATGTCTCGGACAAGGCCGTGACCCATCGCACCGCGCGCGCGGAGGCCTTCGTGTCCATGCGGCCGGAAACTCTGGCGCTCGTCGAAAGCGGGCAGGCCAAGAAGGGCGATGTGCTGGCCACGGCCAGAATTGCGGGGATCATGGCCGCGAAGAAGACCCACGAGCTGATCCCGCTGTGCCATCCGCTGCCGATCACGAAAGCGGCGGTCGATTTCGAACTTTCCCATGAGCCGCCCGGCATTCGTGTCACCGCTGAGGTGAAGGTGACTGGCCAGACCGGCGTCGAGATGGAGGCGCTGACTGCGGTGTCTGTCGCCTGCCTCACCGTCTACGACATGCTGAAGGCGGCCGATAAAGGCATGACCTTCTCCGGCATCCGCCTCATCGAGAAGACCGGCGGGCGCTCTGGCCATTTCCGCGCGGATGATCTGGCGACAGGGTGATCCGATGCTCTCGGTCGAGGAAGCCCTGGCGAGGATCCTGGCAGACGTCAAACCGACCGTCGTGGACACAATCCCGATCGAGCGGGCGGCAGGCCGCGTCCTCGCGGAAACTCTCACGGCACGGATCACGCAGCCGCCCTTCGACGCATCGGCCATGGATGGTTACGCCGTCCGGGCTGAAGACGTGGCAAAGCTTCCAGCACGGCTGAAAGTCATTGGTCAGGCGGCAGCCGGTCATCCGTTCCATGGCACTGTTGGACCGGGCGAAGCGGTACGCATCTTCACGGGCGCGCCTGTTCCTGCGGGAGCTGATGCCATCGTCATCCAGGAAAATACGACGGCCTTAGACGGTTTCGTTGAGGTGCGCGAGGGCACCCCAGACCCTGGGCACATTCGCCGCCGTGGGTTCGATTTCAAGGAGTCCGAGGTCATCCTCCAGGCCGGCCGGCGCCTTGGCCCCCGCGAGCTGACGTTGGCAGCTGCCGCGGGCTATGGCGAGCTACCGGTGCGCCGGAAGCCGCTTGTGGCTATCCTCGCAACCGGCGACGAGCTCGTACCGCCCGGCATCCTGCCGGGGCCCGGCCAGATTGTCTCGTCAAACCCGCTCGGCGTGGCCGCCCTGCTTACGCGGGCAGGCGCTGAGACCCGGCTTCTCGGCATCGCCAACGATACCCGTGACAGCCTCGTGCAGCACATCGAGGCGGCGCGAGATGCCGATGTTCTCGTGACCATCGGCGGCGCCTCCGTGGGCGACCACGACCTAGTTGGCCCGGTGCTGCAGAGCCTCGGAATGGAGCTGTCGTTCTGGAAGATCGCCATGCGCCCGGGCAAGCCCATGTTGCATGGACGACTGGGCTCGCAGCGCGTACTCGGGCTTCCGGGAAATCCCGTTTCTTCACTCATCTGCACGCGCGTTTTCATCGTGCCGCTCGTGCGCGCTCTGCTCGGCATGCCACAGGAAGAGGCTGCCGCCACACGTGCCCGGCTCGCGGAACCTCTGGAAGCCAACGGCCCGCGCCAGCACTATATGCGGGCAACCCTCGAACGCGACTCGGAGGGACAGCAGTACGTGCGACTGGCCCGCTCGCAGGACAGTTCCCTGCTCGCGCCGCTCGCGGCCAGCAACGCGCTCATCGTTCGGCCCCCCAACGCCCCTGCTCTACCCGCGGGAAGCGAAGTGAGCGTGCTTCTGCTCGATTTCTGAGTGAATTATCCGAACGCCGACGGCCTTGCGGGTTGCGGAACAAGTCCGGAACGGGTATCTTGTTCATGATTTGTACAGGCACGGGTAGCAAGCTATTTCTTGCTCAGGGGCTCCGCAGCAGATGCTAACTCAGAAACAAAAAGAGCTTTTGCTTTTCATCCACTCGCGTCTGCAGGAGACCGGCGTGCCGCCGTCCTTCGACGAGATGAAGGACGCTCTCGACCTCAAGTCGAAATCCGGCATTCACCGCCTTATCACCGCGCTGGAAGAGCGGGGGTTCATTCGTCGTTTGCCCCACCGGGCCCGGGCGCTGGAAGTCATCAAGCTGCCTGAAAACGCGGAACAGCCACAACCCCGCCGCGGCGGCTTTACGCCCAGCGTCATCGAGGGAAGCCTTGGTCGGCAGCGACAACTCGCGATGCCACCGTCCAACATGGTGGACAGTCGCACGGTGTCCGTGCCTGTTATGGGTCGCATTGCCGCCGGCGTTCCCATCAGCGCGATCCAAACGCACACGCACGACATTGCCTGCCCGGCGGAGTTGTTGGGCAACGGCGAGCACTTCGCGCTCGAGGTGCGCGGCGATTCGATGATTGAGGCCGGCATTCATGACGGCGACATCGTCATCATCAAGCGCTGCGAGACCGCCGAAAATGGCGATATCGTCGTTGCGCTGGTTGAGAAGGAGGAAGCGACACTCAAGCGTCTTCGCAAGAAGGGTTCTGCCATTGCGCTTGAGGCTGCCAATCCGAACTACGAGACCCGCATCTTTGGCCCGGATCAGATCGACATTCAGGGCCGGCTCGTGGGGCTTATCCGGCGGTATTGATGGTGCGAAATGACCGCCCGTCCACGGATCCGCTGCCCGCTGCGAATTCCTCATCAAGAACAGCTGCGCAGACGGTGACCTCGTTCGCCGGCAAATGCGGTGTACGCGATTTTACCCGGTGCAGGGTGTTTACTCCTGAAGCGTCAGATCATCGTCCTCAGCGTCGTCGTCGGTTCGGCTGAAGGCCGCCTCATCTCCATCTTCGATGAGCGTTTGCTTCTGCCGGGAAGCCTCAAGTAAATCGTCGGAAACTGTGAAATCTTGCGACCGTGATGATTGCTCGGATGTTGCGCGATTTTCGGCCCTCTTCGATCGCTCCCGGCGCTGCGACCATGGCCGATCCCCTCGCGCTTCGGCAACGGTGACCACCTCAATGTCGTCGCCAATATAGATCGCATGGGTCCCGTGATCCCTCACCGCGTAGTAGTCGACAACAACGCTGCGTGGCTCGCAGCCTCTCGGTCTCGGAAAAGACATCACCAGCACGTCAGCCCGACGGCAGTCGTCAGAAAGGGCGGCCGGATGGCGCGCAATCGCAACCGTCCGTCCTTTGACTAACGTCACGCAGCCCGCAGCATCACAGCGAAAGCCGTCGAGTGACGTTGCCTCGCGCGCGTTTCGCGGATCGCCATCGCTTTCCAGCCAGCGGCTAAGCTCATAACTCCCTCTCGCACCAGGAAGGGCCGTCAGCTTGCCATCCGTACCTCGGACCGCGACGAGCTCGGCGTTCTGACCAACGAGAACGTCCGGGAATTGCTGGAGAGGCGTCATCGCCAAGCCCAGCGCAACGGCACCCAACCCGAGCAGCCGCCAGCGCGTGCGCCACAGGCACAACCACAGGCCGCCCAGCAGCATGACTCCGAACGCGAACTCGGGAAATGCGGGCACTCGGCCGACGGCACCCGGAAGGCGTGCCACCGCATACGCGCACCAAACCATGATTTTGATGCCCTGCTCCATCACCCATAGCGGCGCAGCCTCAAGGCCGAACGGCATCAGGAGCAACGTCGCGAGCGCGCCCGGCATGACGATGATGTTGCACACCGGCACGGCGATCAGGTTCGCGAGTACCGCGTACTGCTGGCTCGTGTGGAAGTGAAACGCGGAGAACGGAGCAACTGCGAGGCTTGCGATCACCGTGGAGAGTATGATGCCGCCGAAGAAGAGGAAAAACCGCAGCACGGGCCCGAAAAGCGGTCCCGGTTCCTTGCGGCCGCGCTCGGCGCGATCACGGATGAATTCATAACACGAGATCAAGGCCACTACTGCGGCAAACGACATCTGGAAGCCTGCATCGAACAGACTTTCCGGGAGCAGGATGAGCAAGGCCAGCGCCGCCAGTGCCACGTTTCGCAGCGCCAGGGCTGGTCGGTCTAACAGAATTGCCGCGAACGCAATCGAAATGGTGATCCAGGCGCGGATCGTCGGATAGGAGGTTCCCGAAATGAGCAGATAGCCAAACGCACCGATGATGGCCGCGGCTGCTGCCCATTTCTTGATGGGGTATCGAAGCGCAACGGAAGGAATGGCTGCCAGAACGAGGCGCACGGAATAGAAGACAGCGCCAGCCATCACCACCATGTGCAGGCCTGAGATGGACAGGATGTGAACGAGGCCCGAATCCCGAAACGCCTGCGTCGTTTCAGCCGAGATGCCGCCGCGCTCTCCGGCAATCAGCGCAGTGGCGATTGCCCCTTCCTCGCCGGGAAGTACGGCCGCGACGCGCTCCCCAATCACCTGCCGCAAGCGCTGCGTGGAAGCCAGGATGCGCAGACTTAATGGAGCTTCGCTGGCATCCCCCGAAATCTGGGGCTTCGTGACTGCATACCCGACGCCGCCTAATCCGGCGAACCAGGCGGCACGAGCGAAATCATAGTCTCCCGGCAACGAAGGCAACGCCGGCGGCGCGAGGGTGGCTCTCACCCTGATACGCATTCCCGGCGTGAGCTCCGGCGCGGGTGCCATAAGGCGAATGCGCACGCGCCGCGGCTGACGCGCTCGATCGAGAGAACCCAGCCGTAAGACCTGGATCGTAAGGCGAGGTCCCTGCGCCGGACGGGGCTCGATGGCCTCGATAAACCCATCAACAAACACTCGACTCATTTGTCGGTCGAGCACGGGCGCCGAAACCCAGTCGGTGCGAATTTTGGCCGCCGCAAACCCCAGGGTAGCGGCCATCGCAGCGCTTACGGCGATGAGGCTGAATGTCCCGCGCCGCGCGACCATGGCCGTCGCCAGCACGACGAAAAACGGCATGAATGCGAGAAGAACATGCGGCTCCGAAGGCAGGCGGAAATAGGCGAGAATACCGAAGCCGAAAAAGACAGGTATCCACAAGAACCAGCGGTCCTGCTCGGCTTGCAGCAGCGCCTCCAAACGCCGCACAGGCGCCAGCAAGCCCCGCCGCTCGCGCGCGCTCTCGGCCGCCTCGACCGTCCCCTCCCCTAAGCTCACGAAGTGCCCCGCCCCGCTCGCCCCTTTCGTCGGGCTGTGCTAAACCCCCACCCAACGTTTCAAACGCCAAAAGAGATTATCGCAAACCATGAGCACCGGCACAGCGGGCCAAGGGTCCAAAGTGGTTACACGTTTCGCGCCGTCGCCGACCGGTTTCCTCCATATTGGCGGCGCGCGGACGGCCCTCTTCAATTGGCTCTACGCCAAGCACACAGGCGGCAAGTTTCTGCTGCGCATCGAGGACACCGACCGCGAGCGCTCCACCAAGGAAGCGATCGACGCCATCCTCGATGGCCTGAAGTGGCTGGAACTCCACTGGGACGAAGAGCCGGTCTTCCAATCATCGCGCGCAGATCGGCACCGCGAAGTGGTGGAAGAGCTGCTTCGCCGCGGCATGGCCTACCGCTGCTATTGCACGCCCGAAGAGCTCGAGGCCATGCGCAAGCAGGCGGAGGCCGAGGGTCGGCCGCCGGTCTACAATGGCTACTGGCGCGACCGCGACCCGTCCGAGGCACCGCCAGGCGTGAAACCCGCCATTCGACTCAAGACGCCGCGCACAGGCGAAACGGTCATAGAGGACCGCGTGCAAGGGCGCGTTGTCTTCCAGAACGAGCATCTGGATGACCTCATTATCCTGCGCAGCGACGGCACGCCCACCTACAATCTCGCCGTCGTGGTCGACGACCACGACATGGGGATCACGCATATCATTCGCGGGGTCGATCACCTCACGAATGCCGCGCGCCAGACCCAGATTTACAATGCCATGGGCTGGGATGTGCCGGTGTTCGCGCACGTGCCGCTGATTCACGGTCCTGACGGCGCCAAGCTTTCGAAGCGGCATGGTGCGCTGGGCGTCGAGGCATACCGCGCGATGGGCTATCTCCCGGCCGCGCTTCGCAACTACCTCGTGCGGCTTGGTTGGAGCCACGGCAACGACGAGATTTTCTCCACCGAGCAGATGATCGAGTGGTTCGATCTCGATGGTATCGGCCGCTCGCCGGCACGCTTCGATTTTGCAAAGCTAGAGGACCTCAATGGCCACTACATCCGGACTACGCCGGACGACGAGCTGTTGGCACGCATCCGGCAGACGCTGCCGGAGTTCGAGAATGGCGTGGAGCTCGAAAGCCGATTTGCCGCCGTGGGGTGGGAGAAATTCGCTGCCGCCCTGCCCAGTCTCAAGGCGCGCGCGAAGACGCTGAAGGAGCTGGTGGACGGTGCCAGCTATCTCATCGCTGACCGGCCACTCAGCCTCGATGACAAGGCAGCAAAGCTGCTGACGAGCGAAGCCAAGGCAACTCTTGGCCGATTGCTTCCGCGCCTCGAAGCGGCTGACTGGAATGCGGCGGCGCTCGAGTCGGAGGTGCGCGCTTTCGCGGAGGCCGAAGGCCTGAAGCTTGGCGGCATCGCGCAACCGCTTCGGGCGGCGCTGACCGGTCGCGCGGTTTCACCGCCGATCTTCGACGTCATGGCCGTGCTGGGACGCGATGAAACGTTGGCCCGACTTCGCGATCAGGCTACTGCAGCCTGAGGCCAGCTTTTCAAGCTAATTGCCGGGCGCGGTGGTTGTTATGCAGAAACCGCACCCCCTCCCCGGCGTTCTGTGGTGGCTTATGAAGCGAAGGAATACCCAAGACAGTTCATCCATTGCCTGTCTTGTCGCAACGCGAAATTCGTAATAGGCAAAGGGCGCCAGAGCGCTGGGGAGCGACCTGGACCTTCAATCTTGCCGCCTGGGCAGGCCGAGACGACCGAAAGGACTGGCAATGAACGTGCACGACAGTGCGTCGGGCAAGGCCGATGCTACAAAAACAGCAACCCTGACTTATAACGGCAAGCAGATCACTCTGCCCGTCCGATCAGGGTCGATTGGGCCAGATGTCATAGACGTCACGCGCCTTTACCGAGAGACGGGCTGCTTTACGTACGACCCAGGCTTCACGTCGACAGCAAACTGCTCGTCGAAGATCACGTACATCGATGGCGAGGCGGGCGTTCTGCTTTATCGGGGCTATCCCATCGAGCAGCTGGCGGAGAAGTCGAGCTTCCTCGAGGTCTGCCACCTGCTGCTTTACGGCGAGCTGCCGACGAAGGATCAGCTAGAGAAGTTCCAAAACACCATCACCCGCCACACGATGGTGCACGAGCAGATGACCCGGTTCTTTACCGGGTTCCGTCGCGACGCGCACCCGATGGCCATCATGGTTGGCACTGTCGGCGCGCTGTCGGCCTTCTATCACGACTCGACCGACATCAACGATCCGCAGCAGCGGATGATCGCTTCGCATCGCATGATTGCGAAGATGCCGACCATCGCGGCAATGGCCTACAAGTATTCGATCGGTCAGCCGTTCATCTATCCGCGCAACGACCTCGACTACTGCTCGAACTTCCTGCAGATGTGCTTCGCGGTCCCCTGCGAGCCGTACAGGGTCGATCCTGTTCTGGCACGCGCGCTTGACCGCATCTTCATTCTGCACGCGGACCACGAGCAGAATGCCTCGACTTCGACGGTGCGTCTCGCGGGCTCGTCCGGCGCCAACCCGTTCGCGTGCATCGCAGCCGGCATCGCGTGCCTGTGGGGTCCTGCCCACGGCGGCGCGAATGAGGCCGCTCTCAACATGCTGCAGGAGATCGGCACGGTCGACCGCATTCCGGAGTACATCAAGAAGGCGAAGGACAAGAGCTCCGGCTTCCGCCTGATGGGCTTCGGGCATCGCGTGTACAAGAACTACGATCCACGTGCCCGGGTCATGCAGCAGACCTGCCACGAAGTGCTCGACGCGCTGGGGCTTAAGAACGATCCTCTTCTCAAGGTTGCGATGGAGCTGGAGCGGATCGCGCTTGAGGACGATTATTTCATCGAGAAGAAGCTCTATCCGAATATCGACTTCTACTCGGGCATCACACTGAGGGCGCTGGGCTTCCCGACGTCCATGTTCACCGTTCTCTTCGCCGTGGCACGCACGGTGGGCTGGATCGCTCAGTGGAAGGAGATGATCGAGGATCCCGAGCAGAAGATCGGGCGTCCACGGCAGCTCTACATTGGCGAGCAGCGCCGCGACTACGTGCCCATCGAGCAGCGGGGCTGACGCAGGCCTTTATGGAAGGCTTGGGATGTCCCTCTTTCCGGCCCGGAAAGAGGGATATTTCTTTTTTCGGCGGGATGGAGCCTCAGCGGCCCTGCCGGGCGTACTTCAGGACGATTTCTGCCGCCGCATCGCTGGGTTTGCCCGGCACCGCCATACGTTCGGGGATCTTCGCGAGCAGCTCAAGCTGACGCCGCCTTTCTGACGTCTCCGTAAGGAGTGGCAGAACAGCGTTTGCCAAATTTTCGGGCGAGCAATTTTCCTGGATGAATTCGGGGTAGACGTTTTCGCCGAGAACGAGATTGGCGAGAACGATCGACGGTACCTTCACCAGGAAGCGCAGGCTCCCGGCAATCGCATCGACTTTGTAGGCCACGACCGCAGGCGTGCCGCAGAGCGCGAGTTCCAGCGTGACGGTTCCTGACGCCGCCAACGCCGCCGTCGCCAGCTTAAAGGACCGGAACTTGTCCTCCTCACCTTCGATCAGGTGAGGTCGAACCGGCCAGTCCGCGAGCGCTTTCTCGATCAAGCCTCTGACGTGCGGCACAGCGGGGATGATGATTTGTGGAGCTACCCCGCTATCCAGTATCCGGCGCACCGCTTCTCCGAACGGCTGCATGAGCCTTCCGACCTCAGACGATCGGCTTCCAGGCAGCACGAGAAGCACTGGTCGATCAGTCTGTAATCCGAGTCGTTCGGCAAGCGGTAAAGGGTCTAGCTGATCGAGCCATTCACACCGCTCGATTAGCGGGTGGCCAACGTAGGTGCACGCTGGACCACCGAGGCGTTGATGAGCCTCCGGCTCGAACGGAAGGAGCGCCAAAACGTGGTCGATGTGCCCACGCATGCGCTTGGCCCGCCCCGGCCGCCACGCCCACACCGAGGGGCTCACGTAGTCGATGATCGGGATGCCAGGACAGCGGCGGCGAACACGCTTGGCGATGGCGTGGGTGAACTCGGGGCTGTCGATGATCACTACGACATCCGGCTGCGCGGCGACGGCAGCATCGACGGTGCGGTGAACGCGGCGGACGATCCGCGGCAGTCGGGGCAGGATCGACAACGGCCCCATGACGGCGACATCCGACAGCGGAAAAAGGCTCTCCAGCCCGCAGGTTTCCATCAGCGCGCCACCGACGCCCGAGAAGACGACGCGCTCACCAAGCCGTGCCTGAAGGGCAGCCATCAGGCTGGCACCCAGCGCATCCCCGGACTGCTCGCCAGCGACGAGGAAAATGTGCAGCGGCTTGTCGCTGCTGTTCATCCGTGATCCTCGCACGTGAGAACGAACAAGCCGGCCCTCGCCGCTGCCATAGCGAACTCGGAGCGATCACCATCCGGCCACGGACCAGCTAGGACGACGCCGGCAAGGCCGGAGTTCGCGGCCCATTGCGTGCAGTTTTTCGCATTGGCGTTGGCGGCACGAAACGCCACGACACCCCGCCTGCGGCGCGAGCTGCGATCGCCCCACTGGCGGAGGCCAGCGACGCGTTCGAGCATCCGTTCGGCCCCCTCTCCTGCCTCGATGGCGAGGACATGTTGACGGGCGACAACCGCCGCCTCGCCTGCCCCAAATGGCCGAACCGTGGAGATGGCTTGAATGGCGCGTTCGGCATCGCGGATGTCGCGCCACTTCACCTTGCCACTGACCCACCGCAGACGACCCGGTTTCGTTTCCCCTTGCGATCGTTGCGGAGCCGCCGACCACTGAGCTTCAGGGTTGGCAGCGACGAGAAACAATCCGGTTCGATGCAAGGCCTCGCGAACCCTGCTGCGTTCGGCAACCAGCACTTGCCCTGCTGCAATCGCTATCCCCTCGAGTCCGGCAGCTACAGCTCCCTCGACGGTCCGGGGACCGATAGCAGGCATATCAACTCTCAACTCCTGCCCGCGCTTCGGCGCCTTGACGATGACACCGCCGTGCTCGCCAAGGCCGGCGGCGCGCATCTCTCTCACCCGGGCGAGCATCCGATCGGTTCCTTCGGCACCTTCTATGGCAATGGGTCGGCCATTGGCCATCACCACCGCCTGCCCGACGTCGAGCGGAGCCAGCTCCTCGATCAGCGCGAATCCTAGTGCAATATCCGGCAGGAGATGATCTTTCGGCTCCGCGCCGCCCAGGACGCCTTCTTCCGCCACCAACGCAGGCGCCACGTTGTGGGCGCCGACCACGCGGAAACCGTGCCGCTCAAAAAAGGAAACGACGCGGCGGAGAACGCTGTCGTCACCGCCGGCCATCAGGCTCAAAATGACCGGCAGATTACGGAAAAATCCGAGGTCGGGGCGCAGCTTCAGCAGATTGGGCCGTCGCACGCCGCCGAGAATGACGAGATCCTGGCAGCCGGCTTCACGGAACGCGCGCAGCATGCCGCCAATTTGGCCCAAATCGACCCATGTATGGGGATGCGCTTCGATGCCAGGTTCGGCCGCGCCTGCGATGGCGACGATATGTACAGGGCGACCGCTTCGGCGAACCTCGTCCGCCACTTGCAGTGGCAAGCCGCCGTCGCCTGCCAGAATGCCGAGCGGCCCGCCGCCCGCGGTCACGTTCTAGCCCTCGGAATCGCGCGGTGTACAAATCGACCGCTTGCCGCCTTCCCGAATGAAGGCAACGATCTCCTGCACCAGCGGATGGTCTGCAAATTCCGCCGCAACGTCGTCCACGCGCTCCTTCAGCGTACCCTCGGCAGCGAACAGCAGGCGGTAAGCGCGACGCAGGTCGTGGATCATCTCGCGCGAGAAGCCGCGCCGCTGCAGGCCAACGATGTTAAGCCCGGACAGGTGGGCGCGGTTGCCGACCGCCATGCCATAGGGAATGAGGTCGTTCTCGAGCCCCGACATGCCGCCCAGAAATGAATGCGCGCCGACGCGAGCGAACTGAATGACGGCCGCACCGCCGCCCAGGATGGCATAGTCCCCCACCGTGCAGTGGCCGGCCAACATGACGTTGTTCGAGAAGATGACGTTGTTGCCGACCCGGCAGTCGTGCCCGACGTGGGAGTTCGCGAGGAACGCGCAATTGTTCCCCACCACCGTATGGAGCCCGCCGCCCGCCGTGCCGGGGTTCATCGTCACCCCTTCCCGGATGATGCAGTCCGAGCCGATCGTCAGCGTGGAAGGCTCACCCTTGTACTTTAGATCCTGCGGCTGATGGCCGATGGACGCGAACGGAAAAATCCGCGTCCTCGGACCGATGGTCGTGCGCCCCGCAACGACGACGTGGCTGATAAGCTCGCATTCGTCGCCAAGCGTCACCTCGGGCCCAACCACGCAGTACGGGCCGATTTTCACGCCGGCACCGAGCTTGGCTCCGGATTCGACGATGGCGGTGGGGTGGATCTGGGCGTCAGCCATTCTGGTTCGCGATGGCTTGTGTCTCGGGAGTATCGACGATCATGGCGCTGATCTCGGCCTCCGCCGCGACCTGGCCATTGACCCTGGCCTCGCCGTAGAAACGCCATGCGCGGCCGCGGCTGCGGATCTTGCGCACGTGGAAGAATATCTGGTCCCCCGGCAGCACTGGCTTGCGGAACTTGGCCTTGTCGATGCCCATGAAGTAGACAAGCTGCGGCCGATAGTTCTCGCCGAGATAATGCACGCACAGGGCGCCGGCGGTCTGCGCCATGCCTTCGATGATGAGGACACCCGGCATGACGGGATAAGCCGGGAAGTGGCCCTGGAAAAATGGCTCGTTGATGGTGACGTTCTTCAACCCGACCGCGGACTCGTCTCGGTCCATGTCGAAGATGCGATCGACGAGCAGGAACGGATAACGATGCGGCAGCAGATTGAGCAGCCGCGCAATGTCGGCCGTGCCGAGCTGCGCCTTTGCTTCTGCCTCACTCATGACCGTCCCACTCCGTTCCAAGCGCCAGTGCGCACCAGTGCTTACCTCTCATTGCTCTCGTTTCCGTTCTCGTCATCCGCCTTGCCTGGCGAGCCAAAGCCCTGCTTGGCCAAGCGGTTCAGCGCAGCGATTTCACGCGCCCACTCCTTCAGCGGGCGAGCGGGCGTCCCGCCGACCCGCGCCCCTGCAGGCACGTCATCCTTCGGGTGGGAAGCACCGGCAATCTGAGCGCCCGTCCCGATCTTGATGTGCCCGACGGTTCCGGATTGGCCGCCCATGACGACGAAATCACCGAGCTCGGTGGAGCCCGAGATTCCGCAGTGGGCCACGATCACGCAATGCCGACCGATGATGACGTTGTGCCCGATTTGTACAAGATTATCAATTTTTGTGCCCTCGCCGATAATGGTGTCTTTGAGCGCACCACGGTCGATGCAGGTGTTGGCGCCGATCTCGACGTCATCCTGAATGATGACGCGGCCAATCTGCGGCACCTTGAGATGGCCTTGCGGCCCCATGGCGAAGCCGAAGCCATCCTGCCCGATGCGCACGCCGGCGTGGAGAATGACGCGATTGCCCACCAAAGCATGCGTGACGGTGGCATTCGGGCCGATGAAGCAGTCCCGACCGATGGCGCAGCGATAGCCGATGACCGCGCCAGCGGAGATGACGGTGCCGCGCCCGATTTGCGCCTCGGGACCGATGACAGCGCCCGGCTCGACGATGACGCCTTCCTCCAGCTGGGCCGTAGGATCGATGGGCGGCGCACCGGCGCGGGCGACCTTGGGCCGCAGCGCGTCGGGATAGAAAAGTTGCAGAGCCAGCGCAAAGCCCCGATACGGGACTTTCGTGATCAACGCCGCTGAATCCGCCGGAACCCGCGAAGCGAATGGCGGCGCGATGAGAACCGCGCCCGCACGCGTCGTATCCAGCTGCGATAGATACTTGCGATTGTCGAGGAAGGAAACGTGGTCGTTTCCTGCGTCAGCCAAGCCCCGCACGTCGGCGATCAGGCGACCGCCATCGGCACCCGGCGCAAGCTCCGCCCCAGTCACACGGGCTACTTCTGCCAGCGGGAAAGGGCCGGCGCGGTCGAAAAATCCTGGGTGATCCATCCGAGCACTTTCGCTGGGCGCGCGGCCGACGGAGACATGCGGAGCCGAAGCCGCACGAGTTGAGCCTGAATACGCGAACCCATCAAATCTGAGCTGTCGAGCCGTCTAAACCAAAAATCTGACCGCCTCAAGCGCCTGAGGCTCAATCACGCCCGAAATATCTTGCGATGTTCCATAGAGCGCATCGCTCCTTGGCCGCCTTGGCACTTTGCAGTCGAACCCAACAGCCAGAAAGCTTAAGGGCCGAGATTTTGTCTCGGCCCTTGTTGAGATCATCAGAACTTGGTCGATGCACCGAACCGGATCGCCTGTGTCTCGTCGTACTTCTCTTTCGTCAGAACGTAAGCGTAGTCGAGGCGCAGCGGACCAAGCGGCGAGTTCCACAACAGGCCGACGCCAACTGAGGAGCGGATAGAGGAGTCGTCGGCAAG
>PKEY01000107.1 GCA_002919265.1 Hyphomicrobiaceae bacterium | reverse complement strand
CTGCAAAGCTGTTTTGTCAACGGACAAATGAAACAAGCGCCGATCTAGAGCGGCCAGTCTCTCCTCTGCGTCTGCCCACGTGGAGAGCGTCGCCGTTCCCCCCAGCGCCAGCTTCACCAGCAATCTCTCGGGGTGGGAGATGGTCTCGACGATGCTGCGCTCGAAATGCGCCATCGTCTCTGGGCCGACAATGGTGACGTCCCTTTTCCACCAGGTGAAGTGCGCCGTCGCGCGGCGTTCCACCACGGGCGGCGCGCCTGGTCCCTCCAGCGTTACGACCAGAGCGAAACCAGGCTCGTTGTCGGGAAAGCGGTCCGGTTCCGGTGTCCCGGAATACCATGCCCGGCTTGAAATCTGTGTGGCTCCGTGCCAGTCGCCCAACGCAAGATAATCCAGCCCCGCGAGCTCCGGCCGCTTCGGCGCTATCGGAACCGATGCATCACCATCCCCGCTGCCAAATCCCTGAATGGAGCCGTGGGCGAGACCGATGCGATATTGGGCGCCCGGTGTTGCAGCCTGGTCCATCCACGCCGTGGGATCGTCCGATGACGTACGTCCGTTGAGCGGCGCGGGGAGCAGAGCGACACCATCGGCAATGGTCACCGAGCCAGGTTGCAGATGCAGAGTCACATTCCCCGGAAGACCAATTCGAGCTAATCGCTCCCAAATGCCGCCGGCTTGCTGGGGATCATGATTACCGGGAAGCAGATGCCAGATCAGCCCCTCCTCCCGGCGCATCTTGTCGAGGGACTGGTGGAGATCGCGCTCAGGCACGTCAGGCGAGTCGTAAACATCGCCTGCAACGAGGATGTGGCCGGCCCCAACCGACCTCGCCGTTTCAGCAATTCGCCCAATGACATCGAGGCGCGCTTGGCGAAGCAACGGAGCCTTCTCGGGGGGAAAACCTGCAAAGGGCTTGCCGATCTGCCAATCGGCGGTGTGGACGAACGTGAACCTCATAGCCACATAATGTTCCCATTATGTTCTCATGGCAAGCGCTTATGTCCCCGAGCGGCTTTTCGTTTGTGAATATCTGGCCGGAGTTGCGCCGACGTTGCGCTTGCCGCATGAATTGGCCGCCCTCAAGGCGTGGTGGGCTGGGAGAAAGCATGACGGCAGATGTTGAGACCATAGTCGTGGGCGCGGGGGTCGTCGGGCTCGCGATCGCCCGCAGTTTGGCTGCAGCCGGGCAGGAGGTGATTATCCTTGAGCAGCACGGGCTCATCGGCTCGGAGACGAGCTCCCGGAACAGCGAGGTCATTCACGCCGGCATTTACTACCCGCCGGGCAGCCTCAGGGCACGACTTTGCGTCGAGGGTAAAGCGCGTCTCTACCAGTTTTGCCAGGAGAACGGAGTTCCCCATCGGCGTTGTGGGAAGCTTCTCGTTGCCACGGCGGAAGATCAGTTGCCCAAGCTGAAGGCCATTCAAGAGACGGCGCTGCGCAACGGCGTCGATGACCTTGTGCCGCTTTCGCCGGCAGAGGCAAAGGAGCTTGAGCCGGCCGTGAGCTGCGTGGCGGCGCTTCTGTCGCCGTCGACAGGGATTGTCGATACGCACGCGCTGATGCTGGCCTTGCTCGGACACGCGGAGTCGAACGGCGCGCAGCTCGTGCTGAACAGCCCCGTACGCAGCGTGACAGCCGTAAAGCCCGGTCTTTTCTCGCTGAGCATCGACGCGGCTGACGAGGCCGAAACCACGGTGACCTGCACGAAGCTCGTCATTGCTGCCGGGCTGCACGCGTCACGGCTTGCCGAGACGATGACGTACCCCACAGGTTATCGTCCGCCGACGACTTATTACGCAAAAGGCCAGTATTACGCGATGAGCGGCCGCTCGCCTTTCACACGGCATATCTATCCCATGCCGCATGGTGCGTGGCTTGGATTGCACGCAACCGTGGATTTGTCCGGGCGCTGCAAATTCGGACCGGATATCGAGTGGATCCCGGAAATCGATTATTCGTTTCAGCCTCAGAAACTCGCACAGTTTCTGGATTTCATTCGCATGTATTATCCGGATCTCGATCCCGATCGGTTGCATCCGGACTACACGGGGATTCGTCCCAAGCTTTATCGCGAGGGTGAACCGGTGCCCGATTTTGCCTTCCATACGGAAGCGCAACACGGTCATCCGGGGCTTATCATGCTGTTCGGCATTGAAAGCCCCGGCCTGACATCGTCGCTCGCCATTGGCGAATACGTGACGCAACTTATTCAGAGCATTAGATCAGCCTAGACGAGAAGCCACCGAAAAGGCCGCCAGCATAGCGAAACACGTCACCAGATCGAGCGGTAGGCGCAGAATGCTACGGCGTGTCCAGCTCCGGGCGACGTCTTCGCTGATAGTTTGCGGATCGCGCGTTTCGAAGGCCAGCGCCTTCGGGATGAAGTCGAAAAACGACCAGATCCGCATGGCGGCATGGCTTGCCAGGGCGATTAGAAGCCAGAAGCGAACTTCTGCCGCCGACCACATGACGATGAGCGTGATGATCAGGGCAATCTCGAAAGCCGTGTGAGCGGGAATCCAAAAGCGTCGGCGCGAAATCCCGCCCCGCTCTGGTTGAATGAGATCAGGGCGCTTGGGCCAGAATGGATCGACGACGGTGAACTCGTAGAAAGCACCCCCGAGCCCGACCAGTGCCAATGCACACGCCAATCCGGTCAGAAGTAATGAAAGGTCCATAGCGTCTCCTCCTGTGATGAAGAGAGGGAGGACGACGTCGACCTCAACTTTGACCAGGGCAAGGCAACACCATCAGCCATTTGGCGAATGTTACCTCCGCTCCCCAGCAGCGAGCCGGCGCTCAACGAACATCGAATATCGGGACATGCCGAAACAGAAGAGCCAGAAAATAACTCCGGCGAAGACATACCCTGTCATCGGCGTGTTCGGCGAGAACCAGTTCGCGTCGGACAAATTCTGCTGGACGATGCCGAGCAGGTCGAAAATGCCGATGATAAGCACCAGGCTCGTGTCTTTGAAAAGACCGATGAACGTATTCACGATGCCTGGGATCACCAGCTTCAACGCCTGAGGCAGAATGATCAGGCCCATTTTCTGCCAGTAGGTGAGTCCCAGCGCGTCCGCCGCCTCATATTGCCCACGCGGAATCGCTTGCAGACCGCCGCGGATCACTTCCGCCAGATAAGCCGCTGAGAAAAGCGCCACCATGATCAGCGCGCGAACCAACTTGTCGATGGTCCAGCCTTCCGGCAGGAATAGGGGCAGCATTACCGAGGCCATGAAGAGCACAGTGATCAGCGGCACGCCGCGCACGAACTCGATAAAACAGACGCTAAACCAACGCACGATTGGCATATTAGAGCGTCGACCGAGCGCCAGCAGAATACCGATGGGAAAAGCGCCGGCGATGCCGACGCTCGCCACGACAAGCGTTACGAGCAGACCGCCCCACAACTCCGTTGGCACGACGGGGAGGCCGAGGCCGCCATAGAGCAGGATGAACGCCAGGACCGGGAATACGCCCAGCATATAAATGCAGAAATATAGCTTGCCGCGGACCCACGGGCTCATCAGCGGCACCAGTCCGGCGATGGCTAGAATATAGGTGAGATCAACCCGCCACCGTTCGGCCTCAGGATAACGGCCATACATGAACTGGCCGAATTTCGCGGTGACGAACGGCCAACAAGCCCCCGTCTCCGGCCCTGAACAAGCCGAGCCGTCCTGGCCCGTCCACGTCGCATTGATGAACGCCCAGTTCACGACGCCCGCAATCACGAGATATGCGATATACAGCCCGATCAGCGTGAGAATTGTGTTGCTGACGCTGGAAAACAGGTTCGCTCTCGCCCAGGCGATTGGCCCCGTCGTCATGCGAGGCGGCGGACGCATTTTGGTGAGGGACGATTCTGCAGCAATGTCCGACATCGGCCCCTCCTCTTACCGCTCGACCAACGCCATGCGGCGGTTGAACCAGTTCATGAATGCAGACGTCAGAAGACTGATGGTCAAATAGACTCCCATGGTCATGAGGATGATCTCGACGGCCTGTCCGGTTTGGTTCAGAACCGTGCCGGCGAACACACTGACGAAATCCGGATAGCCGATTGCGACGGCGAGCGAAGAGTTTTTGGTCAGGTTGAGATATTGGCTCGTCAAAGGCGGAATGATGATGCGCGCTGCCTGCGGGATGACCACGAGGCGCAGCATCTGCCGATCTGTCAAACCCAATGCTTTTGCAGCTTCCTTTTGACCTTTCGGCACACCCAAAATGCCCGCGCGAACGATCTCGGCAATGAAGCTAGCTGTATAGAAGGAAAGGCCGAGCAACAGCGCGAGAAATTCCGGCTGCACAACCATCCCGCCCTGGAAATTGAACCCGCGCAGCACGGGATATTCCCAATGCAACGGCATTCCCGTGACGAGATACGTGAGCAGCGGCAGACCAATGATCAGCCCGACACTCGACCAAAATACGGGGAACTGTTGACCGGTTTGCATTTGCCGGCGCCGCGCCCAAATGGAAACGCCAATGGACGCCAAAATGCCGAAGGCAAATGCGAATGTGACTGCTCCGAAACCAGGTTCGGGAACGGGCCAAGGCAGGTAAAGCCCGCGGACATTCAGGAAGCCGCCCCCAACAACGGCAATACTCTGCCGCGGAGCAGGAAGATTTTTCAGAACGGCGAAATACCAGAAAAACAGCTGGAGGAGCAGCGGCAGATTACGAACGACCTCGACATACACGGCGGCCAGTTTCGCGATCACCCAGTTCGTGGAAAGCCGCGCTATGCCGATAATGAAGCCCAAAACAGTTGCGAAGATAATGCCGATTCCTGCAACCAGCAGGGTGTTGAGAAGTCCGACCCAGAACGCGCGCCCGTAGCTCGATGTGTTCGAATAAGGAATAAGGCTTTGGGAAATATCAAACCCGGATGTCCGCCACAAAAAATCGAAACCAGAGGCGATATTCTGCCGTCGCAGGTTTTCGGCGACGTTGTGGACGAGCCACCAGCCAATGGACACAAGCGCCACGACCAACAGGACTTGATAAATGACCTGCCGGACCTCGGCTCGATAAAGGAGACTTGGCTGTTCGGAGGCTCGCTGGTTTGGGGTCGTGACCGCCATGCCGCTATTTCGTTTCCTCGGATAATCCCAGCACCGGACGAAGAGATGCTATTGGATATGGAAACGCCGGCCATTGGAGTGGCCGGCGTTCTTGAGATCCTGCTTACCGGATCGGCGGGGCGTACTGCAGGCCGCCTTGATTCCAGAGCGCATTCAGGCCGCGCTCGATTTTCAGGCGGGAGTCCTTGCCCACGTTCCGATCAAAGATCTCGCCGTAGTTGCCGACGGCCTTGATGATGCGCACGGCCCAATCGTTATCAAGGCCGAGACCCTGACCAAAGTCGCCTTCAACACCTACAAACCGGCGGATCTCAGGATTCTGGGAAGACTTCATCTCCTCTACGTTCGCCTGGGTGATGCCCAGCTCTTCCGCGTTCACCAGCGCGAAGTGCACCCACTTCACGATTGTGAACCATTGGCTGTCGCCCTGGCGTACCGATGGTCCAAGCGGCTCCTTGGAGATGATCTCTGGCAGCACGATGTGCTCGTCCGGATTCTGCATCTGCAGCCGCTCGGCGTAGAGACCCGAGGCGTCCGTCGTGAACACGTCGCAACGGCCAGCTTGGTAGGCTTGCACGATCTCAGCCGCCTTTTCGAAAACAACCGGCTGATACTTCATGTTGTTGGTGCGGAAATAGTCCGCGAGGTTGAGCTCGGTTGTGGTTCCGGTTTGCACGCAAACGGTGGCGCCATCGAGCTCCTTGGCCGAGGTCACGCCCAGAGACTTCTTCACCATGAAGCCCTGGCCGTCATAGTAGTTGACGCCGACGAAACTCAGGCCCAGGGAGCTATCACGGGCCAGAGACCACGTCGTGTTGCGGACGAGCACATCCGCCTCGCCCGATTGCAACGCAGTGAAACGTTCTTTCGCCGTGGTCGGAATGTATTTCACCTTATTGGGATCACCCAAAACCGCGGCGGCGATAGCCTTGCAGTAATCGACGTCAAGGCCGGTCCAATTGCCCTTGTCATCAGGCTGCGAAAATCCAGGAAGCCCCACGTTCACAGCGCAGTTGAGAACGCCCCGCTTTTTCACGGCATCGAGCGTTTTCTCCTGCGCCATGGCAGGAGCGGAAATGGCTACGACAAGGGCCGAAAGCAATCCGAATTTGATGACTCGTCTCATTTTTTAACTTCCTCCTTTGAGGTTCGGTTTCCGACGACCGTTTCTCTTTGGTCTATCTCAAAAGCTTGCGCATTTATGCCATTTCATATTCTTCCGCCACCACTTTTTAGTGGTTCCGTCTCCCCCTAATGATTGAGGATCTGAGACAGGAAAAGCCGGGTGCGATCCGATTTCGGATCGGTAAAGAACGTCGCCGGAGTTCCCTGTTCGACGATTTCGCCGCGATCCATAAAAACGATCCGGTCTGCCACCGATCTCGCGAAACCCATTTCGTGCGTGACGCACAGCATCGTCATGCCCGATTCCGCGAGCTCGATCATCACATCCAGAACTTCCTTGATCATCTCGGGATCAAGGGCCGACGTGGGCTCGTCGAACAGCATGATTCGAGGGTTCATACAAAGCGCCCGCGCAATGGCAACGCGCTGCTGCTGCCCACCAGAAAGCTGGCCCGGATACTTGTGTGCCTGGTCAGGAATCTTTACACGCTCGAGGTACATCATTGCGATGCGCTCGGCCTCGGCGCGAGGCATTTTCTTTACCCAGACGGGAGCAAGGCAAAGATTATCGAGAACCGTAAGGTGCGGGAAAAGATTGAAGCTTTGGAACACCATTCCGACTTCGGATCGGATCTTGTCGATGTTCCGCAAATCGCTGGTGAGCTCAATTCCGTCGACAATAATTTTGCCTTGCTGATGCTCTTCCAGGCGATTGATGCATCGAATGAGAGTGGATTTGCCCGATCCAGACGGGCCGCAAATAACGATTTTCTCGCCCTGCCTGACGGAGAGATTGATATCTTTCAATACGTGGAACTCCCCGTACCACTTATTTACGCCAATAAGTTCGACGGCAGGTACGTCAGATTTGGCCGCAAGCGGAGCCGCGGCAGAGCTTTGCGCCATGATCCCTCCCGGGACTACCCTTGTCTAAAGCAGAAGCTGGTCCGAGATTTGGTCCTCGTTTTACCAACTCCCATGAACGGATTTCTGCAGTATGCCTGAGGCATTCCGCACGCGCAACGTCATGGTTCGCGCAATATCAAAGCACAATTCGCTTGCGTCTTGTGCAACGCAACGAATTCAATCGCGGATGGTGGCTTCTAGGCGCGCCAATCCTCGGCAATCATCGCTGCCCCTTTCTCAGCGATCATCATTGTGGGCGCAGCCGTATTCCCCGAGGTGATCGTCGGCATGATGGATGCATCGATCACGCGCAGCCCCTCAAGACCATGAACCCTGAGGCGTGGATCGACGACCGCGCGATCATCGGTTCCCATTTTCGCAGTGCCCACGGGATGGAAAATGGTTGTAGCAATGTCGCCGGCGGCGCGTGCCAATTCCTCGTCGCTTTCGATGTGCGAACCAGGCTTGAACTCCTCCGGCCGATAGCGCGCGAGTGCCGGCTGACTGCAAATGCGGCGTGTCAGGCGAATGGCATCAGCGGCAACTCTGCGATCTTCTTCAGTCGCAAGATAGTTCGGCCTGATCTCAGGATGCGCTGTCGGGTCGGGCGACTTTATCCGAACGTGCCCGCGGCTCGTCGGCCGCAAGTTGCAAACGCTCGCCGTAAAGGCAGGGAACGGATCGAGCGGTTCACCGAACTTTGGCAATGTCAGCGGCTGGATGTGATACTGCAGGTTGGGCGTCTCACGGCTCGGATCAGACTTGGCGAAACATCCCAACTGAGATGGTGCCATCGACATTGGCCCGGAACGCCAAATGGCGTATTCGAGCGCGATCATTGCCTTGTGCCAGAGCGTTTGAGAGCGCTCGTTGAGCGTCTTCACTCCTGATACCTTGTATGCGCAGCGGATCTGCAAGTGGTCCTGCAGATTCTCCCCGACGCCGGGCAACTCATGGCGCACTTCGATGCCCGCGGCCTTCAGCACGTCGCCTGGGCCGATTCCTGAAAGCTGAAGGATCATCGGCGAGCCAATCGCGCCCGCAGCCAGAATGACCTCGCGGCGCGCCTTAGCGGTGACCTTACCCGCTCCCTTCTGCCGGAACTCGATGCCCGTGACGCGCTTGCCCTCGAGCGTCAACCTCTCGACCAATGCGTGGGTCAACACTGTGAGGTTGGGGCGCCCCATCGCGGGACGCAGAAAACCTTTGGCCGCAGACCAGCGCAGCCCCCTCCGCTGGTTGACGTGGAAGTAGGCCACGCCTTCGTTGTTGCCGCCGTTGAAGTCGCGAACGCGCGGGATGCCGGCCTGCTCCGCGGCCTCGGCCCAGGCGTCGAGAATGTCCCAGCGAACGCGCGGGTTTTCGACCCGCCATTCGCCGCCGCGCGCGTGTGCTCCATTGAACTCTTCGGGCTCCAACGCCCAGTGGTCTTCGTGCTTCAGGAAATAGGGAAGCACGTCATCCCAGCCCCAGCCAGGGTTGCCGAGCTGGCGCCAATGGTCGTAATCGCGGGCCTGACCGCGCATATAGATCATGCCGTTAATGGCAGAGCAGCCGCCCAGGACCTTGCCGCGCGGGTAGAGAAGGCTTCGACCGTTGAGACCCGGCTCGTTGACAGTCTGGAAGCCCCAATCGACTCTCGGGTTGCCGAAGCAGAAGAGGTAGCCAACTGGGATATGCACCCAGATGTAATTGTCCTTGCCGCCCGCCTCGAGGAGAAGAACGCGAACATTTGGGTCTGCTGAGAGCCTGTTGGCCAATACGCAGCCAGCCGAGCCGGCGCCTACGATGATGAAATCGTACTCCCCGACAGAACCCGTCATTACGGTCGTCCCTCTTCGTTAGGTTAGGCGTTCCTCTTGGTGAGCTACTTATCTCAATGGGATCGCGCAGGAAAGTTCAGAGCGAGCTGGCGAGCTAAGGGTTGAGGCGCCGTCCGAAGAAAGCGATGGCATTGCCGTTCCAGCTCGAGTAGGCGAGCCGCTCGAATCCGCACGAGAGATAGAAGGCGTTGTTCCGCGATCCGTCGCCCGTGACAACGTGAATGCCCGGAATGCCTCGACGTGCGGCATGATCCGCAAACGCCTCGATTAGACGCTTTCCAATCCCCCTTCCCCGCCAGGCTGCCGTGAGGTTGATGTGCAGGTGAGCCGGGTAGTCAGGGGTCAGATGAGCGAATAGTGGAAAGTAGGTCACGTCAACGAACAGCGGATGGCTCGCCGGGTCTACAAGGCAACCGACCAGGTAGCCGATTATAGCTTGCTCCGGTGAGAGCGCGACGAAGGCCTCCTCCGGAAAATGCTCAAGATAACGGCCAAGCCAGCGGTCACGATAGGCGGTGCGATCGGCTTCACTGGGAAATCGGCTTGTATGACTTGTCTCCCAGAAAATCGCCTCAATGGCGGCGGTGGCCCCTTGCGGGGAAGGAAAGTCGCGGAGGCGCGAGACAGTTACCGTTTCCGCTGATGCCACCTCAGCATTCTCCCCAGTTTCGTCTGATTATCCGCGCTATGCAGACCACGAATAGCAGGTAGACAGAATGTCATCTTTTGCACCGCAGCGTGGTATGCCATATACCATTGTGCATGAGCGAACAGCACCCTTCAGGCCACCACGATCAGAAACGAGATGATTATGAGCACGAAAGCAATCAATGCGGCACTCGACTTCATGCCGTCCGACGTTCATCGCCCGCGCGGGGTGATGGACTCAGTAAAGAGCTTCTTTGCTGCCGTCCGGCAGGGTCTTGATGCAGCCCACGAGTATAACCGACTGACCGCACGGGGTGTCGCGCCTCAGAAGGCGGTCCAGATCGTCTTCGACAGCCATTTTGCTGACCGGCGCTGACCTCCCCAGGCAGCCTGGACCCGTCTGCCGCCGTATCGCTCTCGCGTACGGCGGTTTTTCTTTGTCCGGCGCTCGATTGACAATGTCATTCCGAGAGCTTCTAGTCTCCAGACTGCGAGACGAACCGTCCCGGAGTCAGGCGGCATATGCTCCGCGGAGAGCCATCGCCCGAAAGCGTGGCCAGGGGTCCTTCATGGAGACGTCTGGAGCGAAGCGCGCGCGAGCATGACGGCGGCCGTCGCTACGATGTCGTCCACCGTCGCCCCCCTGGACAGATCGGCAATCGGCTTCGCAAAGCCTTGCAGAAACGGCCCGATAGCCTGCGCACCAGCCAGATACTGGACCAGCTTGTAGGCAATATTGCCGGCGTCGAGGTCCGGAAAGATCAGGACGTTGGCACGCCCGGCGACCTCGCTCGGGCCAGACAGTTTCTTCTCCGCCACCGCAGCTACGAGGGCAGCATCGGCCTGCAACTCGCCATCGACCCTCAGGGCAGGGCGCCGTTCGCGGACGATCTCGACGGCTTTCCGCACCTTGTCGACGTGAGGATGACTGGCGCTGCCGTGGGTGGAGTAGGAGAGCATCGCAACCCGGGCTTCCTCCCGCAGCATAAATTCGGCGCTCTCGGCGGAAGCAATGGCGATATCCGCCAGCATGGCACTCTCCGGGTCGACGTTGACGGCGCAGTCCGCGAAGATCAGGGCCCGCGGAGCACTGCCGCTCCGGGCAGGAACAAGCATCAGGAAAAAGCTGGACGGCGTCTCCACTCCCGGCGCGAGGCCGACCGTGAGCAGCCCGGCCTCGATCACGCGCCGCGTCGGGTTGGCTGCGCCTGCCACCATGGCGGCAGCCTGGCCCGTGACGACCAGCGCTGCGCCGAAATAGAGCGGCCGGCGCAGCAGTCTCTGCGCCATACCGACCGTCATCTTTTCGCGACTGGCAGCGATCGTTTGCGCTATCGCGCCAACTTCGGGATCCGTCTCCGGATCTCGGAATTCGAGGCCGCCGAGATCAAGGCCAAGCGCATTCGCGCGCTCCTCGATGCTCTGGCGGCTTCCCAACAGGATGGGGCGCGCAAGTTCTTCATCGACCAGTCTGCGGGCGGCCTGCAGGATCCGATCGTCCGTACTCTCGGGAAGTACGACTTTCAGACCGCGTCGTTTGATAGCGGCCGCGCATTCGGTGATGATCTCCAAGTCGGCCTCCTCAAGACGTCTTGGCAGCACGAGTTCCTTGTCAGGCCCAGCAAACAACCTGGATCGCAATTTGGAAAGGGAGGATCAACTCTATGAGTGCTCCAGCCGAGGAACCCAAGATCCATCGTGGGCTGAAAGACGTCTACTTCGAGCGTTCCTCGACCACTTTTATTGACGGCAAGGCGGGCGAATTGCGGTACCGGGGATACTCGATCCACGACCTCGCTGAGCACTCGACCTTTGAGGAAACAGCGTACCTGCTCTTGTACGGCGAACTGCCGACGCAAAGCGAACTGCAGCGCTTTGAGCACGACCTCAAGCGCTCACGGGAGCTGCCGCCGCAGATCTTCGACATCATCTCGGACATTCAGCAGGCGCATCCCATGGACGTGCTGCGCACGGCCGTTTCGGCGCTTGCGGCATTCGATTCCGAAACGGCGGACAACAGCCGGGAAGCGACATTGCGCAAGGGCATACGTCTCACCTCGCAGATCCCGATGATCGTTGCGGCTCACGAGCGCATCCGAAATGGCCTCGAGCCGGTTTCGCCCGATCCCGCGCTTTCGCACGCGGCCAACTTCCTCTGGATGCTCAAAGGCGAAAGGCCTTCCGAGAACGCCGCGCGTCTGCTCGACACGGATTTCGTGCTTCACGCCGAGCATGGCTCGAACGCTTCATCGTTTACGGCGCGCGTCGTCATTAGCACTGAGGCGAATATTCACGCGGCCATAACGGCGGCTATTGCCGCTTTGTCCGGCCCAGCTCACGGCGGCGCTGCTGAAGACGTGATGCGCATGGCGCAGGAGATCGGTGACCCGGCCAATGTTCCTGCCTACGTGAAAGCAAAACGCGCTGCGAAACAGCCGATTACTGGCTTTGGCCACCGCGTCTACCGCACCGAGGATCCACGTGCGCGGCATATGCGAGAGGGCGTCAAAAAACTGTCCGAGGAGATGGGTCAGCCGAAATGGTACCAAATCCTCGAAGCCCTGGTGAAGGAAATGGCGCCCTACGCCCGCCACGGCGTCAACGTCAATGTCGACTTCTACTCAGGTGTGATCTATCACCTGCACGGCATTCCGAACGATCTGTTCGTTCCGATATTCGCGGTAGGCCGCGTTCCTGGGTGGACCGTGCAGATCCTCGAGCAGCAGGCCAACAACATCCTCATCCGTCCGCTCACCTTTTACGACGGCCCTGCGCCGCGCGCTTACGTACCGATCGACCAGCGTGGCTGAAAAAACAAAACGGGCCGAAAATTTCGGCCCGTTTCGCGTCAATCTCGCTAGGTGATCAGTACCACCACCCAGCCCGGCAGGCACGATAGCGACGCCACCAGTAGTAGCTGCCGGTGATGATGGCGCGACGACGAAGCCAGCTGCACCGAGGCCCACCGCCGATATAGATCGCAAACCGCGGCCCACGATGCCACCGATGCCGATGCCAATGGCGGTGCCGATGAACGAACCGCGGACGGTGATAACGACGATGATGGAAACGGGGTCTATGGGACCGATAGCCACGGTAGAAGTGGTGACCGCGTTTCCGCACCTCGATGATGTTTGAATTTTCAGCCTTCAGCGCCGGCACCTTCGCAGCGGCAGCCTCAGCCTGGGGCCCGGGAGACGCGGCGAAGAGAAGAGCGGCAGCTGCTGCCAAAGGAAGGAATTTCAGTTTCATGTCGAAGCTCCTGAACATGTACCCATCGGTCGCAAAACGGCCGATCACGAACCAGTCTGTCCGAAGCTTCCCCACGTGATCCGGCATTAAGTCTTAGTACGACCGACAGGGATTACAACCCCTGCTCTTTAACAGGGCGTTTAAGAAACGGTTGCGCGGATTAACCGACGGCGAAATTCCGGTGGTAAATCGGCCGGCAAAATCGCTTCGATTTCCGCATTTTGCTCTGCCGGTGACAATGGAGGACCATAATTCGGACTGAACGGTTCCCTCGGGTCGTCAGGAGCCAATTTGACGGGCCGCAATGGCGGAATCTGGGCAGGAAGTCCATCATCCTCCATCGCAACAACTTCTGCTGCGTGATATTCGGATTGGCTAGCGCACCCGCTGAGCATAAGGCCTAGAAGAGCGATAGCGGGTAGTGCGGCACGGAAAACAAGGCTCGGCCGCAAATTCAGCTTCGGCAGACGCATCACGCGAACTCCAACTAACGCAAACTGCCGACCATCAGAGCCCCTTTTGGGTTAAGAATGCGTTAGCTGTCGTTCGATTTTGGTGCGCTCTCCCCTCTTCAATTTTCTGCGCATTGCGGCGCCAAGTGTCCGCCCACGGCGTCCACAAAGGCCAGAATACAGCGCATGCTATTCGCTCCGCAGTGCATCAATCGGATTGAGCAATGCGGCGCGGCGCGCGGGGAAGAAGCCGAACAGAATTCCTGTCAATGCCGCTGCAGCAAGCGCAATGCCCACCGCCTCGGCATTGATGAGGATTGGCCATTCAGCCGAGATGGCAACGATGGCAGCGCCGCCGATGCCGATTACGATTCCGATGATGCCGCCGAGCAGACTGAGCGTGACTGCCTCCACCAGGAACTGCAGCAGAATATCCCGCCGACGTCCGCCCACCGCCATGCGCAAGCCGATCTCGCGCGTCCGCTCTGTCACCGACACCAGCATGATGTTCATGATGCCGATACCGCCGACTATCAGCGAAATCGCCGACGTAGCCCCTAGCAGCCAGCTCATAGTGGAAAGCGCCGCGGTCCTCGTCTTCATGAACTCTGCCAGATTGCGGACGTTGAAATCATCCTCCGCACCCGGCCGGATGCGACGCCTTTCGCGCAGCACTATTTCGATTTCCTCTTGAGCGACCGAAAGGTCCGCATTCGGCTCGAATTTCACGTAGATCTGGCCGACCTGATCGTTGACTACCTGGCTTCTGCCGATGATGCGGCCGCGCGCGGCCGTGACTGGAATGAAGATGATGTCGTCCTGGTCGCGGCCGAAGCTCGATTGCCCTTTGGCGCTCAGCACCCCGATGACCTGGAACGGTACGTTTCTGATGCGGATCGTTGCACCAATCGGATCGCCGGCGCCAAAGAGCTTTTCGGCTACTGTCCGACCGAGAATCGCCACGCGGGCACCGGACATCACCTCTTGCGCCGTCATTTCGCGGCCTTCCGCAAGCGGCCAGTCGCGCACCGCGAAATATTGATCGTGGATGCCCCCAATCTGCGTGGTCCAGTTCATGTTCCCGTTCACGACGGGAGCGCTGCCCTGCAGGTAGCCCGAAATCGCGACCACACCCGGAACCTTGTCGCGGATCGCCTGCAGATCACGCTCAGAAAGCGGCAATCTCGTGCCAGCGCCCGCCGAGCGTCCACCGACACGCGAGTCGCCGGGATAAACAACCAGCATGTTTGAGCCCAGCGCGGCGATCTGCTGATCGATCTGGTTGGTCGCGCCCGAGCCCACGGCCACCATGATGATAACCGAGCCGACGCCGATGATGATGCCGAGCGTCGTGAGAACGGAGCGCAGCAGGTTCGTGCGCAACGCGGAAAGCGCAACGGACAGACTGTCGATAAGGCTCATTCTGCGGCCCTCCTCTGAAAGCCGGCCTGTGGCCTGTCCTCGACGATGTGGCCATCGCGGAAAACAATCACCCGGCGCGCATATTCGGCCACCTCGGGTTCGTGCGTGACGACGACGACTGTGATGCCCTCCTCATTCAGCTCGCAGAAAAGCTGCATGATTTCGGATGTCGTCTTGGTATCGAGCGCGCCGGTCGGCTCGTCGGCGAGCAGGATCTTCGGGTTGTTGACCAGCGCGCGGGCAATGGCGACGCGCTGCTGCTGACCGCCTGAAAGCTGGCGCGGGTGATGGTCCATGCGGCTCGCAAGCCCCACCTGCTCCAACCGCCGCCGCGCCAAAGCCTCCGGATTGGCCGGCTTCGGATTGGCGTAGAGCAGCGGCAGCATGACCTGCCGCAGCGCGGGCGTACGTGGCAGCAGGTTGAACTGCTGGAACACGAAGCCGATAGTCCGGTTGCGCAGGTCGGCAAGCTCGTCCGAGGACAGCGTGGAAATATCCCGCCCGTCGATCGACAGCGTGCCCGAGGTCGGCACGTCGAGCGCGCCGATCAGGTTCATCATCGTCGACTTTCCCGATCCGGAAGGGCCCATGATGGCAACGAACTCGCCTTCCGCGATTTCGAGCGAAACGTTGTCGAGCGCGCGCACCGTCTGGTCGCCCATCTTGTAGATCTTCGACACGTTTCTGGCCGAGATCAGGGCCGTGCCCGCCCTCTGGTCCGCACGCAGCATTGTGGCGAGAAGCGTCATGAACGAACCTCCCGGGCGCGGATCACCACCTGGTCGCCCGCCTCAACGTTCCCGCCAACGATCTCGGTGAACTGGTCATCGCCGAGGCCCAGCCGCACGAACCGCTGCTCCAGCTGACCATTCGGGCCGAGGACCCACACCGTCGCGGCGCGCGAACTGTTGCGCTGCTGCTTCCAGGCCTCGAACAGCGGCCGCTGATCCTCCGTCAGCATCGGCTCGACGATCTGCTCGATGCGCTTCATGAACCGGCCTGCGCCGCTCTGGTCGCCGCCCGACCGCTGCGACCGTCCGAAAGCTTCGGACTGAGGCCGCTCGGCCCTGGCTCGCGCCATCGACTGCCTGAAAGCTTCCTCGAGGGTGGCCACCTGCTCATTTGTCAGATTGAGCTCGACTTTCAGGCGCTCGGCCATCTGGGCAACACGGTCTGCAGGATTTCCGCTGCTTCCGCCGGCCGCCTCGCCGCGTGGCTTGAAGCGCAGCGCGCTGTTGGGCAACCGCAGAACGTTGTCGCGCTCGGCCGTCACGATCTGCAGGTTGGCGGTCATTCCGGGGTAAAGCTTGCGATCCTCGTTCGAGGCCTCGACGATCACCGTATAGGTGACAACGTTCTCAAGCTCGGTTGCTGCCAGCCGGACTTGTGTTACCCGCCCGTAGAATGTGCGCTCCGGATAGGCGTCGACCGTAAATGTGGCCGGGTTGCCTTCCGAGATCACGCCCACGTCCGCCTCGTTCACCTGCGCCTCGATGCGGATGCGGCGCAGATCTTGCGCGATCTGGAACAGCTCCGGAGCCTGGAAGCTCGCGGCCACGGTCTGCCCGATATCGACCGTCCGCGAAATGACGGTGCCGTTGATGGGTGAACGGATGACCGCCCGCTCGAGGTCAATCTCTGCCTGCTCGAGTTGGGCTTCCCGCTGCGCGATGACAGCCTTCGCGTTCTCGACCTGAGCCTTCGCAATGGCGAGATCAGCTCGCGCCACCTCAGCGTCACGGATAGCGTTGTCGAGCGCCGATTGGGCGGCGATGCCCCGATCCGCGAGCTTCTGCTGACGCTCAATGGTTCGCTCCGCCTGACGCAGCACCGCCTCGGCCTTGAGAACCGCAGCCTCCTGGTTGGCAAGCTGGGCCTTGGCCGCCGCAAGGTCAGCCTTGGCCTGAGCCACACGGGCCTCGAACGTCTTGGTGTCAAGTTCCGCGAGAACGTCGCCTTCCTTCACCTCGGTGTTGTAGTCGGCGAACACCCGCCGGATCTGGCCCGAAAGCTGAGAGCCGACCTGAACGGTCACGAGCGCGCGAACAGGCCCCGACGTGGAAACCACGCGACGGATCGGACCGCGTGTGACCTCTGCCGTCTCGTAGACGACACCGGTCGTGTTTCCCCCCGTCAGCTTCGGCAGCCAGAGCACTCCCATCCCGATTGCAGCGACCGGAACGGCCAGCGTGAACAGGTATTTTCTGAGGCGAGAAGTCATCGGTGGTGTGCCTGTCTGAATGGGATCAACCGACGAGATGAACGTGGGAGCGGTGTGAAACCCGTCGAAAAATGCGCGCGGATGTCTTCGTCCGAACCCTCCCCCTAGTCTCGGAGCCGGAACTCATCTTTCGTGGCAGGAATTTGAGCGCAGGAGAACTGGTATTCTGGCGCAGCCTGCCCCTCGGCCCACGCTCTCCGCAACATGAACGCGAGATGAATGCGGCATTCAGAGGGTGTTCAACGGGCCCTGGCTATCCCCATATCACCCTGACAAGAACTTCCCCGGCGTGATCCTGGGGCGTGGTGCTCAGGGTCGCCACGCCCCGTCCCCTCTCCCCTCGGGTTGGCACTCAAGACCTCCGTCGGCGTTTGATTTAGAGGGATGGAGCGGCTAGTTTGCGGCCTACTCCCGCACTACTTGACTCAAATCAAACGCGACGGAGGATAACCCGTGACCTTCAAGCTACCTGAGTTGCCCTACGCCTACGACGCGCTCCAGCCGTACATGTCGGCTGAGACGCTGCAATTCCATCACGACAAGCACCATCAAGCCTATGTCGACACCGGCAACAAGCTTCTGCAGGGCTCGGGGCTGGAAGGCAAAAGCCTGGAAGAGATCGTCAAGGCGGCTTACGCGAACAAGAACCAGGGCCTGATCAACAACGCCGGCCAGCACTACAACCACACGCACTTCTGGAACTGGATGAAGAAGGGTGGCGGCGGCAACAAGCTGCCGGGCAAGCTCGAGAAGCTCGTCCAGGAGTACGGCGGTTACGATAAGGTGCGGGCGGACTTCATCAACGCCGGCGTCACCCAGTTCGGCTCCGGCTGGGCCTGGCTTATCATCAACAGCGAAGGCAAGCTCGAGGTAACGAAGACACCCAACGGCGAGAACCCGCTGATGTACGGCAGCCAGCCGATCCTCGGCTGCGACGTGTGGGAGCACAGCTACTACATCGACTACCGTAACGCCCGGCCGAAGTATCTCGAGGCTTGGTTCGACAACCTCGTAAACTGGGAATACGTCGAGAGCCTCCTTGAGAAGGCCTGATCACGCGTGTTTGGTTGCTGCACACAGGAGCCGCGGCATCGCCGCGGCTCTCTTGCTTAGAAACTCTTTATGACTTTGTCGCATTTCTGGACCGTTGTTCATCTCCCGGTTAGAGATGTAATAATCCGTCCTAAGAGAGCCTTGGGGAGGCACATTTCGCGTATAGGGGGGAGCGAACTTGGTATTGCGAACTTTGCTTCGCGCGCTGGTCATTGCCCCAGCGCTGTTGATGGCCGCATGTGCCACGATCGTTCCCCGCATGCCGGTACCCAATGCCGAGCTGGCCGCTCGCGCCAATCCTCTCGACTTTACAGGGGTACGTGCCTGGGGCGACGAGGTTCCCTCCGATATTGCGAAGGCGCTGCGCGTTCGGTTGCCCTCGGTCTCGCGGCTTGCCCACTCAGATGGGCGCGTGAACGTGGAGCGCGCCGAGGTTGATATCCTGGCTCTTTCCGGTGGCGGATCAGATGGTGCTTTTGGCGCCGGTCTGCTGGTCGGTTGGACAGAACGCGGGAACCGGCCTCAGTTCGAAGTCGTCACGGGCGTCAGCGCCGGAGCACTCACAGCGCCTTTCGCCTTCCTCGGACCGCGCTACGACGAAAAGCTCCACGAGATCTGGACACGCTATGGCACAAACCAGCTGGTCGTCGCGCAGCTTCTCCCGGCCGTGTTTGGCGGTCCCGCGCTGACGGATAGCGCCCCTCTTCGCCAGCTCATAGCGACGTACATCAACGAGCGCGTGCTGGCGGAAATCGCAGCCGAATATCGCAAGGGCCGGTTGCTTCTCGTCCTGACGACCAATCTCGACGCCCAACGCCCGGTCATCTGGAACATGGGCGAGATCGCCGCCAGCGGACATCCGCGCGCCCTCGAACTTTTCAGAGATGTTCTCCTGGCGTCAGCTTCCATTCCCGGTGCACTGCCGCCAGTCCGGATACCTGTTACGGTTGAGGGCAAGACTTACGACGAGCTCCACGTTGACGGCGGCACGACGCAGGAAGTGTTCGTGTCACCGATCAATGTGCCGCTGACGGCGCTCGACAGATTCTACGACTCCTTGCCAAAGCGGCGGCTCTACATCGTCAAGAACGGCAAGTATCAACCGGAATACAAGCCTGTGCGTGAGCAGGCGCTGCCCATTGCAGAGCGGGCCATCGAAACGCTCATCAAGAACCAGCACAGGAACGACATCTACCGCATCTACCGCATGGCAAAGGACAGCGATGCGGACTTCAATCTCGCATTCGTCCCGCAGGATTTCCAAGCCAAGCCGAAAGAGCTGTTCGATCCGAAGTATCAGGCCGCGCTCTTCGACGTCGGCTATAAGCTCGGACGTTCGGGACAGGCTTGGTTGAAAGCACCACCTGACGTCGTTCCGAAGGCCGGCGCACGTTAGAGGTAATCAGCTGCCGTCTTGCGGCAGCTGAGCTATTTCTTTTCCAAGCTGTCGATGTAAGAGAGCAGTGCCGCGATCTGCGGGGGCTCAAACGTGAATTGGGGCATCGCCGGATGAGCGGTGACGATGCCCTCGGCGAACGCTTCAGCCAGATTCTCCACCGGATATCGCTTTGGCAGTTCGCGCAGCGGCGGCGCACTTGGCAACTGGCTCTGATCCTCGAGGCCAATCGCGTGGCATCTGGAACAATGCTCCTCAGCCAGAGCACGCCCCTGTTCTTCAACGGGCCGCTGCGCGTGCGCCACTGCTGACACCAGGCCGCACAACAAGCCGACTACAGCCGTGACGCGAAACGCCGACCTCATCCTATCGCCTCCGGCTGCCGAAGATCGACTTGATGATGGCGTTCTTCACCTGATTGATGGTCGAGCGCATGACTGAGCGCGTGACGTCGCGAACGATCTGTTCGCCGACCGACATGCCGCCTCTTGGCCCACGCCCGAAGATCACCTTGGCCCAACCGGGCAGAGCCGACTCATTCTGCGTTGCGGCTGCCTCCGCAGCCTTTTCGGCAGCTCGCTTGGAGAGCAGTTCATGCGCCGACTCGCTGTCCATTGCGTCTTCGTATTTGCCGTAGACCGGACTGTTCTCGATCAAGGACTTGCGTTCTGTGTCCGTCAGCGGACCAATGCGGCCCGACGGCGGGCGGATCAACGTACGCTGCACTATGGAAGGCTCGCCCTTGTTTTCCAGCATGGACACGAGCGCCTCGCCCACCTTGAGCTCCAGGATAACCCGCTCTGTATCCAGTTCCGGATTCGGCCGGAACGTGCTTGCCGCGGCCTTCACGGCCCGCTGCTCTTGCGGCGTAAAGGCTCTCAGTGCGTGCTGCACACGATTGCCGAGCTGGCTAGACACGGTATCCGGCACGTCCATCGGATTCTGCGTAACGAAGTAGACGCCCACGCCCTTGGAGCGGATGAGTCGCGCGATTTGCTCGATCCGTTCGAGCAACGCCTTTGGCGCGTCATTGAACAGCAAATGCGCTTCATCGAAGAAGAATACGAGCTTCGGCTTGGGGGGATCGCCAACCTCCGGAAGCGTCTGCCAAAGCTTGGTCAAAAGCCACAACAGAAAGATCGCGTAGAGCCGCGGCTTCTCCATCAGCTTGTCGGCAGCGAGAAGATTGATGTAGCCGCGGCCGTCGTTGGTGGTGCGCAGAAAATCCGTAATTTGAAGCTCAGGCTGGCCGAAGAATTGGCTTGCGCCCTGCTCTTCCAGAACCAATATGCGCCGCTGGATGGCGCCTACCGACGTGGCGGCGACATTGCCGTATTTCGTCGAGATCTCCTTCGCGTTCTCAGCGACGTAATTTAGGACCGAGCGAAGGTCTTTGAGATCGAGAAGCAAGAACTGCTTGTGCCCGGCGGCGACTTCGTCGGCAGCCACACGGAATGTGATGTTCAGCACGCCTTCCTGGACTTCGTTGAGCTCCATCATCCGGGAGAGGAGCAGCGGACCCATATCCTCCACGGTCGCCCGGATCGGGTGGCCCTTCTCGCCGAACACGTCCCAGAAGATCGTCGGGTACGCCTTGTTCTCGTAGCCCTCGAGCCCAACCTCCTCGACCCGCTTCAGGATGAAATCTTTCGGTTCCCCCTTCGCTGCTATCCCCGAAAGATCCCCCTTAATGTCGGCGGCGAACACGGGCACGCCGGCGTCGGAAAAGCCTTCGGCCAGCACTTGCAGCGTCACGGTCTTGCCGGTGCCCGTTGCGCCCGTGATGAGGCCATGACGATTGGCAAGCTTTAGGTCCAGGTATTCCGGCTTGCTGCTCTTGCCGATGAAGATCTTGCCGTCCTGTTCCATCGCTGGCTCCCCGTGTCTTGCGCCGCCCGGTAGTAGAACTCACGCCGTACCGATTCGTGTGCACCCTCGATTATTACCGTGATGACATGCGACCGGTGGACTGAAAAGGACCGCGCCTTCAAATCCAAGATTAATCACTGAATATCGCAGCTTCGCCTGGCATGTTATCTGACCGTGGCATTGCGGCCGAGTTCGAGTAATGTGCCCGCGGGCGGGGCCGGCTCGAGGGGAGGCCCGCGATGGAAGAGGGTTGTAGCTGGATGAGCGACGAAACGACGGAATTGAAGCTTGCAGCCAACTTCGAACCTGCAACCTACGAAGCTTGGCTTGCGCTCGTCGCCAAAGTTCTGAAGGGAAGCGATTTCGAGTCGCGGCTCGTTTCCCGCACGCTGGACGACATTCGCATCGCGCCGCTTTACACGCGCGCCGACACGTTGCCCGGCACCGAAACGGCCCGACCCGGTGAGGCGCCATACACGCGCGGCTTCAGCCGCCCCGGCGAGAAGACCGGCTGGGACATCCGGCAATTCCATTCCGCGACTGATCCGGCAGAAGCCAACGCTGCAATCCATGAAGATTTGCGCGGTGGCGTTACGTCCATCGCCCTGCATATCGCATCGCCGGGAACATCAGGGTTGCCGCTCAATGAGGGGTCGTTGGCTGCGGCGTTGGACGGAGTGGCGCTTGAGCAGACGCCAATCGCTCTCGTAGCCGGGGAAGCTGTGGTCGAAGCGGCAAATGCGCTGGAATCCCTCTGGACGGAGCGCGGTATCGGCGATGTCGCGCGGTCCGGTCACTTCAACGCCGATCCGCTCGGAACGTTGGCCCAGATTGGACAACTCAGCGAGCCGCTTAATCAGAGCCTCGCCCGCGCAGTCGACCTGGTCCGCAAGACGCAGTCTTGGCCCCACGTGACCGCGCTGGTAGCCGACGGCAATCCCTATCACTCCGCTGGCGCCAGCGAGGCGCAAGAGCTTGCGGCGATGCTCGCCACCCTCGTGGCCTATCTACGGGCTTGCGAGGTGGGCGGCATTTCCCCTGAACAGGCGCTGCCCAAGATCGCCGTGTCGCTCGCGGTCGACGACGATCAGTTCCTGTCTTTGGCAAAGCTCCGGGCGGCGCGGCGCCTCATCTGGCGTGTGGCGGAAGCGTGTGGCGCCGGTGACGTCGCGCGGCAGGTCCACCTGTCAGCCGTTAGCGCCTGGCGCATGATGGCAAAGCGTGATCCGTGGACGAACATCATGCGCACCACCATCGCCTGCGCGGCTGCTGCCTTCGGTGGTGCTCAGTCGATCACCCTGCTGCCGTTCACCTACGCACTGGGCAAGACCGACTCTTTCGCCCGCCGCGTGACGCGCAACATTCAGGTCGTGCTGCAGGAGGAATCCAACCTTGGCCGGGTCGCGGATCCTGCGGGCGGGAGCTGGTACGTCGAAAAGCTGACGGATGACTTGGCCCGCAAAGCGTGGGAGCTGTTCCAGGGCATCGAATCGAAGGGCGGTATGGCCGCTGCACTCAATTCCGGCGCTTTTCAGGATGAGATCGCCGTCGTCGCCGAGCGCCGCAACAAGGCCATCGCTACCGGCCGCATCGAGGTGACCGGCGTTTCAGCCTTCCCGCTGCTGGGGGAAGATGGCGTCACAGCGGAACCCTGGCCGCAAGCCATGCCACTCACGCCTGATCCGGCCATGAAGATCAAACCGCTTCGACAATCTCGCCTTGCCGAACCGTTCGAGCAACTGCGCGATGCTGCGGATGCCGACGCGGCCGCGAAAGGCCAGCGCGCTCGCGTGTTCGTTGCCGCGCTCGGCACCCCGGCGGACCATGGGACGCGTTCTACGTGGGTGCGGAACTTCCTGGCCTCGGGCGGCATCGAAGCGGTGATTGGCGAAGGCTTCACAAGCTCCGGTGACGCTGGCGCCGCCTTCGCCAACAGCGGGGCACGGCTCGCCTGCATAGCCTCTTCGGACGCCGTCTACGCGGAACTAGGGGAAGCGACGGCACAGGCGCTCAAGTCCGCGGGCGCCACTCACGTCTTCCTTGCCGGCCGGCCCGGCGATCAGGAAGCCGCGCTCAAAGCCGCTGGCGTCGACGCCTTCTGGTTCGCCGGCCAAGATCGGATTGCGACACTTCAGGAGTTGCATCGCCTGCTTGAGATTGCGCCGTCAGCCGCCTGACGCGATATGTGATAGAGTTGCGAGAAAGACTGGCGAGGAAAAAAGGTTCGTCGTGATGCCGGCCCAAGCTCTTGCCCAGCGCCGTATGACCGCCGAGGAGTTCATCTCCTGGGGTGGTGACGGCCATCCCGGCAAGCTGGAGTTGGTTAACGGCATGGTCCGGGCTATTTCGCCGGCTTCCGGCACGCATGCTCTGCTCCAATCCACGATAGCGGGGTTGCTTCGAGATCACCTGCGAGCAAGGAAGAGCCCTTGTCGTGTCGGGACAGAGGCACCCATTCGTCCCCGCATGCGCTCGAATGAGAATGTGCGAGCACCAGATGTGGCGGTGACATGTGTGCCCAAATCCAAAGACGAGAAGTTTTTCCCCGACCCCATCCTGATCGTCGAAGTGCTCTCGCCCAGCAACCAGCGCGAGACCTGGGAGAGCATCTGGGCCTGCGCCACGATCCCCACCCTGCAGGAAGTCATGGTCGTGGACTCGGAACGCATTAATGTTGCCGTCTACACCAAGGATGCAACCGGCGCCTGGCCCGAACATCCGAAGGTCGTTGAAGGGGGCGGAAAGGTTTGCCTGGCCTCCATCGACGCCGAATTCGCGGTTACCGACATTTACGCCGACACGAACCTGGTTTGACGAGCATGACCCGCATCCCCGATTTCACCACTGCCGCCTTCGATGCCCCGCAAGGCAGCGCCTCTCCTGCCGCGGGCTCCGATGCGGTGCCAGTCTGGAACACGCCTGAGGGTATCGCAGTCAAACCAGCCTACACGGCCGAGGATATTGCCGGCCTCGACTTCATCGATGGCCTGCCGGGCATTCCGCCTTATCTGCGCGGCCCCTACCCGACGATGTACGTCACCCAGCCGTGGACCATCCGCCAGTATGCGGGCTTCTCCACGGCCGAGGAGTCGAACGCCTTCTACCGCCGCAACCTTGCCGCCGGGCAGAAGGGCTTGTCCATCGCCTTCGACCTCGCGACACACCGCGGCTACGACTCCGACCACCCGCGCGTCAAAGGCGATGTCGGTATGGCGGGCGTCGCCATCGACTCCATCTACGATATGCGCACGCTGTTTGAGGGCATTCCGCTCTCCGAGATCAGCGTGTCGATGACCATGAACGGCGCGGTTTTGCCCGTGCTCGCGCTCTTCATCGTGGCGGCCGAGGAGCAAGGGGTGCCGCCGGAAAAGCTCTCCGGCACCATCCAGAACGACATCCTCAAGGAGTTCATGGTCCGCAACACGTACATCTATCCGCCCGAGCCATCGATGCGGATCATCTCCGACATCTTCGCCTACACCAGCCGGTATATGCCGAAATTCAACTCGATCTCCATCTCCGGCTATCACATGCAGGAGGCTGGGGCGACGGCGGACCTGGAGCTCGCCTATACGCTGGCTGATGGTCTCGAATACGCGCGCTGCGGCGTGAACGCCGGGCTCGACATCGACAGCTTCGCGCCGCGGCTGTCGTTCTTCTGGGCGATCGGCATGAACTTCTTCATGGAGGTCGCCAAGATGCGTGCCGCCCGCCTGTTGTGGGCGAACCTCATCCAGACCAACTTCAACCCGAAGGACAAGCGCTCGCTTTCGCTCCGCACACACTGCCAGACGAGCGGCTGGAGCCTCACCGCACAGGACGTGTTCAATAACGTCGCGCGCACGACCATCGAAGCGATGGCCGCCACGCAAGGGCACACACAGTCCTTGCACACCAACGCCCTCGATGAAGCCATCGCATTGCCGACCGACTTCTCGGCCCGCATCGCGCGGAACACGCAGCTCGTGCTGCAGCAGGAGAGCGGCACCACCCGCACGGTCGACCCCTGGGGCGGCAGCTATTACGTCGAGCGGCTGACAGCCGAGCTCGCCCGCCGGGCCATGGAGCACATCCGCGAGATCGAGAGCCTGGGCGGCATGGCGAAAGCGATTGCCGCCGGTATCCCGAAGCTCCGCATCGAGGAAGCCGCCGCCCGCACGCAGGCCCGCATCGACAGCGGCCAACAGACCATCGTCGGCGTCAACAAGTATCGCGTCGCGAACGAGGCCCAAATCGAAGTGCTCAAGATCGACAACAACGCCGTCCGCGAGCGCCAGATTGCCAAACTGAAGCAGCTCCGGGCCGAGCGCGATCCCGACGCTGTCCGCGCCGCGCTCGATGCGCTGACCGAAGGCGCCCGCGGTAACGCCAACCTGCTCGAGCTCAGCGTCGCGGCAGCTCGCGCCAAGGCGACCGTGGGCGAGATTTCGGAAGCTTTGGAGAAGGTCTTCGGCCGTCACCAGGAAACAATCCGGGCCGTTTCCGGCGTCTACAGAGCGGAGGCTTCGGCGATGAACAAGGAACTCGCCCGAGTGCAGCGCATGGCCGAGGAGTTCGAGAAGAATGACGGCCGCCGCCCGCGCATCCTCATCGCCAAGATCGGCCAAGACGGCCATGACCGCGGCCAGAAGGTGATCGCCAGCGCGTTTGCGGACCTCGGCTTCGATGTCGACATCGGCCCGCTGTTCTCGACCCCCGCTGAGGTCGCGCGCCAGGCCGTGGAGAACGACGTCCACATTGTTGGCGTCTCCTCGCTAGCGGGCGCTCACCTGACGCTGGTGCCGGAGCTCAAGGCCGCGCTGGAGGCGGAAGGCCGCGGCGACATCATGATCGTGGT
>PKEY01000109.1 GCA_002919265.1 Hyphomicrobiaceae bacterium | reverse complement strand
GGAATGCGGAAACTTCACGCTCGTGCGGAATGGCACGTGCTTGAAGTGCGATACCTGCGGCGGGACGAGTGGGTGTTCGTGAGTTGAACGCCTGTCACACGCAATCAAGTCATCCCGGCGCTCGTCGCCGGGATCCACTTGGCCGCGGGCGAAACGGCAGAAGGAAAGCTGAGATTCGATTAAAATGCAAATGATCTGAGGGCCATGGATGTGGGAACCTCACAAGCCCATTCCTGTGGAAGCCACGTTCGACGAATTTGTCCGCTTACAGGGCGGGAAGAAGCTTAGCGACTTCCTTCCTCCTAATCCGCAATTCCAAAACGCCGACTATCTTTTCGAGGCTGAGGGTATTGTAGCGGAGCTGAAAGAAATTACTACCGAGTTTCATAAGGGTAACAAGCACACTGCAGAGCTCTATGAAGTGTATTGTGAGTTAGAAAAGGACGGCCTGATTTGCTGGGATGCCGTGATCGCTGGGAATTTCCCCCAGAGTTTCGCCTCCGACAATTGCGTCTGTTTAGGCCTCCAATTCAGAGAATACTGAAGAAAGCAAACCGACAGATCAAGGACACAAAGAAGGCTCTGCAAAGAGAGAATGACCTAGGACTACTTTTCATTGTGAACGATGGCTTCACAGCCATTAGTTCCTTCTTAGTAAAGGCTTTGATCGCGGACACCTTGGTCCATTCGTACAAGTCAATAGACGGTTTCGTTTATTTGACAGTCAACTCCTACGTCTCGCTCCCTTCTAGTGGATACGCCGCCTTGCTCTGGACCGCGTCTTATGCAGACGGTGTTCCCGATAGGATGGTCGAATTCGTTGACAATCTCGGTCGCGCATGGCGCAAGTTTCTGGACGGCAAAATTGAGCCTTTTGACATCAGCTACGAGACGCCTAATCATGATATCTTGATCGGATCTGAGATCATTAGGTGGTGAACTTTTTTCAGTATGCCAATTAATGTGACGGCTAATGCACCGGAACATCGTTTAAAGAATGTTCGCGTGACTTCGTGAGTGCTGTCACATTTCCTTCGGTACAATCGCTCCACGAACCATGCTCACCATCCGCCTCTCCAAAGCCGCGATGGTCGCCGCCATCGCGTTTTTCGAGACGCTCGTCGTCTTGGGGAACATCACTGATTACTGGACCAATTTCGCTTTCGTGCAGCACGTGCTGTCCATGGACACGGTGTTCCCGGAAACGACAATCCGTTATCGGGCCATCACGAATCCGGTGCTCCACCATGCTGCTTACTTGCTTATCATCGCGGTGGAGGCGGCAACTGCGGTGCTGTGCGGGATCGGCGCCTATCGGATGATGAGGGCGAGCAGGGCGCCGGCAGCAGTTTTCAACAGCGCGAAGGCGATGGCGATCGCGGGCCTGACCTTGGGTTTTCTGCTCTGGCAGGTCGGGTTCATGTCGATTGGCGGCGAGTGGTTCGGCATGTGGATGTCGGAGAAATGGAACGGCGTGCCGTCGGCGTTCCGCTTCCTCATGATCGTTCTCGGCGTGCTGATCTACGTGGCAATGCCGGACAGTGAAGTGGCCTAAGCGCTGTTCGATTGTCCGCTCCCGGGTCACCAGGGGCTGCACGCCACATCTCCCGGTTACTACCACTTTTGCCCGAATCAGTATTCACTCACCACGATTCAACAGTCCGAGCGTCAGTCCCGTTGCGTCAGTGGCGTCACGCGTTGTTCTCATCGCAACCTGCACGAGCCCGTGGACCAGGCCGGAAATAATAAAAGCGCGACAGTCTACCTTCTCGCTGATCACCTCGATGCCGTTCTGGCGGCAGGAGAGGATCTGCTGAAGGTACACCGCACTGTTTTCGCAGAGGTCCCGAAGCGCCGGCCGCACAATGTCCGCGATCTCGTCGACATTCAGCGGCGATGGCTGGACGCCGTCCGCGTTCTCGAGATGACGTTGACGCTGCGCTGCCTTCAGGCACGGGAACGGGCGGACGAATTGCGCCGGTCGGACGATCGGGTCGACGGCATCGCCAGCTTGTTTATCGGCGGTACGGCGCCGCTGGCAGACGCTGCCGCAGAGCTGGGCGACTGGACCGAAATTGATTTCCAGACTGGCGATGAAATCGCCGAGTACCTGAGAAGCCGCGGCCTGATCCCGATCGATAGCGAGGGGGTCGTTTCGCCTGAGCGGCTGGTTGTGACAGCGAATTTCCGCATCGCACGGAGAATCGAGCTTGGCCCATTGCTCGACCTGACGGCCGCCTTCCTCGATGCGCTGGAGCTGTTTTATGAACTTTACGACGAGGACGAGCTCGAAGAACGTGCCGCCAAATCGGATGAGGAAGGCACCTTGCCAACGCGCCCTGTTATCTGACAGCCCGCGCGTGTAGAGTCAGGCACGACACTTTTCCCGCATTAGCTCTTGAAGCTTCGACACTTTCCGGATTGAAGGGTGGGGCTGTTAGCTTCACCCATGCCGTTGATTTTTCCGAGGAACGCGAGACATGCAGTTCGAGACCCTGTTCCGTCCTGCCCGGGAAAACCCCGCATCGATTGCCCTGATCGGCGCGGGCGAGTTCGGGATGTCGCTCATCGCCCAGTCGCGGCGCATGCAGGGTCTCGTGGTGAAGGCGGTTGCGGACAAGGATCTCGATCGCGTCGCTTCCACTCTGGCCGGCATGGGGATTGCGGCTCGGCGCTGCGATAGCGAAGCCGCGGCGCAGTCGGCGCTCGCCGCGGGCGAAATCGCGCTTTGCGGGAGTGTGTCCGACCTCCTCAGCCTTCCCATTGATATGGTGGTCGAAGCGACCGGCGATGCGGAAGCCGGCGCGCGTTTCGCGCTGGCGGCGATAGAGGCGGGCCGCGGCGTCACCATGGTGACGAAGGAGGCCGAATGCGTGGTTGGTCCGCTGCTGGCCGCGAAGGCGCGGGCCGCCGGTGTGCCTTATACACTCGTCGAGGGCGATCAGCCTGCCCTGCTCATCGGGCTCATCAGCTGGGCGCGCACGCTCGGGCTGCCCATCATCTGCGCCGGCAAGTCGAGCGAATACGATTACGTTTACGATCCTGTGACCCATGAGGTGACGTGGACCTCGGAGCGTGTCACCGCGCCGGACATTGCAAAACTTTGGGCGCTGGGGCCGGATCGGGCCGCGACGATCGAGGCTCGCTCCAAGGCGCTCGCCGCGCTGCCACAACGCACGGTGCCTGACTACTGCGAGATGGCGCTTGTCGCCAACGCGACCGGGCTTGTGCCAGATCGGCCCGATTTCCACACACCGCTGACCCGCGCCATCGAGTTGCCCGACCTCTACATTCCGAAGGCGGATGGCGGGTTGCTCGAAGGCGAGGGCCGCGTCGACGTGTTCAACTGTCTCCGTCGTCCCGACGAGGCGAGCTTCGCCGGCGGTGTGTTCGTCGTGGTGGCCTGGGCCGATGCGCGGTCCGGCGCCTTGTTCCGCGGCAAGGGCATTCCGACCACGGCTGATGGCAAGTACGGTCTCGTCTACAACCCATCGCACCTGCTGGGCGTCGAGGCGCCAATCTCCATCCTTTCTGCGGTGCGGCTGGGCCAGTCCATTGTGGATGAGCGCTACAGACCCGTGGTGGATTTGACAGCGCGCGCCATGCGGGATCTGCCGGCGGGCCACAGGCTCGAAATCGTTGGCACCCGGCATGCCGTCCCCGACCTTGAGCCTGTGCTAACGCCGGCCGCCGCCGTGAAAGGGAACGCACCACTGCCCTATTACATGGCGGTCGGCCGGACGTTGACGCGACCCGTCGCGGCTGGTGCGTTCATCACGGCGGATGACGTCGATCGCCCTGCCGACTCGCTGCTTTGGAAGCTGCGCGCCGAGCAGGACGCGATGTTCGGGCTGAAGTAAAGGGCCGAGACTAGAGAAATCCCTTTGCGGAGAGTTTCGCCTTGAGCCCCTCGACAGCTTCGGCAAGCAAATCAGGCTCGGTGGAGCGGAGCACGAGCTGCGTGGAGGGGCGGTTGTCGCGGAAGGTCGGATAGCTGCCCATCGACACCGTCGGGTAAGCCTTCTGGTGCTCGGCGAAAACATCGGCGATGGCGCCTTCCGGGGCCTGCAGGTCGATGGCGACCGAGTGCATCTTCTTGCCGGTGCGCAGGCGCGGCGTCACCGCGTCGAGCATCACCTGCATCACGTTGGGAATGCCGGCGAGCGTGATGACGTTGCCGAGCATGAAACCGGGGGCGACGGAGATTGAGTTTTCGATGAGCTCGGCGCCCTCGGGAATGCGGGCCATGCGCAGCCGACCTTCTGTCAGCTCGAGGCCGCGCCGCTCGTAATAGGGCTTGAGCAGGGCGAGAGCGCGTGGGTCGATATCGATGCGCACGCCAAAAGCCTTCGCAATCGCATCCGCTGTGACGTCGTCGTGGGTCGGGCCGATGCCGCCGGTCGTGAACACGTAATCGTAACGGGCGCGAAGCGCGTTCACCGCTGCTACGATCTCGTCGATGACATCGGGTACAATGCGGACCTCCCGCAGCTGAATGCCAATGGCTGTGCAGTGGTCGGCGATGTATCCGATGTTCTTGTCCTTCGTGCGCCCCGACAGGATTTCGTCGCCAATGACGAGCACCGCAGCCGTAACGATGTCTTTTTCTTCTGTCTGTGCCATCCTCAAGTTCCTCGACCAAAAGCGGTGCCGGAGCTTATACCCGATCCGCTTGCGCTTTCGCCTGTTCCCGACCTAGTTTCCCCGTCATGCGGTTCCCATCACCTTTGATCCGAGGCCGGCTTCTTCGCCGATACAAGAGATTTCTGGCTGACGTCGAGCTCGACAGCGGCGAGGTCGTTACAGCAACCTGCCCGAACACGGGCTCGATGATCGGCCTGACACATCCGGGGTCGGTGGTCTGGCTGTCCGAAAGCGATAGCCCGACCCGGAAGTATCGGCACACTTGGGAGATGGTGGAGGCAGACCTGGGGCAGGGGTCATATCTCGTCGGCATCAACACCTCGCGGCCAAATGCGCTGGTTGCCGAGGCTATTGAGGCTGGCGTCATTGAAAACCTGTGTGGCTACCCTGAGCTGCGGCGCGAAGTGAAATACGGCCAGAACAGCCGCATCGACATTCTGCTCGACTGCGCTACCAAGGGCCGCTGCTACGTCGAGATCAAGAACGTCCACATGATGCGCAAGGCCGGGCTGGCGGAGTTCCCTGACAGCGTCACGCAACGGGGCGCGAAGCATCTGGGCGAGCTCGCGGGCATGGTGCGCGAGGGACATCGCGCCGTCATGCTTTTTCTGATCCAGCGTGCCGATGCCGTTTCGCTCGACATCGCCCGCGACATCGACCCCGCCTACGACGAGGCCTTCAAGGCCGCCCGTGCAGCGGGGGTTGAAATGCTTGCCTATCGTTGCCGGCTCAGTCCCGAGGAAATCGCCGTCGAGAAAGCTGTGACGATTGTAGGCTGATCTATTGTGCGCTGATCCTCAGCACCGGGTTTTTGTCTTATTTCGCGCACGGGAGTTTGAACGACGCCTACTGGACGCCGTTATCGCTGAGGCGCATCATGCGCGCCAAGGGCGGAAACTGGCATCAAGGAGCGCACAATGTTGAGCCGTCGCCTTATTGTGAAAGCCGGGGCGGCCACAGCCGCGTTGGGCGCTATCGTTTCCTCGCGTGCACTCCTTGCCGGCAAGGAGGAAATGAAGTTCGAGGTCACCAGATCCGAGGAAGAGTGGAAAAAGATCCTTACTCCCGAGCAGTACTACGTGCTGCGGGAGCACGGCACCGAGTATGCCTTCTCGAGCCCGCTCGACAAGCATTTTGAGCCCGGCACGTATCACTGCGCGGGTTGTGATCTTCCGCTGTTCTCATCCGAAACCAAGTTTGACAGCGGCACGGGTTGGCCGAGCTTCTGGAAGCCGCTCGACGATGCGATCGGTACGAGCGAGGACCGCACGCTTTGGTTCATGGTCCGCACGGAAGTGCATTGCCGCCGGTGCGGAGGCCATTTGGGGCATGTATTTGAGGACGGACCGCCTCCCACGGGTTTGCGCTACTGCATAAACGGCGTGGCGTTGAAGTTCGTGCCAAAGTCTACGAACAGCTCGAGCTGAGAGCCCAAACGCAAGCTCCAAGGAGCCTTTGATGCTTCGCAGGTTGGTTGGCGCTCTCAGCGCACTTGTTCTCCTCGCGGGGGCCGCGGCTGCCCAAACGGATCGGCCTTCCGCAGGCGAGCGAAAGCTCGAGGTCGCAACGTTTGGCAGCGGCTGCTTTTGGTGCACGGAAGCCGATTTTGACAAGGTAAAGGGCGTGGTCGAGACCATTTCGGGGTTCATGGGAGGTACGACGCCCAATCCGACCTACAATCAGGTTTCCGCCGGCGGCACGGGCCACGCGGAGGTCGTACAACTCAAGTACGACCCCACCCAGGTGAGCTACAAGGAACTGCTTGACGTTTACTGGCGAAATGTCGACCCGCTCGACAAGGATGGCCAATTCTGCGATCGCGGCGACCAGTACCGGCCGGTGATTTTCTATCACAACGAGGAGCAGAAGCGGCTCGCGGAGGAATCCAAAGCGAAATTGGGAAAGAGTGGGCGCTTCTCACAGCCAATCGTTGTCGAAATTGCGCCGGCTTCAACGTTTACACCGGCCGAGGATTACCACCAGGATTACTACCTGCGTAATCCCATCCAGTATTTCATTTATCGCCAAGGTTGTGGTCGGGATGCGCGGCTGGAAGCGCTGTGGGGGAAACCCAAGACCCAGTGACGGCCAATCGGTTGCCCGCTACCTGAGCAGGCTGCAGCAGCCTATGTACGGGTTGTTGCCTTCCGAGAGACCGACGACGCGGACCTCAAAAGCATATTCGAGGTCGGACATGCCGTCACTGCACCATTCCTTGTGTTGGACGAGGGCGCTGATATCCGAGCCATCTTCCCTCACCAGGCGAATGGCAAGAGCATCCTTGCGCCCCTGGAACGGCTCGCGAACCGCTACGGAGTAGCGCGTCGGTGGAGCGTCGGGCCGCTGGAGTTCTGCTGTGTTGTCCTCAATTCGGAGCGCCCAAAACGGCTCAGTTCCCCCGCAGAACAGATTGGAGTCGAATTCGTCATCCAGCTCGCGGGACATCGGCTTGAGATAGCGCCCGTTAACCCAACCGCGAACGTCCTTATAACGGATCTCATACCAGCGTACCGGGCCCACCTTGAGGCTGGCACCCGAACCAAGCAAGCCCGTCGCATTCGCGGGAATCTGGCCGAGAATTTTTTTCTGGCTAATAGTGGCCTGATTATCGACGCGTTCGCGGACGTTCAAGACATCCGGCCGCTTGACGCCCGTAACGCGAAACTCGAATCTGCCCGCTGAGCTGGTGCTGGCCGGGAGGGCCGCAAGGGCGATCAGAACGAAGAGGCCTTTCCGTAGCGGCATCAGGCGGTCGATTCCCAGATTTCGCACAACGAAAATCAGTATCCGTTTAGGCCAAACGTTGCTGGCAGAATTATGCCGGCTGGACAAAAGGGGCCCGCAGTCGGCGGGCGCGACCTCATCCACTAATCAGGCAAAGTCAGGCACGCAACCAAGGTTTGCCAAACGAGGTGAACGACCGCCTGACTGGCGAGCGCGATTTGCAGGGTTTGACGGGTGACAAAAAAAGGGCACCTGACCCCTGGGGGAGGTCAGGTGCCCGTTCTGGGCCTGTGCTTGGGTGGGGGGCGTCCGGCACAGGCAGGGTGCGTGAACAACCTGCCATTAGCCACTTGGTTCCCTTGAGAAAGTTCACCAGATGCACCGGCCCCGTATGAGATGCCACCATCAGGCTGCGGCATCTCGCCTCGGGGCTCAATTAACGCCGCTTTGCCAGCTCGCCATAAACCTTAATGGTGGCTTGGCCTTTGAAGCTCGGCTTCGAGCGGTAGGTCATCTCGATGCGCCTGAGGTAGCTCTTGTCGCCCTTCAGATCGACTGCAAGGTGACCGCCCGCGCGGATCATCTGGTCGACCTTGATGGTCTCCGTGTAGCCGTTGAAGTACACGATGCGCAGCGAAATGAGATGAAGATCATTGTCCCCGACGAGGAAATGGAGCATCCGGAATGCGCGGTTGCGGAACCAGTCCTCAGGATGCCTGACGTTGATCACGTCCTTGTCGACGAGGAAGCCGACTTTCTGCTCTCCCAGTAGCTGCCAATCCTTATGCGGCTCGAAACGGCCCGGGCGACCTGGCCGACGTGCGACTTCGCCGTAAACCTTGATGACCGCTTGCCCGCGGAAGCTCGGCTTCGAGCGATAAATCATCTCGATGCGCCGCAAATAGCTGCGCTCGCCTCTGAGATCGACCGCAAGCTGTCGGCCAGCGCGGATCGTCTTGTCGACACGAATTTCTTCCGTGTGCCCGTTTATGTAGACGATCTTGAGCGCGATCAGATGCAGATCATTGCGCTCAACCGCGAAATGAAGCTGCTTAAACGCGCGGTCGCGGAACCAGTCTTCCGACTTGCCAATGTCAATAACATCGCGGTCGACCAGGAAGCCGACGCTTTTCTCACCCAACAATACCAGATCGGGCCGCTGGGCTTGCGCGGGTAGCGCAAGCAGCATCAAGCATAATGCAACCAAACCCCCAACCCGCAGCATTCTCCACTCCTTCCGTCAGGGATGCTCGTAAACCCGCCGAGACCGGCGGAACGAAATGCTAAACGCGAGTACACAAATCGACGAAAGGGGGTTGTCGAACAAGTTTGCGGCGCCGGAATGGCGGACTTCCGTCGAGTGTGTGGCGGAAAATGATGTTGGGGCTGAAACGGTTACGGAGCTTTCGTACGCCGTTTGTTACGAAAGCTCCGGAAGAACTATGTTGTTACCGCAACCAATTGCGGTCGCGGCCATTGCGGACAGCCGATTCGATTTGAGATCGGGTAATACCGATATCGTGCAGCATGCGATCGTCGAGCTGCGCAAGATAATGGGCGGCCGCTCTCTGCTGATACCAGCGAAGGTAAGTTTTCAATGCGAAATGGGAGGCCCATCTGACCTTGCCGAGAAAGCTTTGGCGGATGGGCGAATTGATCTCCCAGCCGTGCGATGCTGCCATTGTTGTGCTCCTGTCATCTCATCGCTCTGATGGGGAGCACTATGGCTGACAGCTCCTGACAGCATTCCGTCAGCAGGCCTGACACGCTCCTGACAACGCGGTGTCAGGAGTGATAGGATAAAGCGATCGCAGCGCAGGTCAGCCGAGTGGAAAAACCAGCGTGCGACGCGCAGACAGACTATTCGAAATCATTCAACTCATGCGCCGCAAGTCGCCCGTCACGGCGCGCGATCTCAGCGAGGCGCTCGAGGTGTCCGAGCGCACGATTTATCGGGATATTCAGGATCTTATCGCCAGCGGCGTGCCGATCGACGGCGAGGCGGGGGTGGGCTACGTGCTTCGGGCCGGCTTCGATCTGCCGCCGCTCATGTTCAAGGAACAGGAAATCGAGGCTTTGGTGCTCGGCGCTCGCATCGTGGAGTCCTGGGCAGATGCGGAGCTGGCCGAAGCGGCCACGAATGCCATTGCCAAGATCGAAGCCGTTATTCCCGATCGGCTTCGCGGCTATATGGCGAATACGGCTTTGCTGGCGCCGCCCCACAATTACATGGAGCCGATCCGGTTCGATCTCGCCGAATTGAGAAAGGCGCTGCGCAGCCAGCTCAAGGTTCATTTCCGGTACCGCGATTATCTCGCCCGGGAAACGGTTCGCACGGTCAGGCCACTGTCGCTTGCCTATTTCGGCCCTGTCTGGTTACTCGCAGCCTGGTGCGAGCTGCGAGACGATTTTCGCACTTTCCGCCTCGATCGCATTGACGATTTCAAAATTCTTAACGAGCGATTCCGCAGTGAGCCGGGGAAGACGCTGCACGACTTTTTGAAACGCGATCAGGCCTGGAACCGGCGATCCGAAACTGTCACCAGCATGGAAACGGGGAACGACTGATCGCATTCTCTATTTCCAAAAGCGTTTCTACACGGAGCGTTGAGGATGAAGGCGCTGAAGAAAGTCGACTTCCCCACCTGGAATGTGCGCCGTTTTCTGGAGCCTGGCCCGGTCGTGCTCGTCAGCTCCGCGCACAAAGGGCGCCGGACGATCATGACGATGGGCTGGCATATGATCATGGAAATGCAGCCGTCGCTTATCGGCTGCTACATCTGGGACCAGAATTACAGCCAGCAGCTCGTTCGTGGCAGCAAGGAATGCGTGATCAATTTGCCGACGGTCGAGCTAGCAGAGACCGTCGTCAAAATCGGTAACTGCCACGGCAACGAGGTCGACAAATTCAATGAGTTCGGCCTCACCGCAGTCGAAGGAGAAAAAGTCGGCGCGCCGCTCATTGCCGAGTGCTACGCTAATTTCGAGTGCAAGCTGATCGACACCAGCCTGATCCGGAAATACAACCTTTTCGTCTTCGAGGTCGTAAAGGCCCACGTGGCGAGATCACCGCGCTATCCAGAAACGTTGCATTATCGTGGGGATGGCGTGTTCATGATTTCGGGGGAGAACCGCAGCTATCGCCGGCTCTTCAGGCCCGAGATGCTCTGACAAGAACTCATACACGCCAGAATTCCGATGCCCCTGGCGGCAGTGACGCCAGGATGCGATCGAAGGAAGCCTTGTCGACATGTTTTCGCAGAGCGATGGCGACATCGCGGATACACGTCTCGGGGGAGAAATTATGATTCTTCCGGAGTCCCTGTGCTTCCCGCGTCATCCTCTCGCGATCGAGAAACGGAAGCTGGGGCTCGTCGGTGTCCCAATCGGAAATGAAAATTGCCGCCAGCACCGGAGGAAGCACATTGGCAAAACGAATTGCGTCCTTCAGATCCAGGCGCCGTCGGAAGACCTGAAACACGCCCTGCACGGTCGTGTAGGCTTGATTGCGGGTTGCAAGACCAGAAACTTCCTTCACGTCTGCAAGAAAGCTCTCGAAATCTCGAGAGGCGTATTGCAGCTCCATCGGTATCGGCACGTCAGATCACTCGCATTTCAAATTGCTGATGCGCTCGAGTTAGCAGCGACCAGGATGAGTTTCGTACGATCGAAACCGCGCTTTCACCGTAGGCTCCCACCCCGTCCCTCACCGGAAAGGCGGTTCGTCGAAGGAGCGGAGTTTCCGCGAGTGCAGCGTATCCCGCCGTTCGCGCAGAAGATCGAGCGCCTTGAGCCCGATTTCCAGATGCTGCGCGACGGCCGCTTCGTAAAAGGCATTCGCTGCCCCCGGAAGCTTGATCTCGCCATGCAGCGGCTTGTCCGAAACGCAAAGCAGGGTGCCGTAGGGAACCCGCAAACGGTAGCCGTTCGCTGCGATGGTGCCGCTTTCCATGTCGACGGCAATGGCGCGCGACAGGTTAATGCGGCGCCGCTCGTGTGAGTAACGCAGCTCCCAATTGCGATCGACGTTGGTAACGACCGTACCGGTTCTCAGCCGCTCCTTGAGAGCTTCGCCCTTTTCACCCGTTACGATGGCTGCCGCGTCCTGCAACGCAACTTGCACTTCTGCGAGCGCAGGAATCGGTACGTCCGGTGGCAGCAAGGCATCCAAAATCAGGTCCTGCCGCAAATAGGCGTGCGCAAGCACATAGTCGCCAATCTGTTGCGACTGGCGCAGACCGCCGCAGTGGCCGATCATCAGCCAGCAGTTCGGGCGCAGCACCGCAAGGTGGTCGGTAATGTTTTTTGCATTGGACGGCCCGACGCCAATGTTCACCAGCGTAACGCCTTCGCCATTCGGAGCGGTGAGGTGATAGGCGGGCATCTGGAAGCGGTGCCACGGGCTCGCTGCGATTACGCCATCGGCGTCATCCGTCGCTTCGCCCCGGCGGATTTCGGCGCCGCCAGGCAACACAAGCTTTTCGTAGGGCGTGTTTTCTTCGGAAAGCCGGGCCAGGCTCCAACGGACGAACTGGTCGACGTAGCGATGGTAGTTTGTCAGCAGGATCCAGTGCTGCACGTTCCGCCAGTCGCTGCCCGTGTAGTGCACAATGCGGCGGAGCGAGTAATCGACCCGCACCGCATCGAACAGGGCTAGCGGACGCGGTTCCCCTTCCGGAGCTTCCCACTGACCGTCAGCCACTTCGTCACCGACGAGCGAGAGCAGCGGCGTCGGAAAATGGCGGGCCAGCTCGGAGGCGGTGATGCCCTTCCGGCCAATCTCCTCGACACGCTCCATCGTGTACGGGAAGGGGATCTCCTGCGTGCTGACGCCGACCTCGATCTCGGCTGCGTACTCGTCCACAAGCGGGCGCAGCTGCTCCAGCAAGTAGTTCCGAAAGTACCGCGGGTGGGTGATCGTCGTCTCATAGACCCCGGGCCGTTGGAATTTGGCGTATGCCCGCCGCGTGCGCGGCGCTGGGTCCATGCCGTAGTAGATGACGCGAAGAAGCGGGTAACGGAATTGGGCGCGCTCTTTCTCGGTCGGCGGCATGCGCGTCTCGAGATAGCGATCGAGCGCGCGGACCAGCGCCGTCGAGGCCCGATCGTAAAGTTCCTCAAGGCGATCGACGGCGGCTTCCGGGGTCAGATTGGTGTGATAGTGGCGGTCATCTTGCTTTGAGCTCATGATCGCGCCTGCCGGTTCGTCATGTTACCCCCTCAACGTACCGGCAAGCGCAAGGTTTGTCAGGCAGTTGGGCTTTACGCGGCGAAAAGCTCGTCGAGCCAGTCAAAGACGACAGCGTTGGAGACAGGCAGGTTCCCCATCTGGCAGTGGGCGTCGGCCCCTTCCTTGACTGTGAAAACCCGTTCCGTGACCGGGCCGGATACGCTCTCGACGAATCGCTTCGACTGGCGCAGAGCTTCCGCACCTTCGCTCGCGCCGACCATTGCGAGGGCCGGGCAACGAATCTCGGCCAGTTTCTCCTCCGCGTTGAAGTCCTTGAGCCGTGATAGCCAGGTGGCAAAGCTGTCGACGCCAAACCTGCGGCACGCCGCCTTGAAGCTGAGCTTCGCTTCGCAGGGGAAGTCATTTTCCGGGATCTCGTCGACCTCGTTTAGCGAGACAGGCGGCGGGTTTGCCGCGAACTCAGGACCAATGAAACCGGCCATATAGGCGTAGAGGTTGACGATCGGCGAGTTGGCGATCAGCGCCTTGATACGCCCGTCGTGCTCAGCCGCGCGCGTTACGAAATAGCCGCCGAAGCTGATGCCGTAGAGCGCTAGCCGCTCCGCGGCGACTTCAGGTCGAGCGAGGGCAAAGTCGAGGATTGCCCCGACCGGCTTTTCGCAATCGGGACGGAATTTCAGGTCGGGATGGATGCGTAGGCAACCGACCTGCCCCGGACCTTGCGCAATGAGGATGTTGTACCCGCGTTCGAGCCCTGCCGCTGCCACCTGGAAGTAGAGCTCCTCAGCGGTACCGTCGAAGCCGGTAAGGACTACTACCGTCTTGCCGCGCTCCGCTCCGTTGGCCGGTGCCATGAAGTAGCCCGGCAAGCCCTTTTTTTCGAAGGGGATTTCAACCGGCTCGATCCGGTCTGAAATCAGCTCGGCGGCTGCGCAGAACGCATCGCGACTGGCGAGGCCCCACTTCACGGTGTCCGGCCCAAAGGGATCGGCGAAGTATTCGGCCGCGCGATAGTACATGGAGGCGCGAAGAAAGTGGTCCCTGGCGCTGATGCGGTGACCGCGCTCGAGGGACTTTTGCCCAGAGTTCAAAACGCGTTCTGCCATTGCGGCCAGCGCCTCGCGCCAGGCATAGGGGTCGTCTCCGTTAACCACGGCACGGGTCGCGAAGACCTCGCCCGGCGTTGCGCCGCCATAGTTCCCGGCGCCCAGGGAGCGCATGAGCTGGAAATCAAGTTCACCGGAGAGAAAGCCCTCAACCCGAGTTGAGCCACGCTCGACGCGGTCGTCAGCCATGTTCATCCTCCTTGGTTAGCTTGTGCGACTTGCTCGCAAAGGCGTGTTCGCGTGCTTGGGCAAGTGAGGATGCCGACACGGCTTCGTTCCGCGTCCGACGCGTGTTGAGAGCTCGCCGCATGCGTCTTATGTGCCCAAAAAAGCAAAGGCCTGTTTAAAGGTTGCTTGAAGGGCGGCACAGTGCAGCTGCCCCAGTGACGCGGCGCTCGGCAAAAACATTGACTTACGGCGCTGTCCTGACGATATTGCGCGCGCACGCGGTGGCTTGGGCCATCGCGCAAGAGGCGCTGCCCGAGGCTCTTCGCCGGCATCCGGCCGGTAGACCGTTTCCCCAAGGGTGAGGCGGTTCAACAAAGTCCGCGAGATGCTGCTCGCGGCGCCACAGGGCGTGGAAAAGAAGGACACGTCATGTACGCAGTCATCAAGACCGGCGGCAAGCAGTACCGTGTTGCCAAGGACGACGTCCTCGTCATCGAGAAGATCGAGGGTGAGGCGGGTTCCGAGGTGGAATTCACGGAAGTGCTGATGATCGGAGGCAACGGGACGCCGAAGATCGGAACGCCTACCGTCCCGGGAGCCAAGGTTACGGCGGAGCTCGTCGAGCAGACCCGTGGTCCGAAGCTCATCGCGTTCAAGAAGCGTCGCCGCAAGAACTCGCGGCGGAAGAGGGGCCATCGTCAGGATTTGACGAAGGTTCGGATTACGAACATCATCGGCGCCTGAGGGCAGCCGACCCGACCAAGAGGTTACGGATATGGCACACAAAAAGGCAGGCGGGTCGTCACGCAACGGGCGCGACTCGCATTCCAAGCGTCTCGGCGTGAAGAAGTTCGGCGGCGAGTTCGTCGTGCCGGGCAACATCATCGTGCGCCAGCGTGGCACTCAGTGGCACCCGGGCGAGAATGTCGGCATGGGTACCGACCACACGCTGTTCGCGACCGTTGCGGGACACGTGGAATTCCGCACGAAGGCGAAGGGACGCGTGTTCGTCTCCGTGCGACCAGCCAAGCTCGAAGCGGCGGAGTAAAGCCGCGCGGAACAGGCGGTGGCTTGTTGAAAGGGAGATGGCAAGCCATCTCCCTTTTTTTGATGCCCTTGTGTGTTTGGGCTCGGAAAGCTCTGGTATGGTCATACGCACGCCGCGACTGCTCCTGCGCGATCTCACGCCTCGCGACGCCCGACGCATTGCAATGCTAGCGAATGATTGGGACATCGCGCGCATGATGGGCCGGATTCCTCACCCTTACTCAGAGCAGCAGGCCCTGCAGTGGATTACCGGGCTGACCGACGGAGAGTTCGTGCTAGGCATCGTCCACAACGGCGACCTCATCGGCCTTTGCGGCTATACTCCGGAAGGGGATACCGCCGAGATCGGCTATTGGATCGGCAAGCCGTGGTGGGGGCGCGGGTATGCTACCGAAGCAGTGAGCGCCTTGATCGATTTCTGCTTCGAGAAGCGCGGGTTCAAACGGCTGACGTGCGGGCATTTCGTGGACAATCCCGCCTCGGCAAGGGTGATCGCGAAGCTCGGCTTTCGGTTTACGGGGCGGGAGCATCTTTGGTGTGAGGCCCGGCAGCAGGTCGTGGAAACCCTGAAGTACGAACGACTACGCCAGGACCTTGTGGCCGAAGCGAAGGTGTCATGAAGTTTCTCGACGAAGCCAAGATTTACGTGAAGGCCGGCGACGGAGGCCCCGGCGCGATCAGCTTCCGGCGCGAGAAGTTCATTGAATTCGGCGGGCCTGACGGCGGCAACGGCGGCAAGGGCGGCGATGTGTGGGCGGAATGCGTCGCCAACCTCAACACGCTGATCGATTATCGCTACCAGCAGCATTTCAAGGCGAAGAACGGCCGGCAAGGCATGGGCAAGAACCGTTCCGGCGCCGACGGAGAGGACTGCATCATCAAGGTGCCGCCCGGCACGCAGATCTTTGCCGAAGATAAGGAGACCTTGATCGCCGATCTGACGGAGCCGGGCCAGCGCGCGCTGATCGCGCGTGGCGGCAACGGCGGTTTTGGCAATGCACACTTCAAGTCGCCGACGAACCAGGCGCCGCGGAGGGCTAATCCCGGTCAGCCCGGCGAGGAACTGACCATCTGGCTGCGGCTGAAGCTCATTGCTGACGCTGGCCTTGTAGGGCTGCCGAATGCGGGCAAGTCTACCTTTCTGTCGAAAGTCAGCGCCGCCAAACCAAAGATCGCGGATTATCCGTTTACGACGCTGCATCCAAACCTGGGCGTCGTGCGTGCGGGCGATGTCGATTTCGTGCTGGCGGACATACCTGGGCTCATCGAGGGCGCTCATACAGGCGCTGGTCTCGGCACGCGATTCCTGGGGCACATCGAGCGCTGCCGCGTGCTCCTGCATCTCGTCGATGCAACCCAGGAGGACGTCGCCGAGGCGTACAGAACGATCCGCCGAGAGCTGAAAGCCTACGCGGCGGATATCGAAAAGAAGACGGAAATCGTCGCTTTGTCCAAATGCGACGCCCTGGACGCTGAAACGGTGGCGAAAAAGGCCGAGGCGCTAGGGCGCGCTGCGCGCAAGAAGCCGATTCTGCTTTCGGCGGTATCCGGACAGGGCATTCAGGAGGCACTTTACGCTTTGGGCCGCGTGATCGAGGAATCGCGCGCGCAGGAGGCGCGTGAGACGGCCGAAGCCGAAAAAGTCGGGAGCTGGCAGCCATGAAGCCGCTGCGCGAGGTCGCCAAGGCCGATAGTTCAGATGCCATTTCGGCTGGCCGAGCAGCGTGGGCCAAGGCGCGCCGAATCGTCATCAAGATCGGCTCGGCTCTGCTTGTCGATAGCGCCTCTGGTCGGATCAGGGCGACCTGGCTCAATTCGCTGGCCGATGACGTCGCGGAGCTGAGGCAGGAAGGGCGTCAGGTGGTGCTGGTTTCCTCCGGCGCCATCGCGCTTGGTCGCCACATCATGGGGCTACCGAGAGGGCCGCTGGAGCTTGAACAATCGCAGGCCGCGGCTGCGGTCGGGCAGATCACGCTTGCGCACTCCTATCAGGAAGTGTTCCGGGCACGTGGCCTGACCACTGCTCAAGTGCTGCTGACGCTGGGCGATACGGAGGAGCGCCGCCGGTATCTCAATGCCCGCAGCACCATCGACACGCTGCTTGCCCACGGCGTGATTCCTGTCGTCAACGAGAACGATACGGTCGCGACCAGCGAAATCCGCTACGGTGACAACGACCGGCTTTCGGCGCGCGTCGCCAGCATGATCAGTGCCGATTGCCTCGTGCTGCTCTCTGATGTTGATGGGCTCTACACAAGTCCGCCGTCTTCCGATCCGAACGCAAAGCGGCTTGACGTCGTGCGCGAGATAACGCCGGAAATCGAGGCGATGGCCGGTGACGCCGGCACGGAGCTGTCCCGCGGCGGGATGAAGACGAAAATCGAGGCGGGCCGCATCGCGCTTGCTGCCGGCACGGACATGGTCATCGCCTCTGGCAAGGTGCTGCATCCGCTAAAAGCGTTGCGCGACGGTGCGCCTTGCACGTGGTTCCTGGCTTCGTCCGATCCGGTTACCGCCAGAAAGCGCTGGATTGCGGGTCAGCTCGAGCCCCGCGGTGTCGTCGTCATCGACGCTGGTGCGGAGCGGGCGCTGCTCGCCGGCAAGAGTTTGCTGCCCGCTGGCGTGACGCGCGTGGAAGGTCAGTTCGACCGAGGTGATGCCGTCATCATCCGCAGCAGTAGCGGCTACGAGATCGGCCGCGGCCTGACCGCCTATGCGCGCGCGGATGCGGAGCGTATCATCGGCCGCCACAGCAGTGAAATCGCGGCGATCCTCGGCTACGAAGGGCGCAGCGAGCTCATTCACCGCGATAACATGGCATTGACCCGGAAATAGCCCGATGAACAGGCCGGATCGCTTGATCGCAGAGGTAGGAACGGCGGAGCTGATGGGCCAAATCGGTCGGGCCGCTCGCGAAGCGGCCCGCAAGATCGCGCTCGTTGCTCCCGAGCAGAAAAACGAAGCACTTCTGGCCGCGGCGCGAGCGATCCGCAATTCGTCGCCGGCCATCCTCGCCGCCAACGCCAAGGATGTAGAAGCCGCGCGCGCGCGCGGTACCACGAATGCCTTCATCGACCGGCTGACGCTGAACGAGTCCCGCGTCGCAGCCATTGCGCGAAGCCTTGAGGAAATCGCTGGGCTGAATGATCCCGTTGGATCTGTAATCGCGAGATGGCAGCGACCGAACGGCCTTATCATCGAGCGTGTCCGTGTGCCTTTGGGCGTCATCGGCATCATCTACGAGAGCCGGCCCAACGTGACGGCCGACGCAGGAGCCCTTTGCCTGAAGAGCGGGAACGCGGCGATCCTGCGAGGCGGATCGGAAAGCCAGCACTCGAGCCATGCCATCCACGCCTGCCTCGTCGAGGGTCTGAAGGAAGCAGGGTTGCCTGAGGCCGCAATCCAGCTCGTGCCTACCACGGACCGCGAAGCCGTTGGACAGATGCTCAAGGGCCTCGACGGCGCCATCGACGTCATCGTTCCGCGCGGGGGAAAGAGCCTCGTAGCTCGCGTGCAGGAGGAAGCGCGCGTGCCTGTGTTCGCGCATCTTGAGGGCATTTGCCACACGTATGTGGACAAGGATGCCGACCTCGACATGGCGCGCCAGATCGTCCTCAACGCCAAGCTACGGCGAACCGGCATTTGCGGTGCCACCGAGACTCTGCTCGTCGATCGCGGTGCGCCTGCGCATTACCTATCAGTCCTCGTCAAAGCCTTGCTCGATGGCGGCTGTGCTGTGCGCGGTGACGAGGCGACCCAGCAGGTTGATCCGCGCGTCACACCGGCGACTGAGGAAGATTGGGCGACGGAATATCTCGACGCCATCATTTCGGTGAAGCTTGTCGATGGCGTGAATGAAGCAATCGAGCACATCGCCCGCTACGGCTCACAGCACACCGACGCCATCGTGACGAACAGTACGGAGACCGCGGAGGAATTCCTGCGCCGCGTCGATTCAGCGATCGTGCTTCACAACGCCTCGACGCAGTTCGCGGATGGCGGCGAATTCGGTTTCGGCGCCGAAATTGGCATCGCCACCGGCAAGATGCACGCTCGTGGTCCGGTGGGCGTAGAGCAGCTCACCAGCTTCAAATACGTCGTGCGTGGCACGGGCCAGGTGAGGCCCGCATGATCCGGCGCGTGGTGAGGCGCTGAGCATGCGGCGGAGCGAGCTTCTGCGCTTCGGCTCGGCGCGGGTAAGAACGCCGCCTGTCGCGCCTGGAATGCGCATCGGCCTGATGGGCGGAAGCTTCAACCCACCTCACGCCGGTCACGTGCTGATCAGCCATACGGTTTTGACGCGGCTGCAGCTTGACCAGCTCTGGTGGATCGTCACGCCCGGCAATCCGCTGAAGGAAACAAGCGATCTGCCATCGTTGGACGAACGCATAGCAGCCTGCCGCGAGATGGCTGCCGACCCGCGAATCAAGATCACCGGTTTCGAAGCCGAGCTGGGAACCCCCTACACCGCGGCCACCCTGGCGTTCCTCCGGCGGCGCTTCCCGGACGTTCGGTTTGTCTGGGTGATGGGGGCGGACAATCTGGCAAATTTTCACCGCTGGCAGCAGTGGCGCCAGATCATGCAGATGATGCCCATTGCCGTCGTCGACCGGCCCGGCTGGAGGCACAGGGGCTTGGCTTCCAGGGCAGCGAGGGCGTTTCGTTACGCCTATGTGCCTGAGGTCATGGCGCCAAAACTGGCGGACATGGAACCGCCGGCCTGGACCCTGTTGACCGGCCCGCTCTCGCCATTGTCGTCGACCGCGATCCGGGCTATGCGCAGAGCCGGCGCGGCTGGCGGGCAACGGCCTCCGGCCAAGTCACGCGCGACAGGCGGCCAGGGTTGAAAATCAGTATCGAAACCACCTATTCTAGGCCTAGTTGCCCTGGTGGGGTAACACACCGGCTGTTGTCGCGACCTGCGAGTTGAATTCGGTACGGGCAACACCCGAACGGGTTTTAATGGCGAAAGGAAATCCACCACACGATGCAAACCGCTCTTGAGGGCGCCCGCAGGGGCGTGCCTCCAGCCGAGCTCGCCTCCGAGGGTAGGAGTTCGGAAGCTCTCCTCGCCCACATCGTGCACTGGCTTGACGAGGCCAAGGCCGAAAACGTGGTCACCATTGATCTCAAAGGCAAAACTTCGATCGGCGACTACATGGTGATCGCGTCAGGCCGTTCGGACCGGCATGTCGGGGCCATCGGCGACCAGATCCTGCGCAAACTCAAGGAACACGGCTTCGGCCGCGCCCGCGTTGAGGGCATGGAGGCCTGTGACTGGGTGTTGATCGACGCGCTGGACGTGATCGTCCATGTGTTCCGTCCTGAGGTGCGTGAGTTCTACAACCTAGAGAAGATGTGGTCGGCCGAGCGCCCGGCTGAGGGAGCTCAGCACTAGGGCCTGAGTTTGCCGACGATTGGTGGTTGACTGGCGCAGGCCGGTCGTGTGGATGCTCCGGCCATGCGGCTCATCATCGCTGCAATCGGCAAGCTCAAGGCAGGGCCTGAGCGTGAGCTTTTCGAGCGGTACCGCGAAAGGCTGACCGCGACCGGGCGGGCACTGGGATGGGGCCCGGTTGACATAATCGAAATTCCGGAAAGCCGAGCGCCCGACGCGGCGACGCGCAAATCTCAAGAGGCTGAACGTCTGCTCGCGAAGGTGGGGACGGCGGTGAAAGTCATTCTCGATGAGAACGGGCGCGAGCTCACCAGCCAGGCTTTCGCCGATTACCTTCGCGCCCAACGTCAGGCGGGAACTGGGACGCTCGCCTTCCTGATCGGCGGTCCTGATGGGCATGGGCAAGCGATGCACTCGAGCGCCGATCTCAAAATGTCATTCGGAAAAATGACATTGCCCCACATGCTGGTGCGCGTCCTGCTCGCCGAGCAGCTTTATCGCGCTGCCACGATCCTGACAGGGCATCCCTATCATCGAAACTGAGGCCGCATCCGGGCAGATGTCACCACCGCGCCGGCCGCTTTTCGGCAAACGATGCCAGCCCTTCGCCGGCTTCGTCCGATTGCCGCTTCCGCGAATGGCTGACGACAAGAGCAGCCATCGTGTCGGCGTCCACCTTGCCGAAGGCATATTCCAGCGCCAGTGATTTGGTCTCCGAAATGGCCTCTGGCCCATTGGCGAGCAGGCTTGAGACGATGCGCTCGCCAGCATCTTCAAGCTCCGCCTCAGGCACCACCTCGTGGACCAGTCCGATCCGTCGCGCCTCTTGCGCATCGAACCGTTCGCCGGTCAGCGCGTACCGGCGGATCTGGCGGGCACTGATGGCATCCGCCAGCTGGGGAATGATGATTGCCGCAGTTAGGCCCCAGCGTACTTCGGAAATCGCGAATTTGGCCGTGTCGGCGGCGATGGCAATGTCACAGGCCGCGACAATGCCTGTGCCGCCGCCGACGCAAAAGCCCTGAACCAGAGCGACCGTCGGTACGGGCAGCCGATTGAGCCGATCGACAGCTTCCGCCGTGCGGCGGGAGGCGTGATCGTTTTCCTCCACCGATCCGGCGCGAACTGCCTTGAGCCAGTTGAGATCGGCCCCAGCCTGGAAGTGGCGTCCGTTGCCAGCGACGACCACGACCCGCAGATTGGGCTGGCTCCCGAGCGCATCCATGGCCGCATGGAGGCCCTCGATCATGGCGCCGTTATAAGCGTTGTTGACTTCGGGCCGGTTGAGGGTGACGCGGGCGACCCCGCGTGAATCGAGGTTCCAAACCACAGGGTCGGCCATGGCTTGTCCTTTCGTGACGGTGGCTGAGCCAACCGCTCATCCTTGCGGGGCCGGTTGGCGCTTCCAGAGATTGCGCGTGAGCATATAGGCCCACAGCGCCAGGGTCAGCACGCCGAGGGTGCCTGCGATCGGCCGCTCAAAGAAGGCGAGCAGAGAGCCATCCGACTTGATCATCGAGGTCATGAAGTTCTGCTCGAAGAGCTCGCCCAACACCATGCCGAGAATGACTGGCCCGATCGGGAAACCGTTTTCCTCGAGCAGCCAGCCCAGGATGCCCAAACACAGCATGATGATGATGCCGTAGACCGAATTCGTCATCGCGAAAGCGCCGACGATGCAGAACAGCAAAATGATCGGCAGTAGGATGTTTCGCGGCGTGCGCAATGTCAGTTTCGCCAGCTTGATCGCCGTCCAGCCAATCGGAAGCATCAGCAGGTTGGCCAGGATGAAGATGGTGAACACGGCGTAGATGAGCTGCGGATTCTGCAGGAACACCGACGGTCCCGGATTCATATTCTTCATGTAGAGGACGCCGATCACGATAGCCGTGATGGAGTCACCCGGGATGCCGAACACGAGCGCCGGAATCCAGGCTGCGCCAACTGAAGCGTTGTTGGCTGACGTGGCCTCGACAATACCTTCGAGGTGACCTGTCCCGTACTTCTCAGGCTCTTTTGAAAAACGTTTGGAGACAGCGTAAGAAATCCAGGCTGCGATGTCTGCGCCCGCGCCCGGAAGCGCGCCGATTCCCGTTCCTATCAACGAACCGCGCAGGAAGTTTCGCCAGTACTTCCGCCAGACGCTGCCGATGCCCCTGAATACGTTTCCGACCTGCTGCACCAGCATCTCACCGGCCTGTCCGATGGTCACCACGCCACGAAGCAGCTCGGAGATGGCAAAAAGCCCGATCATCGCAGGAATGAAGCTGATGCCCTGCAGCAATTCTACCGAGCCGAAGGTGAAGCGTGGGTGACCGGCAGCAGGATCAATTCCGATTGTTGCAATCGCCAGCCCCAGCAGGAGCGAAATAAATCCTTTGAGCGGGTCTGCTTGGGCGATGAAGGTTGCGCAGGTCAATCCCAAGCCCGCTAGCCAGAAGTACTCGAACGATGAAAAGTTGAGAGCTACCTCCGCCAGCATGGGAGCGGCGACGATCAGGATTGCTACGCCGAACAGGCCGCCGACCGCTGAGAACACCAGGTTGGCGCCGAGCGCCCTGTCGATAAGCCCTTTTCGGCCCATTAAATAGCTTTCATCGGCGTAAGCCGCGGAGGCCGGCGTTCCGGGAATTCTCATCATCGCCGCGGGGATGTCGCCCGCGAAAATGGCCATGGCGGTCGCCGTCACGATGGCGCCGATCGCTGGCACCGGGTCCATGAAAAAGGTGACGGGCACCAGCAGGGCGGTTGCCATGGTGGCCGTAAGGCCGGGCATGGCGCCGACGAACATGCCGAATACAGCCGATGCGAGGCAGACCCACAGGACGTAGGGATCGAAAACGAGGCTGAAGGCTTGGAGGATTGCGTTGGACATGGGCCGAGCCTCAGAGAATGTTGTTCAGGATTCCGCGGGGGAGCGGAACGCGCAGCATCACAGCGAAGAACCAGTACATGACCCAGGTCGCTATTGCAGCGATGGGTACCGCAAGCACGACGCGGGTTCCGAACCAGAGGAAGAGCAGCAATAAGATCCCGAACGCCAGGGGAATGAAGCCGATCTGGTCGGAGGTCAAAATGTAGATGAGGATAAGGACTGGCAGCATCACAAACGAGGCCAGTCTTCGCGGGTCACGAGTCCAGTCCGCAAGCTCCACCCAAGGCCCGCCAACACGTCTTGCTGAGAGCCCCCGCACGATCAGAATTCCGCCGCACAGAATGAGTGCCGCGCCAAGGATGCGTGGGAACAGAGCAGGGCCGTACTTCTGTCCCGGGAAGTCCGGGAAGTCCAGCGTCAGGTAAATCATGAACAAGCTGGCAGCTATCAGAATAAGGCCCGAAATAGCGTCGTTTGTGCGCATAAGTCTTCGTCCGAGAATAGGAGGGCTGCGACGCCGGCTGTGCGGAGGCTCGGGAACACTAGAGCGTGAGAGCGCGCTGCTGCCGCCCAAGCCAATTTCAAACTCCTAAGGAGAAATCTCCTCGGCGCAGCAGGAAGCACTTTCGCGCCGAGGAGCGCAAAGACTAATTAGGCCTTCTTGGCCAGCCCGGCGGCTGTCATAGCCGCGGCCATCTTGGCGTCGCTCTCGTCCATGTACTTCGCGAACTCGTCGCCATCACCCCAGACCATGCCGAAGCCGCGGGCGGTCATGAAGTCCTTGAATTCCTTGGACTCGTACGCCTTCTTCAACGAAGCGGTGAGCTTGCTGGCGATCTCGGCTGGGAGGCCCTTCGGAGCAGCGATGCCGCGCCAGGCACCCGTCGAGTAATCGATGCCGGCGGCCTCCTTGAGCGTCGGTACGTCGGGGAACGCCTCGTTCCGGCGCGGAGCCATGACTGCGAGCGAGCGGGCCTTGCCAGCGTCGATCATCGCTTTGGCTTCCGGTACGGAGCAGGTGACGATGTCAACGCCACCAGCCGCGAGGTCCTGCATGGCAGGCGCGGCGCCGTTCGAAGGTACCCACGGCACGTGATCCGGCTTGAGGCCCATGGCCATCAGCCAGCCGACGAGAGCCAAATGCCAAATGCCGCCCTGGCCGGTTCCGGAGGCTTTGAAAGTGCCGGCCGGCTTCGATTTGATGGCATCCATCAGCTCCACGACGGTCTTGTAGGGGCTGTCGGCCTTGACCTGGATGCCCGGCGGGTCCTCGTTCATTAGCGCCAGCGGGGTATAGTCCTTTGGTCCAAGCTCTGTAAGGCCCTGGTGGTGCATCATGGTGATCTCCACCGTGATGATGCCCAGCGTGTAGCCGTCGGGTTGCGCGGTCGCGATCGCCGAGTGACCCACCACGCCAGAACCACCGGTGCGGTTCACAACGTTGACTGGCTGGCCGAGATCTTTCTCGAGTAGCGCCGCAATGATGCGCGCCGTCGCGTCCGTGCCGCCGCCTGCGCCCCACGGGCAAATCAGCGTGATTGGTCGGGTAGGATAATCAGACTGCGCCAACGCTGGCCGAAGACCAAACGCGGATGCTGCGCCAGCGGCCGCGCCCGCTGCCAGAACTTGCCGGCGGCTCAATCGCTTCATTTTTTGTCCTCCCTAGCGACGTTCGTTCCGGGACGTTCCGTCTCTAATGACGGTACGTACACCCTATTCCGTTGACAAGACAAGGCACTTTCGGTCGAAGCATTCTTGCCCCAAACCGGCGGTTGCCATTGCTTGTTGATCCAATATGCGAATAGAGAGGTCTTCAGACGAAGGCTCTTGTGATCACTAGCCTTTGTTTGGTCAAATATCTCTCGACAAGGTAACAAGGCCGCCTCACCTGGACCGCACTGCAATCTGCGGTCGAGATCATGAGCGAAACAATTGAGTTTGCTGATGAAAAAAGCGCGATTTGAAGATCAAGTCACGTGGGGATCGAGGCTTGGAATGACGCGCCGTGGGCTGCTCTTTGGGGCGAGCGCAGCGGCCTTGGGGCTCAGCGCGTCAGCAGTGAACGCGCAGGCCACGGAAGCGCATTGGTGGGACGAAATCTTCAATAATTCGCGGAGCGCACGCAGGCGGCGTGCGCAGGTGCGCGAACCCGAGGTGCCCGACGATCTGCGTCCGGACGCAACGCCCTGGCGCAGCGACGTCATGCTGATGCAGATGGACGAGGCGATCGCGCGCTATCAGCAGATTGTTTCGCGCGGTGGGTGGCCGTCCATCCCGGCTAGCCGAACAGTCCGCGTCGGCGAGGAAGACCGAGTGGTCCCGCATGTTCGGCGGCGGCTGATCATGGAGGGCGACCTTCGGCCCGCCGGGCGCTCCGTCGACTACAGCTATGAGTTCGACAGTTACCTGCAGCAGGGCGTGATGCGGTTCCAGCAGCGCCACGGTTTGCGCGTCACCGGGCGAATTGACCGGCCTACCGTCGCCCAGATGAACGTGTCCGCCTATCAGCGGCTCGAGCAACTCCGGCTCAATCAGCGCCGCATTCGCGATCTCCTCGAACAGCGGGTGGAAGGCAATCGCTACGTGTTGGTCAACGTGCCGGCATACCAGCTGGAAGCCGTTGAGGACGATGTCGTGCGCCTGCGTCACCGCGTCATCGTCGGCAAGCCGGATCGTCAGACCCCGAGCCTCAAGGCGATGATCCGTGCGCTCAACTTCTTCCCGCACTGGCACGTGCCGGACAGCGTGGCGCGGCTCGACCTTATCCCCCGTCTTATTCAGGAGCCGGATTACCTGCAAAAGGAGCTCATTCGTGCCTTCGACGGCTGGGGCGGGCCAGAGCTCGACCCGATGACGATCGACTGGCGGCACGCGGACGCTTCCCGAATCAAGTTCCGCCAGGATCCGGGTCCGCAGAACGCACTCGGCCTCGTGCGCATCGACATGCCGAACGAGCACATCGTCTACATGCACGATACGCCGATGAAGCACCTTTTCAATCAGTCCGGAGGGCGCGCTTTCAGTGCCGGCTGCGTGCGCGTGCAGGACGTGTTCCAGCTCGTCGAATGGATCGCGCGTTATGAGCCTGGTTTCGAGCGGCCCGGACGCGTGGAGGAGATCCTGGCAGCCGGCCAACCCGTAGACGTCAAGCTAACGAAACCGGTGCCGGTCTTCTTCACCTACATCACCGCCTGGGCGGAGGCCGACGGCTCGGCAGAATTCCGTCCGGACATTTACGGGCGCGACGGCTCCCGCGAGTTCATGGGCGAGCGCGATCCCGAGGCGCCGCCGATGCCTTACACGCTGG
>PKEY01000019.1 GCA_002919265.1 Hyphomicrobiaceae bacterium | reverse complement strand
TCGGCGTACTTTAGGTCGACGCCGTAGGCACTCGTATCCTGGCTGATGACAAGCAACTCCTTCACGCCCGCCTGCACCAGCCGCTCGGCTTCGTACATGACGGCTGCAGCCGGGCGGCTCACGAGATCGCCGCGCAGCTTCGGGATGATGCAGAATGTGCAGCGGTGATTGCAGCCCTCTGAAATCTTGAGATACGCGTAGTGCCGGGGCGTCAGCCGCAATCCTTCCGGCGGCACAAGGTCGATGAAGGGATCGTGCAGCGGCGGCACTGCCTCGTGCACGGCTTCGACGACGGCCTCATACTGATGCGGCCCGGTGACGGCGAGAACGCCGGGATGGGTGGCGGTGATCAGATCCTTCTCGACGCCCATGCAGCCCGTGACAATGACGCGCCCGTTCTTCGCCATCGCCTCGCCAATGGCCTCCAGGCTCTCCTGCTTGGCCGAGTTGAGGAAGCCACAGGTGTTGACCACGACGACGTCGGCGCCCTGGTAATCGGGCGCGATCTCGTATCCTTCCGAGCGCAGCTTCGTGATGATGCGCTCGGAGTCGACGAGCGCCTTCGGGCATCCGAGCGAGACGAAGCCGACCTTCGGCGGCTTCGCCTTCATGCGGCGGGTGCGCGCCGGGGCAGGCGCGGCGGAACGCGTCTTGCGCGGCTTGGTGAGTGTTGCGGAATTCGGCATGCGGGGCTTGTACCCTCGGGCAAAACGGCAGGCAATCGGCGTGTACGTCCTGGGTCGGTCAGCCGCGGAACACCTCGCGTGCGACCCGGAAGGTGTTCGCATAGGCCTCGACGGAATCCGTGATCGGATCAGCATATCCGCCGCCTATGGCGATGGAGACGGGTATGCCGCGTCGCCGGCAAAATTCGAACACCAATCGGTCCCGCTCCATCAGGCCCTCGAAGGTGAGGTCCAGACGGCCCAGCTTGTCGCTCCGGAGCGGATCGGCCCCTGAAAGGTAAAGCACGAGATCCGGTCGGAACCCGCCAACCGCATCAAGCGCATCGGCGAGGGCCCGTAGATAGCTGCGGTCATCGGTGCCGTCCGGCAGGCCGATATCGAGGTTTGATGGCACTTTGCGAAAGGGGAAGTTCTTTTCCCCGTGTACGCTCAGGACGAATGTCGCGGGGTGGGAGGTGAGCAGGGCTGCAGTGCCATCTCCCTGGTGCACATCGAGATCGACAACGGCCACGCGATCAACAACGCCTTCCGCGAGCAGCGTCAGAGCAGCCACAGCAAGATCATTGAACACGCAATAGCCGGAGCCGAAGTCTCGGTGCGCGTGATGGGTTCCGCCAGCAAGCTGCCCCGAGATGCCGTCACGCAAAGCCTGTCGGGCTGCCGCGAGCGACCCGCCAACCGTGGTGCGGGAGCGCACTGCCAGGATTTCGCTCCACGGCAGTCCAATGCGGCGCTGAATATCAGGCGCCAGTGTGCCTTCGAGGACGGCCCGCACGTACTCTGGCGCGTGAGCGCGCTGCAGGTCTGTGAGGTCGGCGAGAGGCGACGGCGCCAAATCCCAATTCCCAAGAATCCCCTCTCGCACAACCTTCTCGCGCAGCATCGTGTACTTGCGCGCCGGGAACCGATGGCCGGCGGGCAACGGAAGGTCAGGAGTGTTGGGGTAATAGATCAGAACCAATTTCGTCTTACCGCGTCTGCGAGCCGAACCGCCGTCATATCCTCAGCACCCGGAACCAACGCGTCACGTTGAACAGACTCATGGCTGCTGCCGCGACATAGGTGAGGGCAGCCGCGCGGAGGATCTGCCGTGCCGCCCGCATATCCTTGGGCGGGATGTAGTTGCCAGCTTTCAGCACCGGCAGCGCGCGGCGGAAGCTTGCATCGAATTCCATCGGCAGGGTCGATGCGTGGATCAGGATTGTCAGCGCCAGGATCAGCAGGCCGAGAAAGCTCTGCAGCAGCAAAAGATGGGGTGACTTGGAGATCACCATCAGCACAGGAGCTGCCAACATGACGACGGCGCCCACGGCCTCGACCTTCTGCGCCTGCTTTGCCAGCCGTGTGCGCGCCTTGAGCGGCGGATAATCTGTCGCGTCCTGGATCGCGTGGCCGACCTCGTGTGCCGCGATGACCACCGCGGCGAGTGAGCGCCCGCGGAAGTGGGCCGGGAGAAGGCGCACCGCCTTCGCTTCCGGATCGTAATGATCACCGAGCTTGGTCTCTTCGACCTTCACATGGGCGAGGCCGAGGCGGTCTAGCAGATGCCGCGCGAACTCGCCGCCGGTACCCGGAAAGTCCGGCCGATCATCTGAATGCGCCTCGATGACCTTGCGAACCCACATCTGCGGAAGCAGCGCGAGTCCGAGGATCATCGCAGCAAGAATGAGGAGCCAGACCAAGCGTAAACCTCCGCTAAGCGGCTGAGAGCCGTGCTCAATGTAGACATCAGGCCGCCGAAGCGCAAAGCATGGGGTAGAGCAACGAAAAGGGGCGCGTCATGGTCGCGATCGCAATCCTCGATGATTACCAGCAGGTGGCGCTGAAGATGGCCGATTGGTCCCGCCTGCAGGCGGACCACAAGATCACCGTCTTTCACGAGCCATTTCCTGACGAAGATGCAGTGGTCCGCGCGCTTGCAGGTTTCGAAGTTGTCTGTCTCATGCGCGAGCGCACGCCCTTTCCAGCGAGCCTCATCGAACGCCTTCCTGAACTGCGTTTGATCGTGACCTCGGGTTCTCGCAACGCGGCCATCGACATTGCCGCGGCGTCCAAGCGAGGCGTGCTGGTATGCGGCACGGAAACTCCGGGTCACTCCACGGCTGAGTTGACGATGGGGCTCATGCTGTCCCTTGCCCGGAGCATCCACAGCGAAGCGGCTGCCATGCGCGCGGGTGGCTGGCAAACGACGATCGGTCGGGATCTGCGGGGAAAGACGCTCGGTCTGATCGGACTTGGCCGGCTGGGTGGGGCGGTCGCAAAGTTTGGCCAGGCCTTCGGGATGAAGGTGATCGCCTGGAGCCAGAACCTGACCGAGCAGCGCTGCCAGGAGGTGGGAGCTGAAAAAGTCACGAAGGATGATCTCCTTCGCCGCGCAGACTTTGTTTCAATTCATACGCGGCTGTCGGATCGTACACGCGGATTGATCGGCTCTCGGGAATTGGGGCTGATGAAGCCGACCGCCTACCTCATCAACACATCCCGTGGCCCGATTGTCGATGAAGCCGCGCTCATTTCAGCGTTGAACGAGGGGCGCATCGCTGGCGCTGCCCTTGATGTTTACGCCCGCGAGCCGCTGCCGGCTGATCACCCCTTGCGCTCGACGCCCCGTGTCCTGCTCACACCGCATCTGGGTTACGTGACCGAAGAGACCTATCGCGTCTTCTACGCCGGCATGGTTCAGGCGATAGAAGGCTGGCTTGCCGGCAAGCCCGTGAACGTTATTGAGCCATAGCCGATGCAGGCCCGAGGAGGCCGTCAGTGTGCGGCCGCCACGCGCGTCGACCAGCTGTCCGGGGTTTCGACGGGCGGAAGATCGCGGATCCCGTCACGCAGCTGAGGTTCAGCCGGGCGAGTTTTGGCTCCGGCCGATTGAGCGTTGGGCTTGCGCGCGCTCACGTCGGCGAATGCACGACCGGACACGGACACGGGATCGTTCACATTGCCTTTGCCCTGGAGGTCGAGCACAAGCGCCAGATTCTGACGAACTCTGGGATCGGCATCCGGATGCGCGGCAGCTTTGCGGAGGAGCGGTTCTGCTTCGTGTGCCCGGCCATCCGCCGTTAGCGCCATCGCGAGATTGTTTATGACGGACGGCTGATCGGGCGCGAGCTGCAGCGCCCGCTCGTAGTATGGAATGGCCCCCTGATAGTCGCCCTGCTTGGCAAGTACGGTGCCTTGGGCAGAGATGACGCGCCAATCGGGGTTTGCGGGGTCGTAGGCAATGGCCAGCAGCTTCTGGGCGAGGCCCACCTGCCCGAACTCAAGTGCCAGCCGTCCGTACTCGGAAGCAATTTCCCGATCGTTGCCGTGGTACTGAGAAGCCTGCTGCAGCACTTGCAGCGCGGTCTTTTTCTGTCCCGCCGCTTTAAGGTTGAGCGCGTAGCTCAGTGCCGCCGTCTTATCACCAGGGTTCTTCGAATACTGCTCGCCCCAATAGGCGATGGCGCGGTCGAGCTCCGATTTCGGATCCACCACGTCCTGCCGCGCGAGCTGTCGCGAGCCAGAATGATCGAGGCTCAATTGACTTGCACCACCTTGTGCGCAAGCGGCGAGCGCAATGCCGGAGAAAAGCGCCGCAAACGCTCCCCGCAGTCGCACTGGCGCCGATTGCGCAATGCCCCCATGCCCGCTCGGCATCGAATTCTCCCCCTCGTTCGGACCCGGCCATCCCCAAGGCAGGATCCAAGGGGCGAGAATGTGCTCAATCGGTCAAAAAAGATTAAACAGCGTTTCAGGATGGGACGGTGCTTGGGTTACCGATCGGCCGCGGCTCGGCGGAGCCGATCGTTGATCGCTTCCCCCAAGCCGGTCTCGGGGATTGGCATGACGGCGATCGTCTCCGCGCCTGTCGCATCAAGGCGGCGCAGCGCTGCGAAAAGGTTGGCAGCTGCTTCGACCAGGTCGCTGGTAGGGCTGAGGTTTTCGCAGCGACCGTTCGAGCCTGGAAGCGGCGGGCCGAAAGCCAAGAGCACCTCGCCCGGACGAAGATCTGTCGCGTTCAGGCGGACCTTGGCGCGCGGCGCGTAATGGCTGGCGAGTTGCCCAGGCGAGCGCGGACGATCTTTGGAGGCGCCCAGCTCATCCATTCTTAGCACCGGCTCACCGAGGACGGCTTCGATTTGCTCCCGTGTTACGGCGCCTGGCCGGAGCATCACAACGCGATCGCTCGTAACATCGACCACCGTTGATTCCAGTCCATGGTCAGTAGGGCCGCCGTCCAGAATAACGGAGACTTTTCCGCCCAGGTCTTCCGCCACGTGCTGGGCCGTTGTCGGGCTGACGTGCCCTGATACGTTGGCCGAAGGCGCTGCGACCGGGACGCCGGCTGCTGCGAGCAACGCATGGGCGATAGGATGCCGCGGCACGCGAATGGCAATCGTATCCAGCCCCGCAGTGACCAGATCGGAAATTCCCGATTTAGGCCGCCGCGAAAGCACGAGGGTTAACGGCCCCGGCCAGAAGGCTTCCGCAAGTCGGTTGGCTTTTTCGGTAAAGCTTGCGATGCGTTCGGCAGCTACGCCATCGGGCAAATGCACGATGAGCGGATTGAACCGCGGCCGTCCCTTCGCCTCGAAGATCCGAGCAACGGCCTGCCCGTTCGTCGCATCAGCACCCAGCCCGTAGACCGTTTCCGTCGGAAATGCCACCAATCGTCCGGCCCGGAGCTCCTGTGCCGCGCGTTTGATTTGATCCTCCGTGGCCTTGACGATGAGCATTGCGGGGGTGCTTCTCCATTCCACTTTCCGGGGCCGTCCCCAGCCCCTAAACTCCGAGGCAAAGGTCAAACGTTTCAGGGACGACGAGATGACTTACAGGGCTCCCGTAGACGACATTATGCTCGCGCTCAAGACGGCAGGAGGACTGCCTGACCTGATCGAGCGTGGCATTGCGGAGGGCCTCGACGAAGCAACGGTACGCGCGATCGTCGAAGAAGCGGGCAAGTTTGGCACCGAAGTGCTGGATCCGCTCAACGTCGTCGGCGACCGGACGGGCTCGCGGCTGGTCAATGGGAAGGTGGAGACGCCGCCAGGGTGGAAGGAGGCTTACGATGCCTTCGTGGCCGGCGGCTGGAACGCGCTGCCTTGCCCGCCTGAGTATGGAGGCCAGGGTCTGCCGCAAGTCCTCGCAACCATCGCATGCGAGATTTGGAACTCGGCCAACCTCTCGTTTGGGCTTTGCCCCCTTCTGACCCAGGGTGCCGTCGAGGCGCTCAATGCTCACGGCTCCGAAGAACTGAAGCGCACGTACCTCCCGAAGATGATTTCGGGCGAATGGTCTGGCACCATGAACCTTACGGAGCCTCATGCGGGTACCGATCTCGGGGCTCTGACCACCCGCGCGGAGCGCCAGCCTGACGGCACCTATCGCATCATCGGCACCAAGATCTTCATAACCTACGGCGAGCACGAGCTCACGAAGAACATCATTCATCTGGTGCTGGCGCGACTCCCCGATGCGCCCGCCGGGACGAAGGGCATCTCCCTGTTTCTTGTGCCGAAATGGCTGGTGAACCCGGACGGCTCCCTTGGCACGCGCAATGACGTGGTCTGCGCCAGCCTGGAGCACAAGCTTGGCATCCACGCGAGCCCCACGTGCGTGATGAAGTACGGCGAGAACGGTGGGGCGGTCGGCTATCTGGTCGGTGAGGAAAATCGCGGCCTCGCAGCGATGTTCGTCATGATGAACCGGGCGCGGCTGGCCGTGGGCGTGCAGGGCGTGGCCTTGGCCGAGCGCGCGACCCAGAAGGCGATCGCCTATGCCCTTGAGCGCCGGCAGGGTCGAAGCGCCCGTGGCGGCGACGGCATGGTTCCGATCATCGAGCACCCGGATATTCGCCGCAACATCATGACGATGCGGGCGCTGACCCAGGCGGCGCGCGCCATCTGCCTTGCGACGGCGCGAGAACTCGATATCTCTCAGTGGGCCTCGTCCGAAGAGGAGCGTAACCGGGCTGCAGCGCGCGCAGCTCTGCTGACCCCTGTGGCCAAAGCTTTCTCGACCGACATTGCCTGCGAGGTGGCCTCGCTGGGCGTGCAGATCCACGGCGGCATGGGCTTCATCGAGGAAACCGGAGCCGCCCAGTATTACCGCGATGTGCGCATTCTCCCGATCTACGAGGGTACGAACGGCGTGCAGGCCATCGACCTCGTGACGCGCAAGCTGCCCCTGGAGAACGGCGCCGTGGTCGAGACCTACATCCGCGAGTTGGCGGAAACGGCGGCGGAAGTGCGCGCCTCCAATCAACCGGCGTTCGGCCGTATGGGTGAGCGGTTGGCCGAGGCGGTGAACGCCCTTGCCGACGCAAGCCGCTGGATGGGGGAGGCGCTGCGCCGTAATCCCGAAGCGGCGCTGGCTGGCGCCACACCGTATCTCAGGCTGTTCGGCCTCGCGGCCGGCGGCATCTATCTCGCGCGCGGCGCGCTGGCCTGCCTTCGGGAGGGGCAAGCTGGAACGAACGCTTTGCCCGTCGCACTCGCACGCTTCTTCGCCGAAAACCTGGCGACGGCCGCCACGGGACTCAGCCGCACCGTAACCGAGGGCGCCGAAACGGTGGTCGATTCCTCTCCCGAGCAGCTATCGGCGTGAGGACAGGGCATGACGACGGACGTTGAGATTTCGGTCGCCGACGGCGTTCAGACCATTCGCTTCGCTAGGCCAGAGAAGAAGAACGCGCTCAACTCGCCGATGTACACAGCGATCACGGAGGCGCTGAAGCTCGGCGACGCATCAAAAGATGTCGTGGCGCACCTTTTCATTGGCTCCGGAGGCACCTTCACCGCAGGTAGCGACATCAATGAGTTCCTCGAACGCGCCCGGGGCGGGACAGCGCTTGACGGGCCGGTTCTGGAATTTCTGCGGATGCTGCCTCGCGTACAGAAGCCGATGATCGCTGCGGTGGATGGCCTGGGGGTCGGCATCGGCACCACGCTGCTGTTTCACTGCGACCTCGTCTACACAACGCCGGAGGCGCGGTTCATCACGCCGTTCCTCAATCTCGGGATTGTGCCGGAGGCGGGTTCGAGCCTGCTGGCGCCCTTGAGGCTGGGCTATGCGCGCGCCTTCGAGCTGCTCATTTTGGGTGAACCGCTGACGGCCGAGCGCGCACGGGAAGCAGGTCTCGTCAATGCCATCGTACCAGCGGCTGAGCTGGAGTCGACTGCGCGGCAGGCTGCAGCGAAACTTGCGCAGAAACCGCAGGAGGCGCTCGCACTGGCCCGCCGCCTGTTGCGGGGCGATCCTGGTGCTGTCTCCGTCCGCATCGAGGAAGAGGCGAAGCTGTTCAAGGAGCGACTATCCTCGCCCGAGGCGCGGGAAGCCTTCACCGCATTTCTCGAAAAGCGCCCGCCGGATTTCCGTAAAGCGAGAGCAGAGGCAAAGTAGTGGTCAACACCATTGCCGCTCGCTCTCTAGGGAGGAAACGCTAAGATGGCCACCCTTAAGGGCAAGACCCTTTTCATCACCGGCGCGAGCCGTGGCATCGGGCTCGCCATTGCGCTGCGTGCGGCGCGTGACGGCGCCAATATCGCAATCGCCGCTAAAACGACTGAGCCGCATCCCAAGCTGCCGGGAACCATCTACGACGCGGCGAAAGCCATTGAGGAAGCAGGTGGCCGTGCGCTGCCGCTGGTGTGCGACATCCGCTTTGAGGATCAGGTGGAACAGGCGGTGGCGCGAACAGTCGAGCACTTCGGAGGCATCGACATTTGCGTCAACAACGCCAGCGCAATCTCACTGACGCCCATCGACCAGACCGAAATGAAACGGTTTGACCTGATGATGGGCATCAATACCCGTGGCACGTTCCTGGTCACCAAGACTTGCCTCCCGCATTTGCGGCGTGCTGAGAACCCGCACGTTCTAATGCTCTCGCCGCCGCTCGACATGAAACCGAAATGGTTTGCGGGGCACGTCGCCTATTCCATCGCAAAGTTTGGAATGAGCCTGTGCGTCCTTGGTCTCGCGGAAGAGCTGAAACGGGATGGAATTGCCGTGAATGCGCTCTGGCCGAGGACGACCATTGCGACGGCTGCGATACGGAATTTGCTCGGCGGCGAGGAAGTTGCGCGCATGAGCCGTAAACCCGATATCTTGGCTGATGCAGCGCATCTCGTGTTCTGCCAGCCGGCGAGAAGCTTTACGGGCAACTTTCTGATCGACGATACCTTTCTGTACGAAGTCGGCGGTGTCACCGATTTCGATCAGTATCGGGTCGATCCCGCTGCAGAGCTTGCCCCAGATTTCTTTGTTCCCGAGGACAGCGTGCCTCCGCCCGGTGTGACACTCGCGAAACGAGATGTGCGCATTTGACCCTCACGAGCACAGTGGGTCGGTATTCTCAGCAACTGCGGTGTAAAATGCTGATTTGGCCGGTGCGACCGGCTGCACGATAACGGACAGGATACGATGCCAGCGCTCCTTATCACGCATCCATGCTTCGTCGAGCACGACACTGGCCCGGGCCACCCTGAGCGGCCGGATCGCATGCGGGCAATCGACAAGGCCCTCGAGCATGAGATGTTCCAGGACCTGAAGCGAGAGGAAGCGCCGTTACGTGACGATGTCGAGGAGCGCATCCTTCTCGCCCACCCGAAGCGCTACCTCGACTCCATAAAGGCGGCGCGGCCAGAAGAGGGGGAACCGCCGGTGCGGCTTGATCCCGACACGGTCCTGTCATCGAAAAGCTGGGAGCCGGCATTGCGCGCGGTGGGCGCAGGGCTTTACGCCGTCGATCAGGTGATGAACCCTGAAGCTGGTATCCGCAAGGTGTTCTGCCAGGTCAGGCCTTGTGGGCACCACGCCGAGCGCGAGCGGGCGATGGGGTTCTGCATCTTCAGCAATGTCGCCATCGCTGGCCTGTATGCGCGCGAGAAGTACGGGGTGGAGCGGGTCGCCGTCGTAGATTTCGACGTACATCACGGCAACGGGACGCAGGACATTTTCTGGAACGACAAGAACCTGTTTCTCGGATCTACACATCAGATGCCGCTCTATCCAGGCACTGGCGCGATGTCCGAGACGGGAGTGGGCAACATCTTCAACGCGCCGCTTCGGCCCAATGACGGTGGGGAGCAGTTCCGCGAGGCGATGCGGTCTCGCATACTTCCTGCGCTTCGCAACTTCGCGCCGGACATCGTTCTGATTTCAGCCGGGTTCGACGCGCACGAAGCGGACCCCCTAGCGAGCTTGCGGCTCAAGGAAGACGATTTTGCCTGGATAACGGACGAGCTTTGCGAGGTGGCCGAGCGCTATGCCCAAGGAAGGGTAGTGTCGATGCTCGAAGGCGGTTACGATCTGACGGCCTTGGCCCGCTCTGTCGCCGTCCACGTGAAGCTGCTGATGGACGCGGCGTGACTGGTCGGGGTTTGTGCAACAAAACGGAGTGGGGATGACGACGGGGGTCGAAAAATATCCTGACCTGAAGGACATGAGCTTTGAGCGCGCGCTCAAGGAGCTCGAGGCGATTGTTGGCCGGCTCGAGAGGGGCGACGTGGAGCTCGAGGAGAGCATCGCGATCTATGAGCGCGGCGAAGCACTGCGAGACCACTGCGACCGGCTGCTGAAACAGGCGGAAGCCAAAGTCGAAAAGCTGACATTCGGAGAGGACGGGCAGCCGAAGGCGACCGAGCCCCTCGATCCGACCTCCAAGTGATTCCGCTCGGTCGGCAACAGATTCAAATTGCGGCAATGCCGCATAATGTCGTGGTATGCCAAGCGGGTTATAATCCGACCTCGTGATGTCCCGTCCGAGGGATCGGACCGGCAAGAAAGGATCGCTCGTGAGTTCTGGCAGCGCAACGCCACTGCTCGATCAGATTCGTTATCCGGAGGATCTGCGCAAGCTGTCCGAGAAGGACTTGCCGCAGCTCGCAGCCGAGCTGCGCAAGGAGACCATCGATGCTGTGTCGGTCACTGGCGGACATCTCGGCGCAGGGCTAGGCGTGGTCGAACTCACGGTTGCTCTTCATTGGGTGTTCGATACGCCCCGCGATCGGCTGATCTGGGACGTCGGGCACCAGGCTTATCCGCACAAGATCATCACGGGCCGGCGCGATCGCATCCGCACGCTCCGCCAGGGCGGGGGGCTGTCCGGCTTCACCAAGCGTTCCGAGAGTGAGTACGATCCGTTCGGCGCAGGTCACTCTTCGACATCCATATCCGCCGGGCTGGGAATGGCCGTCGCGCGGGACCTCTCCGGCAAGAAGCACAATGTCATCTGCGTTATCGGCGATGGCGCGATGAGCGCCGGCATGGCCTATGAGGCCCTAAACAATGCCGGAGCGATGGATAGCCGGCTTATCGTCATTCTTAACGACAACGATATGTCGATCGCTCCGCCGACTGGCGCGCTCTCATCGTATCTCGCGCGCATCACGTCAAGCGGGACCTATTTCTACGTGCGGGATATCGCCAAGCAGCTTGCGAAACGGCTGCCCAAGAGTTGGGAGCGGCGCGCCGCGCGGGTGGAGGAGTACACGCGGCATCTCTGGCAGGGCGGGGCCTGGTTTGAAGAGCTTGGATTTTACTACGTCGGGCCGATCGACGGGCACAACTTCGACCATCTCCTGCCGGTCCTCAAGAATGTGCGTGATGCGGACCAGGGGCCAATCCTCGTTCACGTCGTGACGCGCAAGGGGAAAGGATACGCTCCCGCGGAGAAGGCCGCGGACAAATTCCACGGCGTGAACCGCTTCAACGTCATCACCGGTGATCAATTCAAGCCCAAGCCCAACGCGCCGAGCTATACGCGCGTGTTCGCCGAGAGTCTGATCGAGGAGGCGCGCCGGGACGACAAGATCGTTGCCATCACGGCGGCAATGCCCTCTGGCACCGGCCTTGACCTCTTCGGCAAGGCCTTCCCTGAACGGACCTTTGATGTCGGCATTGCGGAACAGCATGCCGTCACGTTTGCGGCCGGACTCGCTGCCGAGGGATATAAGCCGTTCGCCGCGATCTACTCGACCTTCCTGCAGCGCGCCTACGATCAGGTGGTGCACGACGTCGCCGTCCAGAAGCTGCCAGTGCGCTTCGCCATCGACCGCGCCGGCCTGGTTGGTGCCGACGGACCCACGCACGCCGGCAGCTTTGACATTGCCTACCTTGGCTGCGTGCCCAACATGGTGCTGATGGCGGCGGCGGATGAGGCCGAGCTCAAGCACATGGTTGCCACTGCGGTCGCCATCGATGATCGGCCGTGCGCCTTCCGCTATCCGCGCGGCGATGGGGTCGGCGTTCCATTGCCAGAGCGCGGGGTGCCTCTCGAGATCGGCAAGGGGCGCATTATCCGCGAAGGCTCGACCGTCGCGATTCTTTCGCTAGGCACCCGTTTGCAAGAGGCGCTCAAGGCAGCCGATCAATTGGCGGCAATGGGGCTATCTACAACTGTCGCCGATGCGCGCTTCGCCAAGCCACTCGACACGGAGCTGGTCCACAGGTTGGCCCGGGAGCACGAAGTGCTCGTTACTATAGAGGAAGGATCGATTGGCGGCTTTGGGTCCTTTGTGCTGCATGAGCTCGCCCAGAGTGGGCTGCTCGATCGCGGTCTGAAAATCCGGACGATGGTGCTTCCCGACGTATTTATCGAGCACGACAAGCCAGAGCGCATGTATGAAAAGGCTGGGCTCAACGCGCCCGGCATCGTTGAAACGGTGCTTACTGCGCTTGGGAAACCTGCGGCGGTTAGCGATATTCGGGCATAAAGTCCTACGCAGGGAACAATCCTCGCTCGGATCGAGTTAGGCGGGCGCACGACGCAGTCGTGCCCGGCTGCATTTTGCGATCTTGAGCGAGGCTTCCAATGGATTGGACCGATCCGATATTTTTGGCCCGCGTCCAGTTCGCATTCACTGTCAGCTTTCACTTCCTGTTTCCGGCGCTGACTATCGGTCTGGCGAGTTACCTTGCCGTCCTGCAGGGCCTTCATCTGTGGACCGGGCGCCAGATCTACCATTCCCTGTTCAATTATTGGGTGAAGGTTTTCGCCGTTGCCTTCGCCATGGGGGTCGTCTCGGGAATCGTGATGACCTACCAGTTCGGTACGAACTGGAGCGTTTTTTCCGATCGCGCTGGCCCGGTCATCGGGCCATTGATGGCTTACGAGGTCTTCACCGCCTTTTTCCTCGAGGCCGGTTTCCTCGGCATCATGCTATTCGGTCTCAATCGGGTCGGCCGTGGACTGCACATGTTCGCGACCGTGATGGTCGCCCTTGGCACAGCGTTTTCGGCATTTTGGATCCTGGCGGTGAACAGCTGGATGCAGACGCCAGCGGGCCACGCGATCAACGAAGCAGGCCAGTTTGTGCCGACCAGCTACTGGGACGTGATCTTTAATCCCTCGTTTCCATATCGCTTCGTTCACACACTTCTTGCCGCCTATCTGACAACTGCTTTTCTTGTCGGTGCCGTCGGCGCCTATCACCTGCTACGCGACCGCAATAACGAGGGCGCGCGCATCATGTTTTCGATGGCGATGTGGATGGCGGTCATCGTTGCGCCATTACAGATCATCGCCGGCGATCTCCACGGCCTGAATTCGTACGAGCACCAACCTGCAAAGATTGCCGCTCTGGAGGGCCATTTCGAAACGCAGGCTGGCGCGCCGTTCTACATCATCGGCTTCCCTGATATGGAGGCTGAAACCACCCGATACGCCATTTCGATACCGAAAGCCGGCTCGCTAATCCTGACCCATGAACTGAACGGAGTTGTCAAAGGGCTGAAGGAATGGCCACCCGAGGACCGGCCCTATGCTCCGGGTCTGTTCTGGGCATTCCGCATTATGGTGCTCATCGGATTTCTGATGGCCGCTGTCGGTATTTGGTCCGCATGGCTGCGATGGAAAGGGCGGCTCTACGATTCGCCGGGGTTATTGCGCGCCGCGCTCTACATGGGGCCGTCAGGTTTCATCGCGGTGCTGGCTGGTTGGTATGTCACGGAGGTCGGTCGGCAGCCCTATACGGTCTACGGACTTTTGCGAACGGTCGAATCCGCTTCGCCGATCGATACCCCAGGTGTCGCGACCTCTCTGCTCGCGTTTTTTGTGATCTACATGATCGTGTTCGGAGCAGGGACCGTTTACATCATTCGCCTGCTTGGCCACCGGCCCGAGCCGGCGGAACCTGAGCTTCCGCATCAACCAATTCGTACGGCCGGTGTTACGCCTGCCCCGGCACTAGCTGATGAAGGTCCTCTAGAAGATTTGGACGAGTTTAGTGGAGCGAAAGGAGGCGAACGTGGCGCTTGATCTCGCCTTCATTTTCGCCGCCGTTATTGCCTTGGCGGTGCTTCTCTACGTCATCGTCGATGGCTTCGATCTCGGAGTTGGCATCCTGTTTCCGTTCTTTCCGGCGGAGGAAGATCGCCGCCGGATGATGAACTCCATCGCGCCGGTATGGGACGGCAACGAAACGTGGCTGGTCGCAGGCGGCGGTGGTTTGTTGGCCGGTTTTCCGCTTGCGTACGGAATTATCTTCTCCGCTCTTTATGCCCCCATTATTACGATGTTGCTGGCGCTTATCTTTCGTGGCGTCGCTTTCGAATTCCGGTATCGGTCGAGACGAAACCGGCACCTTTGGGATCTCGGCTTCGCGGCCGGTTCCATTGTTGCGGCTTTTGCCCAAGGCATTACGCTTGGCGCACTCGTGCAGGGCATACCCATCGCCAATCGCGCCTATGCGGGCGGATGGTGGGATTGGCTGACACCTTTCAGCATTTTGACAGGAATTGCCCTGGTGGTGGGCTATGCCTTGTTGGGTGCGACCTGGCTCATCATGAAAACGGAAGGTGACTTGCAGGAACGTGCCTACGAATGGGCGTACCGCGCCGGCATTGGAACGCTCATCGGCATTGGTCTGGTCAGCATTTCGACGCCGTTTCTCAATCCCGTTTACATGGAGCGCTGGTTCAGCTGGCCGGCCGTGCTTTACACTTTCCCGGTGCCACTTCTCGTCATTCTCGTCGCGTACATCCTCTACAAGTCCCTGAATGAGCGTAGGGAATACGCGCCTTTCGCTGCGGCCATCGGGCTGTTCTTCTTGTCGTACGTGGGCCTCGGCATCAGTTTTTATCCCTACATTATTCCCACGGAGATCACGATTTGGGACGCCGCGGCACCTGATAGTAGCCTTGCCTTCGTGCTCCTGGGCGCAGCGGTATTGTTGCCGCTGATAGTCGTTTACACGGCGTATGCTTATTGGGTTTTCCGTGGAAAGGTCAGCGCAGAAGGAGGGTATCACTGATGATCCAGACGCGACCCGGGGATGCCCCGCCTGGGCTTGCCCGCCGGCTGCTCTGGTTTGTCGGGCTTTGGGCAGCCGGCGTGGCTGTCGTTATGGCAGTCGCCTACATTATTCGCTGGGCAATCGTTCCATAGTTCGGCGCGATCTGCCCAGCTTCGGAAAACCTAAATGCCAAGATCACCCGATTTGGCGCGTTTATATCGATCGCCAATAGCTTTCCAGTTCACGACATTCCACCACGCTTTCAAATACTCCGGCCGGCGATTTTGATATTTGAGGTAATAGGCGTGCTCCCACACATCGTTTCCGAACAAAACGCGCTCACCATCCATGAGCGGTGTGTCCTGGTTCGGGCGGGTCTTGATCGCGAGGCGACCATCCTTGTTGACCGTGACAAACACCCAGCCTGATCCGAACACGCTTGCGCCGGCATTATTGAACTGGTTCCGAAGCTGCTCCAGACCGCCGAAGTCGCGTTCAATCGCCTGCCGCAACTCGCCTTCAGGCCCATCATCTGTTCCCGGCGGCCCCATCACCTGCCAGAACATCGAGTGGTTGGCGTGTCCGCCGCCATTGTTGCGCACCTTGGTGCGAATGCTTTCCGGCACGTTGTTCAGATTGGCCAGGATCTCCTCTAGTGGCCGCTTTGCGAGCTCGCCGTGGTCCCGGATGGCCTCGTTCAGATTGTTCACGTAGGCCGCATGGTGCTTGCCGTGATGGAGCTCCATCGTCTGGGCATCGATGTGCGGCTCAAGGCTGTTGGCCGGATAGGGCAGAGGGGGTAACCGGAATGGACCTTGTGTCACCTGCCCCCAGCTCCGGTCTACGATCACATATGTGGAGAATGCTGCAGCTCCTGCCAGAAAAACTCGGCGATTGAGCGTTGGCATCGTTCAACTCCGTCAAGACTGGTATTCGGTATTCCTCTGGCGCAAGCAACCAAGGCAGCTCCGCCCTGCTTGGGGTGGACTGTTCAGGTAACGGTGAAAGGGAGAGAATGGTTCGGACACGTCTGGATCGGGCTTTGGTCGACCGCGGGCTGATATCCACCCGCTCGCGCGCCCGCGATCTGATCCTGCGTGGCCAAGTATTGGTGGACGGTGTTCCGGTCACCAAACCAAGTACGGTTATTCCGGAAAGCGCCACTGTGCATTTGACCGACGGGGCTGACGCCTTCGTTTCTCGGGCCGCCTGGAAGCTTGTCGCGGCGCTCGATCACTTCGGCTATTCCGCCGACGGCGTGATGGCGTTGGACGTGGGGGCTTCGACCGGGGGATTTACGCAAGTTCTCCTTGAGAGGGGAGCTTGCCGAGTTTACGCCGTCGATGTGGGCCGCGATCAGCTTGATCCCAAACTGCGAGAAGATCCTCGCGTCGTGGTCTACGAGGGCAAGGATGCGAGAGACCTTACCGCTGGAGACATTCCAGATCCGATCAAGGCCATTGTTGCGGACGTGAGTTTCATTTCTCTGACGAAGGCACTGCCCGTGCCGCTCACTTTTGCTGCTCCGGGAGCCTGGCTCATCGCACTGATTAAACCACAGTTCGAAGCGGGTCGCGAGGCCGTCGGAAAAGGAGGCGTTGTGCGCGATCCGGCTGCTCGCCATCGGGCCGTGGACCATGTACGTGATTGGCTTTCGAACCAATCAGGGTGGACCGTGGATGGTGTGATCGAGTCTCCCGTATTAGGAGGCTCCGGCAATCAGGAATTCCTGATTGGAGCGCGCAAGAATGGCTGATGAAGTGAAGGACGACATCGTCCGCATAGCGCGGCTTGGCGCGCAAGGAGATGGCATCGTCGAAACGTCGAAGGGGCCGGTTTATTTGCCGTTCGCGCTGCCCGGCGAACAATGGCGTCTGGGCAAGGTTCCTGAGCGTCTGACCGCGAGCGATGATCGGCATCAGCCCATTTGCCAGCATTTCGGCAAATGCGGGGGCTGCGTTGCCCAGCACATGTCGCCGGATCTTTATCGACGCTGGAAAGAAAAGGCTCTGGGCGAAGCGTTCGCGCACCGGGGGATAGAGATCACGCCCCAGCCGATGCGCAGCGTTGCGCTGCATTCACGAAGGCGGGCGTTTTTTGGTGTGGCGCGCCGTGGCGACGAAGTGGTGCTCGGCTTTCGCCAGGAGGGGCGTCATGTTCTCGTCGACCTTGCCGAGTGTCCGGTTTTGGACCCGCTGATCGTTGAGACGCTTCCGCTCCTACGTTGGCTTGCCGGCATGGCGCTGCCTGATGGGGCTGGTGGCCGGCTCCTGGTTACCCGAGCTCAAAATGGCCTCGACGTTGCAATCGAAAATGGTGCGGCCACGCTCAAACCGGGAATGAGCGAAGCTCTGGCTCGTGCCGTGACGCAAAGCCCCATACGGCGTCTCACAGTCTTCGGTGAGGTCGTTTTCTTCGATCAGCTTCCGACGGTTTTGTTGGGTGATGTCAGCGTGGAGTTACCACCCGGCGTCTTCTTGCAGGCCGTGCCCGAGGCGGAAGCCATCATGGCCGATCTTGTCCTGCAGGCGGTCGGCAAGGTGAAAAGCGCGGCTGACCTCTTTTCTGGCCTCGGCACGTTCACATTCCCTTTGGCGTGCACAGCCCGCGTGCTCGCGGTCGATTCTGATCGTCGCTCCATCACTGCCTTGGAGAAAGCCGCTCGCGGTTCAGCCGGCCTCAAGCCCATTACTGCGCGTGTTCGCGATCTCATGCGAGAGCCGCTGTCCCGCCTCGAACTCGAAGAGTTCAGTGCCGTCGTGCTCGACCCGCCGCGCGCAGGAGCGAAGGCGCAAGCAGAGATGCTCGCCAAATCGCGGGTTCCGACGATCGTTATGGTCTCCTGCAATCCCGCGACAGCCGCACGGGATGCGCGGACGCTCATCGATGGTGGTTACAAGCTGGAGACCGTTACGCCGATCGATCAGTTCGTCTACTCAGCGCACCTGGAGCTGGTGGCCGTTTTCCGGCGCTAGGTCTGGCCGGCCTTCACCAAGAGCCTCTCGACCCACTGCGGAACCACAACCGTTGCCGGCCCGTGGATCTTTTCTGCGAACAGGCTCGCCCCTTCCGAGGGTTCCAGATTGAGTTCAACGGTGTGTGCGCCAGCAGCGCGCGCTTCACGCACGAAACCGGCGGCGGGATAAACCGTGCCGCTTGTGCCGATGGAGGCGAAGAGATCCGCTTCGTACAGAAGGTCGTAAATCTCGTCCATGCGATAGGGCATCTCGCCAAACCAGACCACGTCCGGCCGCATTCCTCCGGCTCGGCCACAACTCGGGCAAACGATTTCGGTCGACAAATCATCATGCCAGGGGTGGCGGGCCTCGCAATAGGCGCACAAAGCTTTTAGCAACTCGCCGTGCATGTGGATCAGGCGCTGTGTGCCTGCAGCCTCATGCAGCGGGTCGATGTTTTGTGTGACGACCGTTACTTCACCGGGATATTCGCGCTCGAGACGGGCCAGAGCAAAGTGTGCGGCATTCGGAGCAGCATTCTTCATCCCGCGCCGCCGCTGATTGTAGAAGTCATGCACCTTGGCGGGATTGCGCGCGAACGCCTCCGGCGTCGCCACCTCGTTGATGTCGTATTTGCTCCAGATGCCGTCCTTGTCGCGAAAGGTGGCAAGCCCCGACTCCGCAGACAGACCCGCGCCTGTGAGAATGACGATACGCTTGTAAACGACCATGCCGTGCCCTGTTCTCGGTCGCCCTGAAGCTCAGTTGCCCGTTTCAGTCCCGCACCAAGAGTTAAAGCGCGAAGGCGAAGATGCAAATGGCCGGCTGGCACTTTGCTCGCGCCGGAGTCAGGGCACGAAAGCTCGTGTGAAGTGATCAGCTTTGCTCTGGCACGCGTGCCGGTATACATGAGCGTTGAAAAAGCGAATGGGGGCCCGAGTGAGTGGAGAGAATGCTCTAAAGCCCGCTGCCCAGCGGGTCGTCGCGGCGGCACAGGCCATCGGTCTCGACATCCAGGTTCACACGATGAGCCAGTCGACGCGCACGGCAGAAGAGGCAGCGGCAGCGTGTGGCTGTGCCGTCGCGCAGATCGTCAAGTCGCTCGTTTTCCGTGGCAAGGACAGTGGCAAGCCGTATCTGCTGCTCGTTTCAGGCGCCAACCGGGTGAACGAAAAGGCCGTCGCGGCGACGATCGGCGAGGTGCTGACGCGGCCAGATGCGCATTACGTCCGCGAGGTCACTGGCTTTGCCATCGGCGGCATTCCGCCTTTTGGCCATGTGACGCCGCTGGCCACCTACATGGACCGAGACCTGCTCAACTACGACGTGGTCTGGGCGGCAGCCGGGACTCCGGAGACAGTTTTTCCGACCTCGCCGGCCGAACTTCGTGACAAACTCAGGGCTCAGGTCATTTCGGTAACCTGAGGCAGTCGGCAGGATAGGCTGACTACAGTCGGCTGAGCGCCGACCGCAACCGGTCGAGCAGGCGGTAAAGCTGCAGGCTTTCCTCGGTCGTAAAGTCCGCCAAGGCCGCCTCATAGTAGGAGCGGATGTTGACCAGCATCTTTGCCCAGGTATCCGCTCCCTTTTTCGTCAGACGTATCCGACGAATTCGTCCGTCCTCGACAATGCGCGTTCGCTCCACGAGGCCTGACCGCTCCAGCCTGTTCAACACGGCGGTCAGGTTCTGACGGCTGACGCCGAGGAAATTGACCATTTCCTTCACCGTCATGCCCTTTTCCACTGTCTTTGGCCGGGAGAGCGCCCCGAGCACGGCCCATTGCTGCGTGGTCGTCCCATATTCGGAGACAGCGCGCGACCCCGTCTTATGCATCAAGTTCGACGCCTGATAGAGCCGGAAAAACAAACGGTTAGCCACGTCGAAGCGGGCATCTTCGTCGTTAGAGCAAAGCTTTTCGGTTCGCGCATGATTTGTCATACATATGATATATCAATGTATTGCTTGACTTTGCAATATGACATGGCATTGATACATCCGACTTGCGGGCTTCCGCCCGTTTTCGGATGTTTTCGGGGAGGATCTGCGTGCGCGGGCTCGAGGGCCGAGGGCCATTCTTTTCTTCGCCAGCGACGAGGCGGCTTATATCACCGGTCAAGTGCTCAGCGTTTCGGGCAGTCTGACGATGGTGGGCTGAAGGAGCAATCATGCAATACGAAGACATTCTCTACGACGTTACCGACGGCGTTGCTCGCATCACCATCAATCGGCCGCATGTGTTGAACGCGTTTCGCGGCAAGACCTGCGAGGAATTGATCCACGCGTTCAATCGCGCTGGCTGGGATAAGTCGATTGGTGTCATCGTTCTCACGGGCGCCGGCGACAGGGCATTCTGTACTGGTGGAGATCAGTCTGCGCACGATGGCCAGTATGATGGCCGCGGCATGATCGGCCTGCCGATCGAAGAGCTTCAGTGCATAATTCGCGACGTACCGAAGCCCGTGATCGCGCGCGTACAGGGTTATGCGATCGGCGGCGGAAACGTGCTGGCGACGCTTTGCGATTTCACGATCGCTTCCGAAAAAGCCATTTTCGGTCAGGTCGGCCCAAAAGTCGGCTCGGTCGATCCGGGATTTGGCACGGCCTACCTCGCCCGCGTCGTGGGCGAGAAGAAGGCGCGCGAGATGTGGTATCTCTGCCGTCGCTATACTGCTGCCGAGGCGTTTGCCATGGGCCTCGTCAATACGGTTGTTCCGCACGAAGAGCTCGACAACGAAGTCAATCGTTGGTGCGCTGAAATTCTGGAGCGCTCGCCCACGGCAATTGCCATCGCGAAGCGTTCATTCAATGCCGATACCGAGAACATTCGTGGTATCGCCGCGATGGGTATGCAGGCCCTCGCTATGTACTACGAGACCGAGGAGTCCAAGGAAGGGGTTCGTGCCTTCATCGAAAAGCGTAAGCCCGAATTCCGCAAATTCGTCCGCTGATGTGTCGTTTCTCGCAAAAAACCTAGTGAGATGAACACGCAGCTGAAATCCTGGCCAACGAGGACGTTCGAGAATTCTATCTCGGCCTTGGCGAGGGTGAGAAACGGCGCTCCTTCAAGAATCTGAAGACCTATAAACGTCGCAAGCGCTGGCTCTAACTGAGCGCTCTATTTCAAGAACACGTTACGGAGTTCCGCATGCCGATCGACAAGGATGCGTTCAATGAATTCCTGGAGACGATCCGCCGGTTCGTTCGGGAACGATTGATCCCAAATGAAGAGAAAGTGGCTGCGGACGACGCCATTCCGGAAGACATCATTGCAGATATGAAGTCGCTCGGTCTGTTTGGGCTTTCGATCCCGGAACAGTACGGAGGGCTTGGCCTCTCCATGGAGGAGGAGGTCCAAGTCATTTATGAAGTCGCGAAGGCATCACCCGCTTTTCGCTCCTACTTCGCGACCAATGTCGGGATCGGGTCTCAGGGCATCGTCATCGACGGCACGGAGGAGCAAAAGCAACGCTATCTTCCTCGTCTCGCATCTGGGGAAATCATTGGCTCTTTTGCGTTGACAGAGCCAAACGCCGGTTCCGACGCAGCTTCACTGCAAACGACCGCTATCCGCGATGGTGACTATTATGTCCTCAATGGTACCAAGCGCTTTATCACCAATGCGCCGGAAGCGGGCATATTTACTGTCATGGCACGGACGGACCCTTCAAAAAAAGGGGCCGATGGTGTGTCCGCATTCATTGTCGAACGGAATACTCCGGGGCTGACGGTTGGCAAGCCGGACCGGAAAATGGGCCAACGTGGTGCGCACACGGCCGATATTATTTTCGAAGATTGCCGGGTGCCGAAGGAAAACCTGATTGGCGGCGTTGAAGGTCAGGGCTTCAAAACAGCCATGAAGGTGCTCGACAAGGGCCGGCTGCACATTTCAGCGGCGTGTACGGGTGCTGCCGAAAGAATCCTCTCTGAGGCCCTCGCCTACGCGCTCGAGCGGAAGCAGTTCGGAAAGCCAATCGCGGAGTTCCAGCTTGTTCAGGCGATGCTGGCAGACAGCCAGACCGAGATTTTCGCCGCGCGCTCGATGGTTCTGGAGGCGGCACGCAAGCGCGACCGTGGTGAGGACATTAGCATGGAGGCTTCGTGCTGCAAGCTCTTCGCCAGCGAGATGGTGGGCCGGGTTGCCGACCGGGCAGTGCAGATCCACGGCGGTGCGGGTTACATGGCGGAATATCCGGTTGAGCGTTTCTATCGCGACGTCCGCCTGTTTCGCATTTTCGAGGGAACGAGCCAGATCCAGCAGCTCGTCATTGCCCGGAACATGATCCGGCGGGCGAAGTCGTAGCTTCTGGGGGCCAACGATAGCCCCCATGTTTTCAGATCGTTACTCCTTCACACTCTTCTTAGACCGCTGGCCGCAGCCCCGTCTGCGCAGCTGCAACTTGGTGTCCTCAGCAGATTTTGTTGGTTGCGAGGGGGCGCGGGTCGCACCTCCAACGTGCGTTGCGCGGCATAAGAGGGCGTGCTAATTTTTCGTTTACCAATTAGTCAGTTATGAGACTGAGTTCAGTGCGAGTCGTAGTGTCCGGCCATTTCTTACGTACCATCGCACCAGACCGTCGCAAATTGGCTCGAGCGACCTGCATCTGCGTTCAGCGCGGCGCAAGGCTCGCATGCCCCATTTGGCAATCCGGGCTCGGAGGCGGAGGGTGAACCCCGCATGCCGTAGCACGGCTGTAGCGCTCAGTTACACAAGCTAACCGTTACTTAACCAACAATTTGTCCAAATCCTGCGGGGGATTGGAGGGACCGTACTCATATGAGGTGCGCTCGGGTCAAGCTGCGCCCACGGGGCAGTTGTCATCTTGCTCGAGACAATCGGGGACGCGCAAAAGCGCTGGCCATAGCAGCTTATGTGCCCCGTATCGGCGGGACGCACGGAAGCCTGTCGAAGCTGTTTGCCGCAGCGCGTGCCCTAGCGCTAATCCTTTTCATTTGCGCAGCCAATGGTAACGACGCTGCGTTCGCAGACGACCCGCCCCCTCCGCCGTCGAAGTCATCGATAGTCGGGGACACCGTAACAAACCCCATAACCAATCAGCCGACGAAGGTTACGAAACTCATTGTCGATCCTGCAGGGACGCCGACGCAAGGTACGACAGCATTCGTTCAAACGGAGGATGGTTTCACCTTTCTGGTCAAGGAAGTTGGTGAGTTCTTCTACAACAATGACATTCCTCCATTAGCCTTCGAGATAGAGTCCATTTCCGGGGGCAAAGCCTATGTTTCGACAAGCACGGAGGAAGACGGCCAGGTAAAAAATATCTCTTTCGACGTCGGCCTGGCGACCTCGGAATTTGAGGCCTACTTTAACAGTTCCGAAAGTGACGGGGGTGTCACGCCGCGGGTCGATGACGTGGCCGAAGACGGCGTCAAGCAGGTCGAGTATGGCCATAACGGGAAGAACGGACGAAATGGGGCACTGTTCGTCCCTCCAACCTCGGGTGGTCGGGGTGAAGATGGCCCAAATGTAACAAAAGAGCTTTCGATCGATGTGAAGGCCACCAGTAAGATTGGCTGGGAAATCGGTAGCGTCGGTGGCAACGGTGGTCGGGGTGGAAACTCCTACGTAGGCTTTTTTGGTGGTCGCGATGGGGGTGATGGTGGTCGTGGCGGAAACGTTGTAGCCACGCAAACCTCATCAAGCACGATCCAGACTTCAGGTGCCGATCACTACGGCATCTTTGCATACAGCCGAAGCGGTAAGGCCGGTGACGGGGGGAGCGGCTATGTTGCCCCTGGCGGGGGGACCGGAGGGCATTCCTCCGACGGCGGAGATGTCAGAGTCAATCAGTACGGCAAGATTTATACCAAGGGGCTGAATGCGCATGGCATCTACGCCCTCAGCGTCAGCAACAACGGTGGCAACGGTGGCGACCAGTGGGGGCTCGTCGGAGAAGCGGGCAGCGGCGGCTACGGCGGGAGCGGAGGCAAGGTCGAAGTCTACACATTCGACGGAGCTCAGATTCTCACGGAGGGCGACTATGCCCACGGCATTTTCGCTCAATCGATTGGCGGGTCTGGTGGCTCCGCAGGAAATAGCGGTAACCTTCTCGTTTCCCTAATCGGCCACCCTGATAATGGCGGCAATGGCGGCAAGGTCATCGTCGAACATGGTGGTGCGATCGAAACGCACGGGGTCGCCTCGCGCGGAATTTTCGCCCAGTCGATCGGCGGTGGTGGCGGTGCCGGTGGAATGGCCGTCGGCGTGGTTGCGCTCGCGTTGGGTGGTGTCGGCTCCAATGGTGGTAGCGGTGACGAGGTCAAGGTAACGAACAAGGCGACCGGACGCATCACAACCCATGGTGCACTGGCTGACGGTATCATGGCCCAATCCATCGGCGGCTCCGGTGGAGAAGGCGCCGATGCCTATGGATTGGTGAGTGTCGGCGGGAACGGCAGTAAAGGCGGCGACGGGAAAGCTGTCACCGTTAGCAACTACGGTTACATCGAAACCCAAGGAGACGGGGCGCGCGGAATAATTGCGCAGTCGATTGGTGGCGGCGGCGGCGATGGTGGTAGTACGGGAGGCATGGTGGCCGTTGGCGGTAGAGGTGGTGCCGGTGGTAGCGGCTCGACCGTCAGTGTCACCAATGACGGTGTCATCAAGACGTCCGGTCGCGATGCGATGGGCATCCTTGCCCAATCGATCGGTGGCGGTGGCGGCAACGGCGGGTCGGCTGGCTCGATCGGTGCCTTTGTAGGCGTCGGCATCGGGGGCGTTGCCGGCAACGGCGGAGCAGGGGGCGCCGTCAATGTCACGCTGTCCAATACGGACGCGACCTACTCCTCCACAATCGTAACGGCGGGCGATCGTTCGACGGGTGTCCTCGCGCAATCGATAGGCGGAGGTGGCGGTAACGGCGGCGGTGCTGTAGGCGTCTCGGTCGGCCCATTTGGTGCTGCTTCAATCGCTGTAGGCGGGAGCGGCGGCAAAGGTGGCGATGGTGGCACAGTCACCCTGACCGGAAGCGGTAACACGTCGATTGAAACAGGCGGCGCTGACGCGGCCGGTATCCTCCTCCAATCCGTTGGTGGCGGTGGCGGTAACGGTGGCTATGCAATTTCTGCTGCCGCATCCGGTGGGCCGATCTCCGGAGCTCTTGCAATTGGTGTCGGGGGCTCCGGCAGTGATGGTGGCCGGGGCGGCGAAGTTCGCGTCGGTACGCTTGATGCCAACGGAAATTTGGTGGCTCCAGGCTTTTCCGGCAGCTTACTCACCCAAGGTGACCGCTCGGCAGGCATGATCTTCCAGTCGGTCGGCGGCGGCGGGGGCAATGGCGGTCTTGCCGTGGCGGCTAGCGCTTCCGGTGCTCCCGGGTTCGCCGGCAACGTTTCTGTCGGTGTCGGAGGGTCGGCCGGTGGCGGGGGTGCCGGTGGAAGAGTTCGTGTCTACACGAACGCCAACGTTACGACGCTGGGTGAGAGCTCGGTAGGTCTCTTAGCGCAATCCGTCGGCGGCGGCGGTGGCAATGGCGGCGGTAACATTGCTGCTGGTTTGGCTGTTGGTGGCACAGCAGCAACCATCAACGTTGGTGTAGGCGGCAGTGGTGGGAGCGGCGGCACCGGTGGAGCAGTCGAGCTGATTGCGGACGGTAGCGTCGAAACCTTCGGCCGATTCTCGGCTGGTGTGATCGCGCAATCGATCGGTGGGGGCGGCGGCAACGGCGGCTATTCGGTTGCAGCTGGAGCAGCGGGCCTTGGTAGTAGAGCTGGCGCAGTTGATGTCAGTGTTGGCGGTTCGGGTGGCAGCGGCGGCGCCGGTGGCACAGTGAATGTCCGGATCGGTGCAGCGGTTGAAACCAAGGGGCACGATTCCGTCGGCATCCTGATCCAGTCCGTTGGTGGCGGTGGCGGCAACGGCGGATTTGCAGTGGCGACGGGGCTCGCTGGTGCTGGCACGGGTGCTGGAGCCATTTCGGTCGGTCTCGGTGGCTCGGGCGAGCACGGTGGTGCTGGCGGCGAAGTGAATGCCACCATCGACGGCAGTGTCCACACGAGGGGTGATCGTTCAGCCGGCGTCATTGCTCAGTCCATCGGCGGTGGCGGCGGTAACGGCGGTTTCACTGTGTCGGGCGGGCTTTCTGGTGCAGGCGCTGGCGCGGGCAGCGTGAGTGTTGGGCTTGGCGGCGCCGGCTCAGGAGGTGGTTCCGCCGGCAAGGTCACAGCCACGGCAAACGGAACGATCCTGACGGAAGGTTTCGCTTCGGCAGGCTTTGTTGCCCAATCAATTGGTGGTGGTGGCGGCAGCGGTGGCTTCACGGTCAGCGCTGATCTCTCCTTTGCGGGATCAGGCACTGGTTCTGTGACCGTTGGTCTTGGCGGCAGCGGTGCCGGAGGTGGCGATGGTGGAGCCGTCGTCGCGAAAACAACGAAGAAAGTCGAAACACGGGGCGATTCCTCTATCGGCGTGCTGGCACAGTCAGTCGGCGGTGGCGGCGGCAACGGTGGTTTCAATATTGCTCCCTCCATAGCGGGAGCGGGAGCAGGTTCCGGCTCCATCTCTGTCGGAATTGGCGGCACGGGCGCTGGTGGTGGCCATGGCGACACAGTTGATCTCGTGGTTGAAGACGACGTGGTGACCCATGGGGCGCACTCGGCTGCCGTGGTGGCTCAGTCGATCGGAGGTGGCGGTGGCAGCGGAGGATTCGACGTCACCATTGCGGGTACAGGTGCCGGAAAAGGGGCTGGTTCGATCGGTGTCGGCCTTGGCGGGCGGAGCGGATCCGGCGGCAACGCAAACAAAGTCACCAGCAATGTGTCCGGCAACTTGACAACGAATGGCGACGGTTCGACCGGCTTGCTTGTTCAATCCGTGGGCGGCGGAGGCGGCAACGGTGGCCTGAATTTGTCAGCAGCAATTGCATCGAGTAAAGCCGGGACGGGCGGCGTTTCGGTGGGGCTTGGCGGCTCTGGTGGCAGTGGCGGGCATTCAGGCGACGTTGAAGCGACCCTCACCGGTGATGTTGTCACCAAAGGCAAAGACTCGACCGGCGTCGTCGTACAGTCGCTTGGCGGCGGCGGTGGTAATGGCGCTCTCAACATCTCGGGAACGATTACCGGGGCGGCGTCAGGATCCGCCAATCTTTCCGTTGGAATTGGCGGCAGTGGAGGCAACGGTGGCCAAGCGGGGAGTGCAACGAGCTCGATTGCCGGAGATGTTCAGACATGGGCGGATAATTCCGGTGGTGTACTCGTTCAGTCCGTGGGCGGCGGAGGCGGCAACGGTGGCATCAATATTTCTGGTGCAGTCAGCCTTACTGGAGAAGGTAGTGGCGCCGTCGGCATAGGCGTCGGAGGATTTGGCGGCAGTGGGGGTAAGGCCAGCACTGCAACGAGCACGATCACTGGCGATGTCGAAACACATGGAGCGGACTCCTTCGGTGTCCTCGTTCAGTCCGTCGGCGGTGGTGGCGGCAACGGCGCTATCAATATCAGCGGTGCGCTGAGTTATGCCGGCAAAGGAACCGGCGCAGCCGCTCTCGGTGTTGGCGGATTTGGCAGCGATGGTGGCGAAGCGGCCGATGTAACCAGCAAGTTTACTGGTACTACGACGACGTCTGGTAGCCGCTCGGCTGGCCTCGTGGCGCAAAGCCTGGGCGGCGGTGGCGGCAATGGTGCCGTCAATGTCTCAGGTGCTGTCTCCGTCGCCAAAGAATTCTCAGGCGCCTTCAGCATCGGCGTGGGTGGCTTTGGTGGAAAAGGCGGCAAGGCAGGCTCGGTCACGCACACCATAGAAGGCTACGTCCAGACCGCGGGCGCCGATTCTGTCGGTGTGCTTACGCAAAGCGTTGGTGGTGGTGGCGGCAACGGTGGCCTCAACATTAGCGGCGACATCGCGCTGTTTCGTGAGACGAACACCGCAGTGACGCTGGGTGTTGGCGGCTTCGGTGGCTCAGGTGCCGATGCGGGTGCGCTGATCGAATCCAAGATCACCGGCGGTGTGCTGACTTTGGGTGATCGAAGCTCTGCGGTCCTGACGCAAAGCGTCGGCGGCGGTGGTGGCAACGGTGGCCTAAATGTCTCCGGAGCGATTGATATCAGCAAAGAGGGCGGTGGTGCAGTTGCTATCGGCGTCGGCGGTTTCGGCGGGGGGGG
>PKEY01000038.1 GCA_002919265.1 Hyphomicrobiaceae bacterium | reverse complement strand
ACCGAGGTTCACGAGACGGCCTTCCGAGAGAAGGATGATACGCTTGCCGTCCGGGAACTCGATCTCGTCCACCTGCGGCTTGATGCTGGTCCACTTGAAGTTCCGCAGGGCGGAGACCTGGATCTCGTTGTCGAAGTGCCCGATGTTGCAGACGATGGCGCGGTCCTTCATCGCCCGCATGTGCTCCAGGGTGATGACGTCCTTGTTGCCGGTTGCGGTCACGAAGATGTCCGCCCTCGGAGCGGCATCCTCCATGGTCGTGACCTCGTAGCCCTCCATGGCGGCCTGGAGCGCGCAGATCGGGTCGACTTCCGACACCATCACCCGACAGCCGGCACTCCTGAGGCTCGCCGCCGAACCCTTGCCGACGTCGCCGAAGCCGCAGACCATCGCCACCTTGCCGGCCATCATCACGTCCGTGGCGCGGCGGATGCCGTCGACGAGGCTTTCGCGACAACCATAGAGGTTGTCGAACTTCGACTTGGTGACCGAGTCGTTGACGTTGATGGCCGGGAACAGCAGCGTGCCCTTCTTCTGCATTTCGTAGAGACGGTGCACGCCCGTCGTGGTCTCTTCGGTGACGCCCCGGATGTTGCGGGCAAGTTCCGTGAACCAGCCCTTCTTCTCCTGCAGCGTCCGCTTGATGAGCTTGAACAGGATTTCTTCTTCCTCTGAGCCCGGCTTGTCGAGGAAGGAGGCATCCTCGTTTTCAGCCCGATAGCCGAGGTGGACGAACAGGGTAGCGTCCCCGCCATCATCCAAAATCATGTTAGGGGTGCCGCCGTCGCCCCACTCCATGATCTTGCGGGTGAAATTCCAGTAATCCTCGAGCGATTCACCCTTGATGGCGAACACCGGCACGCCATCTGCCGCAATCGCAGCGGCGGCATGATCCTGCGTCGAGAAGATGTTGCAGGACGCCCAGCGGACCTCGGCGCCAAGCGCGATCAGCGTCTTGATGAGCACTGCCGTCTGGATCGTCATGTGCAGCGAGCCGGCGATGCGCGCACCCTTGAGCGGCTGGGACGGGCCGTACTCCGCGCGAACCGCCATCAGGCCCGGCATCTCGCTTTCGGCGATGTCGATCTCCTTGCGCCCCCAATCGGCAAGGCCGATGTCCTTGACGGCGTACTCGGCGGCAACAGTCATGTCTGGGGCTCCTCGAACTTGCAGTTGGGAATTGTGTGTCTCGGGAGGTCAGGGCGAACCGTGGTCGTGCAGACCGGTCCGCACATTGGCCAGCCGTCTATACCGGCCCAGCACATTCGGCGCAACCTGATATAAAGACATTGTTATGTCTTGTTGCGCGCGGGGGTCAGGAGGCCGCAGGATTGCCCTCGTCGATACAGTCCTCGCCGAAGCCGCTTTCAACGAGTTCGACGAGCGCGGCGATAGCCTCCGCAGCTTCAGGGCCTTCCGCAGTCAGCTGCAGCGACGTGCCTGGACCAGCCGCAAGCATCAACAGGCCCATGATTGAGGTGCCGCCGACGCTATGGCCGTCGCGCGAGACCGTGACAGTGGCATTGAACGATTCAGCACACCTGACGAACTTGGCCGAAGCGCGTGCGTGCAGTCCCTTGACGTTACGAATGGTCACGAGCGCGGATGGTTTGTGGCTGTCCAGCACGGACGCTACCCCCTTTACGGCTCACCGGAGAGCACCTGCCGGGCCACGCTGATGTACTTGCGCCCCGCCTCCTTGGCGAGATCGACAGCCTTGGCGAGCGGCGTGTCATTGCGCACGCTGGCAAGCCGCACCAGCATAGGCAGGTTCACGCCGGCGATGACCTCGACGTTAGCCTCGTCCAGGATGGAAATGGAGAGGTTCGATGGCGTCCCGCCGAACATGTCGGTGAGCAGGATAACCCCGTCTCCGGTATCGAGCCGCCGCGCAGCTTCCAGGATCTCCTGGCGGCGGGTCTCCATGTTGTCATCGGGGCCGATCGAGATGGTTTCGATCTGCTCTTGGGGCCCGACCACATGCTCCAGGGCGGCCCGGAATTCACCGGCCAGGCCCCCATGGGTGACGATCAAGAGTCCAATCATTGCCTTGCAGGTTCCGTGCGGGCCGCGATCGCCTGTCGACCGGTTGACCCACGCATGTCACTAGCAGTCACCGAGTGGTTTCGAGCCGCGACATGTTTGGCCACTGTTGTTAACACGCGCAAGCACTTTCCCCGGAATTGCCTACCGCGGAGTGAGCCGGGACTTAGGAAATCCTTGCAACGCCAGCAAGAGTTTTAGGGGCGCAGATGCTTCAAAAGGATAAAGGGCTAATCGGCGCACGCGGACGCCCATCAGCTCTTCGTAAGAATCCGGATCGGGAAGGCGTTCAACCTTGTCGGGCGTGACAAGATCGACCAGCAACTCGAGCTCAGCCGTGTCCGTTGCCGGGACGGCGATGATTCCAAGGCCGCGGACCTCGAGCAGGCCCTTGATCGTCTCGGGACAGCCCAAAACCAGACGACCGTTGGTAGGCGTGACAAGCACCTGGTCGTCCGCTACCAGCATGGCCTCGCCGGAAATGAGCTCCGAAGAGGGCTGGGCCAGGCAGCGCAGGGCGAGGTCGGATTTTCCGGAACCGGGCGCACCCCGGATCAGTGCCGCACAACCTGCGAGCGCGATGGCAGTGCCATGAAGGAGACTAGGCCCGGCGGCTGCCACGGTTGTTGAAGCTCCTCGCTAACGGCCCACAGTCAGACCTTGCCGGAATGCGCACCACGAACCGCGCACCGAGCGGCTTGTCATCCGGGCGGGCGCTCTCAGGCATCCGGTTTTCGGCCCAGATCTCGCCGCCATGCGCCAGAACGATCTCTTTGGAGATCGAGAGGCCAAGGCCCGAGTTGTTGCCGCGGCTGCTCTCCGCCGTCGGCCTATAGGTGTAGAAGCGGCGGAAGATCTTCTCGAGGTTTTCAGGCGGAATGCCCGGCCCCTCATCCTCGACGGTGAACTCGACGAACCTGCCATCGCGCCGCGCACGAACGAGGACCGTTCCGCCTTCCGGCGAGAAGGAGATCGCGTTGTCGACGAGGTTGGTAACGACCTGGGAGAGCCTGCCTTCGTGGCCGTTGACGATCAGATCGTCCTCCGAGCACGACGCGTCGATCTCAAAGGCGATATGCTTGCCGCTGCCGCTCATCAGGTCCGAGAACGTGCAGACGATGCCCCTGAGCAGATTGGCCAGCGACACGGGCTCCGTCTGCTGCAGCGCCAACTCGGCATCGAGCCGCGAGGCATTGGAAACGTCCGTGATGAGACGGTTGAGGCGCTTCAGCTCGCCCTGGATTTGCGCGATGAGCTGTTGGCGCTGCTCTTCCGTCTGGGCATAGGTCAGCGCCTCGGCGGTCGAACGCGCAGCCGTCAGAGGATTCTTAAGCTCGTGCGCCACGTCCGCCGCAAACTTTTCGCTCGCCTCGATGCGCCGGAATAGCGCCGTCGTCATATTGCGGAAGGCGGTCGCCATCTGCCCGACTTCGTCAGTGCGATGATCGAAGCTCGGCAAATCGTGACGCGCTGCGATGTTGCGGCTGACGTGCTCTGCGGCTTCCGAAAGCCGGCGCATCGGCTCAGCAACCGTCCGCGCCAGGAGCATCGATGCGATGATCGTTGCGACCATGGCGAGGAGGGCGATCTTCAAGATCGTCCAGCGCTCCTGGTTCAAGGCCTCGTCGATCTCGCCAGGCTTGCTTGAGAGCAGCAGCACGCCCTGGACGGTGCGGGCGCGCTGGATGGGCGCCGCCACCGACACGATCTGCTCGCCGTTCTCATTGAGCAGAAGCATCGGCGTCGTCGTACCCTGCATCGCCATTCGGACTTCGGGGTAAGAGTTGCCGTTGGCGTTGCCGATCTCCTTGTAGACAGGCAGGTCGGCGTTGAGCAGCCACTTGGTAAGCCGTGTCCAGAAGTTCTTCGGCTTCTCAGGCGACTTGGTCTCCGGCGGATTGGCGATTGAGCCGCGCGACAACAGTTGTGCTGAGTCCGCAATCAGCGTGCCATCGCGGCTGTAGACTCGCGCGCGATTGTTCGTCGGTTGGACGAGCCGGCGCAGGATTGGCGCCACACGCTCAGGCCGAATCGAGAGCTGTAAGGCAGCAAAGCCATCGTCCCTGTACGGAATAAGCGCGTTTTCGGCTTCCGGCAGCTTGTCCGGGTCGAGAACGATTCGCTCGGTCTCTACCGTCGCGTTCGCAGCAATGGCTGCAGCGATAATCTCGCTCTGGCTGCGGAGGCTCTCGCGCTTTGCGTCGATCAGCCAGACGTTGTGCTGGCTGAGATACAGGATGCCGACGACGAGGATGACGAGGCCGACAAGGTTTGAGACGATGATCCGCCGGAGCAGGCTGCCGGAAATGAAGCGGATGAGCGGGCCGCGCAGTAACCAGCCCCCAACTGACGTAAGGAACTGTCGAGCAGGGATCGCAGCGCGCTGCCAGCGCTGGATGCCTTCCCTCGTCGCTCGCCATGAACCGACAGCCGGTTCAGGCCGCTCCAGCTCGATTGCCATGAACCCCCCGGGGCTCAGACTTCCTTGAACCGATAGCCTACACCATAAAGCGTCTCGATCACGTCGAAATTCTCGTCGACCTGTTTGAACTTCTTACGCAATCGCTTGATGTGGCTGTCGATCGTCCGGTCGTCGACGTAAACCTGGTCATCGTAGGCCGCGTCCATAAGCGCGTCGCGCGTCTTCACGACACCGGGGCGAGCGGCCAGCGCCTGCAAAATCAGGAACTCGGTAACAGTCAGCGTCACCGGCTTGCCATCCCAGTGGCACGTATGACGCTCGGGGTCGAGGCGCAGCTTGCCGCGCTCGATGACCCGTGATGTTTCCGGTTGATTGCCGGAGCCGTCCCGCGGCTGCGAACGGCGCAGCACGGCCTTGACGCGCTCCACGACGAGCCGCTGCGAAAACGGCTTCGCGATGTAGTCGTCGGCACCCATCTTGAGGCCGAAGAGCTCGTCGATCTCCTCATCCTTGGAGGTGAGGAAGATCACCGGCATGTCCGACTGCTGGCGGATTCGGCGCAGGAGCTCCATTCCGTCCATCCGCGGCATCTTGATATCGAAGATACCGAGATCTGCCGGCTCCGCGGTCAGCCCCTCCAGCGCCGATGCCCCATCGCTGTAGGTCCGCACCTTAAAGCCCTCCGCTTCAAGGGCCATTCTGAGCGAGGTCAGAATGTTCCGCTCGTCGTCTACGAGAGCAATCGTACTTTTCTCTTTCATGGTCTGTTGCCCTGGACGGTCGTCGTGGACCGCGCTCTATGTGCCGTTCTTGTGATAAATGTGGCGTGCGTCAGGTCGCGGACAGCAATCGACACTTCTTTTCAGGCATTATTCTTCGTGAATAGGGCAGCCCGCCAGCAGAGGCAAGCTGACAGCGCGAATCAATTTTGGGTTGTGCATAGGCGGAGAATGTTGCGATGCCCCCTACCCAGAACACCACGCCGGCTGTTGAAGTCCGCCGAATCATACGGTGCGCACGAAAGGCGTCTCTAGCTACTCTGGATTCCAGCACGCACCACCCATACGCCTCTCTCGTTGCCTTGGCAACCGAGCCCAGTGGCGCACCTGTGCTGCTTCTCTCCCGATTGGCCGTTCACACAAGAAATTTGGGGGCTGATTCGCGCGCCAGCCTGCTCATTGAAGGCTCTGACAACATTGAGGATCCACTGGCAGGCGGCCGGGTCACGCTGATTGGCAGGGTTGAGCCCACCGAGAGCCAAGCCGCGCGGCGAAGGTTTCTGGCAGTCCACCCAAGTGCTGCGAAGTATGCCGATTTTGGCGATTTCCGATTCTTTACTCTAAAACTGGAGCATGCGCACTATGTCGGTGGCTTCGGCCGCATATGCTCGCTGAAGCCAGAAGATGTGCTGATTGATGTGAGCGCAGCGGCTGAGCTCATCGCTGCAGAGCCCGAAATCATCGCAGCGCTGAACCACAATCTCGCGGAGGATGTGGCTCGGCTCGGTGCGCGCCTTTCGGGCAAGGAGGGGCCGTGGCGCGTTTCAGACCTCGACCCAGGCGGCATGGACCTTGCACTGGGGCTTGAGCGTATTCGCTGGGATTTTGAAGGCGAGGTGAGAGACCTGGCCTCAGCGAAGGAGGCACTTCGAACGGCTTTGGCCACGCTCCGTTAGTAGGGAGCAGGGGTCCGGCGCTTAACCTCAAGCTGTCAATGTATACGCCAGCCCTTCACTGCTTACGGGTTTCTGTCCAATTTGACGGGTGCAAATGACGGCTTGAGGCAGGCAGCGATTACGGTGCTGGGAGTGCCGGAGACGAGGCTCCCACCGGTCGCTACGTGCTTTAAGTCAAGATGTGCGGAAAGTGCGGATGGCGGCGCCGGGATGGCGACCCGAGGGATGTGAAGGAAGACGATGAACGACCTGTTTCCGTTGTCGGACGCGAAAAAAGTCTATCACAACAATTCCAGCATTGAGCTGATCGAGCTTTCCATCCGCCGGAACGAAGGACGGTTCGCCTCGACAGGTGCCCTTGTAGTGGAAACAGGCGCCCACACCGGCCGCTCAGCGCAGGACAAGTTCACCGTACGAGACGAGAACACGGACGGCGCCGTCTGGTGGGACAACAACAAGGCCCTCTCGCGGGAGCATTTCGACGTTCTGCACCGCGACTTCCTTGAGTACGCGAAAGGTCGCGAGCTTTTCGTCCAAGATCTCTATGCGGGCGCCGAGCCGGCAAGCCGCCTCAACGTGCGCGTGATCTGCGAGTACGCCTGGCACGCGCTGTTCATCAGATATTTGCTCCGCCGCCCAGAATTTAGCGAGCTCGCAAATTTCGCGCCGCAGTTCACGGTCGTGGACCTGCCCGGCTTCAAGGCCGATCCGCAGCGCCATGGGTGCCGCACCGAGACGATCATCGCGTGCGATTTCACTCGTCGGCTTGTCCTGATCGGCGGCACCTCTTACGCCGGCGAGATGAAGAAGTCGGTGTTCACGTATCTGAACTACCTGCTGCCGGAGCGCGGCATCATGCCGATGCATTGCTCCGCGAATGTGGGCAGCGCGGGCGACTCAGCCGTCTTCTTTGGCCTTTCGGGGACGGGCAAGACGACGCTTTCCGCCGATCCCAACCGGACGCTACTGGGCGATGACGAGCACGGCTGGTCGGGCGAAGGCATCTTCAATTTCGAAGGTGGCTGCTACGCGAAGACCATCCGGCTTTCAGCCGAGGCCGAGCCGGAGATCTGGGCCGCGTCCAATCGGTTCGGTTCGCTGCTCGAGAATGTCGTCCTGAAGCCCAATCGCGACCCGGATTTCGACGACGGCTCGCTTACCGAGAACACGCGTTCGGCCTATCCGCTGGAGTTCATTCGTAACTCCAGCCCGACCGGGCGCGCTGGGCACCCGAAGAATATCATCATGCTCGCAGCCGATGCCTTCGGCGTGTTGCCGCCCATCGCGAAGCTGACGCCGAGCCAGGCCGAATATCACTTCCTGTCCGGCTACACGGCGAAGGTCGCCGGCACCGAGAAGGGTATGGGCTCAGAGCCACAGGCCACATTCTCCACGTGCTTCGGCGCACCGTTCATGCCGCGCCATCCGAGCGTCTACGGCAACCTGCTGCGCGAGCTGATCGCCAAGCACAAGGTGGACTGCTGGCTTGTGAACACCGGCTGGACGGGCGGCAAGTACGGCGTCGGCCATCGCATGCCGATCAAGGTCACCCGCGCGCTGCTTAATGCGGCGCTTTCCGGCACGCTCAAGACGCAGAAGATGCGGATCGACCCTGTTTTCGGCTTTGAGGTGCCCACCGAGCTGCCGGGTGTCGATTCCAAGATCCTCAATCCGCGCGAGACCTGGTCTGACCCGGCCGCCTACGATGCGCAGGCGAAGGCTCTGGTCGAGATGTTCAACAAAAACTTCAGCAAGTTCGAGGCGCACGTCGACGCTGATGTGAAAGCGGCTGCCCCGACCATGCGCGCCGCTGCGGAGTGACCTGCACAATGTAAGACCAACCAAACGAAGGGCCAGCGCGGTGCTGGCCCTTTTCATTTTCCTCGACCTCTAGGGGACTCTCTTACTCGGCGGCGTCGCTGAACAGCTCGACGTCGACCAGCGGGGGCTGCTGACGTCCCCGACCACAGTTCGTGGATTGGCGAGGGCGGCGTCGTCTCGGCTGCAGTTTCTCCAGCTCGAGCACCAAGTGTTCCACCTCGGCGCGGTCCGCCGGATCGAGCGTCGCGAGATAGGGCCGCCACAGACGCCGCCATGCCTGCCGGCGAGCCGTCCGGCTGATGGAATGAGATGGAGCAGGGCACAGCTCCTGGCTGCCGAGCCACGCAAACGTGGCCCGCCAGATTTGCGGGTGGGCGCGCGCGTTGCGCGGGGCGCGAAGCTGGACGATGGTCGGCACGTTCGGGTCGATCGCGTGTGCGCCAATCTCGACGTCGGCGACCGGCGTGCCGTTTTTGCGTATGCTGAAGACGTAGCAGGTGCCCTGTTCGAGCTTCTCCGAGAAGCTGTCGAGGCAGTTGTCCATGGCCTCGCTCTCCGCGATGAAGTCGCGAATTTCCTTCAGCTCAACGAACTCGTAGCCGAGTGCCGTGCCTTCCTGGAGCCAGGGTTGCCGATTAAGCGCGCTGAGCGTCAGCGCCAGTCGGATTCGCTTGCGCCAGGCGGTGAGTTCGTCGAACGCGCGCCGCGGACTCATGCTCGGTGTCCATGGGCGGCGCAGCAGCTGATGGCCCAGGGTGTCCTTCTGCCCGGCGAACCAGGCCCACGCGGCCACATAGGGAAGCGGTGGATCGGTGAGAAGTGGCGCGTGGAAACGCTCATGGCGGGCCACCCAAAGCGCGAATTCAGGCCCGCAGAGCCGATACGCCTGGAAAACCCGGTCGAGCCATTTGGCTGCCATTCCAGGGTTTGCTGGAAGTAGGTCCACGATGCGCTTGGCGAAGAGCGGATCATCGGGGACTTGCTCAAGGCGCTTTTTGAACGCCTGCGGCGGCAGCTTGCGCATCCACCATGGCACTCCAAGCGCCTTTGCGGCTTCACGCAGTCGAGAGCCAGCTTCCAGGTGCGCTATCGCGCGCTTGCGGGCCTCCGCCGTACCAAAGTCGGTTGCCAGCGCGAACAGCAACGCGGGGAATGTCTCCGCCAGCTCTGCAAAGCAGTGTTTTTGCTGAGCGAGTTCGTCCACCTTCCGACGAAAGGAATAGTGAAATGCTTGCAGGAATTGCGACCGGCGGGAGGTGCCGTCGGCGAGAACGATCGGCGCGGTTTGCCGGGTAGTAAGACGTGCTGCTGGGCGCCTGTTATGCATGTAATTTTGTCCTCCTCCTGCACGGCTTTCGTAGCCGCGCAAGATGGCGGAAGGCGGGAGAAACCGTGCTGCTCGGTGGCGGCTTTGCGTCCTAAACCGGGACGTTGCGGCAATTAAATGGCAGGATCTGCAACTCGTCTAAGTGGCGAGATCGGCAACGCCGCAGCGCGGCAATGTCAAGCGAGGCCGCTTACTGCAACTCCGCGAGAGCTTGCGAGAATCCGGACAGCGAAATGGGAATGCCGATTCCCGCTTCTTCAGTCTGGAAGATGATGAAAATCGCGGTCTTGCCGTTCTTGAGCTGCTCAACGAGCGTGTCTTCAGCAACAACCTGGGCGTAGCAGGCAAAGGCGTGGCAACGCAGGAACGGCGCGTGGCCGACGTCCTTCCCGTCGATCTTCAAGCCTAGGCCGGGTGGCAGCAAAACGCCCACGGGCGCGAACACGCGCAACACGCGCGTGCCGTTAGAGAACTTCTGAAAGTAGACGGTCAGCCCGACGTTATCCCGATCTTCGGCTGTCACGCTCTGCACAAGGGCACAGGTTTCTGACTTCGCACCCGGCGGTGGCGGCTTGCACACGACCTGCCAGTCGCCATGCTGCGCTTTGACGGTGCCTTCAGGGGCCTGGGCCGGCGCAGCCGACGTTGAGGAGCTGATCAGCGTCAGCAAAGTGAGGAAAGTCGCGGCTGACTTGCCGGCCTGTTGCAGCGCACGTTTAGCGACGGCCGTGATCACCGCTTCTCTCCAAAGTCTCGAGACGGATGCAACGAAAATCGCCTGGGATGCTCAAGCACTAGAAATGGCTGTTGCCGAAGATTTGGGCCAAAGTGGGACTCGTCAGAGGGCCCTCTCACACACGCGCCATGAGGTGCAACATCCGCGCATACAACTAATCTTCGCTGCTTCAACAGCGACTGAAGAAAAGGCTAAAACGGCGCAAGATTCAAAAAGGAAAGATCTATGCGGAACTTCTTGGCCTGCGCCCTGCTGATGCTGTCTACGCCGGCCGGCGCCTACGTTTTCATCGAGAACTATGCCGACTGGCAGCAGATGTCGCGGGAGATGAAGGCGTTTTACGTGGTCGGTGTCTGGGATCGAGGCGCCAATCTCTCGCCGGTTGATGCAGGCCCATACGACGAAGCGCTCCACGAGGGCTTCAAGATGTGCGCGTTGGTCATCGGGCTTAATGCGGATACGCTCATCAGGGCGGTGGATACCTACTACCAGGACCGGGCCGACGAGCGGAATCAACCGCCGTTTATTGTGCTGACCAAGGCCATGATTAGAGAGTGCGAGCCTCAAATCAATCAGGCGCGGAGGCAGCGGGGATTGAAGCCCCTAAATCTCAGAAGGTGAAGCTATGAGCGAGGCAAATTGGAAAGTTCGTGCCCCCCTACAATTTGCCGCATAAGCGACCGCTTGAGACATTTGGGACCATTGTGTTCTGTCAGGGGCTCGGTACGTTGACGGCCGATAATGCGGCCGAGTGCCTGCTTACGGGCATCGCGCGACGGTGGGAGCTAAGGAATGGGCAATTCTAGCTGGGGAACGAGGGCGCTCTTTTCACTGGTGGCGTTCGCCGTTCTTGGTTTGGCGACGACAGCTTGGGCTGGCATCGGTCAGCCTTCTCCGGGCCAGATCGGCATGCAGGGTGCGGTGACCGAGGTCGCGCGGGGCATTCACAGCTTCCACGACTTGGTCAATACGATCATCTTCGGCATTGCCGGCTTCGTCGGCATTTTGCTGCTGATCGTTCTTTTCAGGTTCAACGAGAAGGCCAATCCGAATCCTTCGCGCATTACGCACAATACGGCGCTGGAGGTCGCGTGGACCGTCGTTCCCATTTTGATTCTGGTCGTTATCGCGATCCCGTCCTTTAAGCTCCTCTACCTGCAATACAGCTTCCCGAAGCCTGACCTGACGATCAAGGCTATCGGTAACACGTGGTTCTGGGAGTACGAGTATCCCGATCACGATGGCTTCACCGTGACGTCGAACGTGCTTCGGGATGAGGATCTTCTGCGCAAAGAGCTCGGTGAGGAGGAGTTCAACAAGCGGTACGGCAACCTGACCGGCGTGGAGCGGAGCCGCCGGCTCTACGCTGATGCTGCGCCGCTGTGGGCGAAGTCCGGTCAGCCTCGCCTTCTCGCTGTCGACAATGAGATCGCAGTGCCGGTCAACAAGGTCGTCCACGTGCTCGTTACGGCGAATGACGTCATTCACAACTGGACGGTCCCGTCATTCGGGTCGAAGGTTGACGCTGTGCCGGGCCGCATCACGGCAACTTGGTTCAAGGCTGAGCGCGAGGGCGTGTACTACGGGCAGTGCTCGGAGCTTTGCGGCAAGGATCACGCCTTCATGCCGATCGCCGTTCGCGTCGTGAACGAGGACGCCTTCAATCAGTGGGTTGAGGCCGCGAAGGCAAGGGACTGGGAGCGCGCCCGGAACATTCTGCAGGCTGCCACCGAAAATTCGGACGCGTCCAAGGTGGCATCCGCCGGCGAACGCAGCATTGCGCAGAACTGAGCCGTGCGGGCCGATGGTGAGCGTCGGCCCCGGCTCGATGAAGGATCTGGATACTGAGGGAAAAGGTGACTGCAAATGGCTAGCACGGCTTCGGCAGCGCACGCTCACGACGATCACAGGCCTCACGGCCTCAAGCGTTGGCTGTTTTCGACCAACCACAAGGACATCGGTACGCTGTACCTGCTGTTCGCCATGATGGCGGGCGTGATCGGGGGCGCTTTGTCGATCGGCATGCGCCTGGAGCTGCAGGAGCCGGGGCTGCAGTATTTCGCCAATCCTCACACTTTCAATGCGTTCGTGACGGCGCACGGCATCATCATGGTGTTCTTCGTGGTGATGCCAGCGATGATCGGCGGCTTCGGAAACTGGTTCGTCCCGCTGCACATCGGGGCGCCGGACATGGCGTTCCCGCGGATGAACAACATTTCGTTCTGGCTGCTCGTCGTAGCCTTCGTGTTGTTCATCATCTCGCTGTTTGTCGAAGGGCCTCCGGGTGACATTGGTGCGGGCACGGGCTGGACGCTCTATGCGCCGCTGTCGACTCTTGGGCACCCCGGGCCATCCGTCGACTTCGGCATCTTGTCGTTCCACATCGCTGGTGCGTCGTCGATCCTCGGTGCGATCAACTTCATCACCACCATCTTCAACATGCGTGCGCCGGGGATGACGCTGCACAAGATGCCGTTGTTCGCCTGGGCCATTCTGGTGACGGCTTTCCTGCTGCTGTTGTCGCTGCCCGTGCTGGCCGGCGCCATCACGATGCTGCTGACGGACCGCAACTTCGGCACCACGTTCTTTGACGCGAGCGGTGGTGGAGATCCGGTGCTCTACCAGCATCTGTTCTGGTTCTTCGGTCACCCCGAAGTGTACATCATGATCCTGCCGGGCTTCGGCATCGTCAGCCACATCGTTGCGACGTTCTCCCGTAAGCCTGTGTTCGGCTATCTCGGCATGGCCTATGCCATGGTCGCGATCGGCCTCGTCGGGTTCATCGTTTGGGCTCACCACATGTACACGTCGGGCATCAGCGTCAATGCTCAGGCGTACTTCGTCTTCGCGACGATGGTCATCGCCGTGCCGACGGGCGTGAAGGTGTTCTCTTGGATCGCCACGATGTGGGGCGGCTCGATCACCTTCCGCACGCCGATGCTGTGGTCGATCGGCTTCATCATCCTGTTCACGATCGGCGGCCTCACGGGTGTGATGATCGCCAACGCGGGTGTGGATCGGGCGCTGCACGATACCTATTACGTCGTCGCGCACTTCCATTACGTCCTGTCGCTCGGCGCCGTGTTCGCCATCTTCGCGGGCTGGTACTACTGGTTCCCGAAGATGACCGGCTACATGTACTCGGAGTTCTGGGCCAAGCTGCACTTCTGGCTGACCTTCATTGGCGCCAACATTCTGTTCTTCCCGCAGCACTTCTTGGGTCTGGCCGGCATGCCGCGGCGCTATGCCGACTATCCGGACGCCTTCGCTTACTGGAACTATGTGTCCTCGATGGGCTCGTACATCACAGCGGTTGGTACGCTGGTCTTCTTCGTAGGCATGGTTCTGGCGCTGCTGAAGAAGGAGCGTGCTGTCGACAATCCGTGGGGTGTCGGTGCCACGACGCTGGAGTGGACGCTCTCTTCGCCGCCTCCATTCCACTCGTTCGAGACGCTGCCCCGCATCAAGGCCAGCGAGCATCATTGATGCACGAGTGGCAGGGAGCCGTCCCTGCCACTCTTAAGAAATCGCTGCGATTGAACCGCAGCGCGGATGAGCCTGGAAGCAGAGGCATTCCTGCCTCTGCTTCTATCAACTGAAACGGAAGCGAGTTGGCCAAACAGGCCGGTGCCCATGGCGGAAACAACCATCAAAGCTGAGGCGCGAGACCTCGGTCCTTCAGCAGGAGCGACGGTCGGTGACTTCATCGCGCTGATGAAGCCCGGGGTGATGTCGCTGGTGGTATTCACGGCGTTCGTCGGGATGATGGTGGCGCCGGGCCACATTCACCCGGTACTCGCAGCGATAGCTCTGCTTGCCATTACCGTCGGTGCGGGGGCCTCAGGCGCCCTCAACATGTGGTACGACGCCGACATTGACGCACGCATGGCCCGCACGGCAGCTCGTCCCATTCCTCGCGGGAATGTGACGAGGGAAGAGGCGCTCGCTTTCGGCATCGTGCTCTCGATTTTCTCCGTGATGACACTCGGCCTACTGGTTAACTGGGTGGCCGGTCTGCTGCTGGCGATCACAATCGCCTACTACATCTTCATCTACACGATGTGGCTCAAGCGGCGGACGCCGCAGAACATCGTCATCGGCGGTGCGGCCGGGGCCTTCCCTCCAATGATCGGGTGGGCGGCTGTCACGGGAACGGTCAGCCTCGAGAGCATCCTGCTATTCCTGATCATCTTCTTCTGGACACCGCCGCATTTCTGGGCGCTGGCGCTTTATCGTTCGCGCGACTACGAGCGAGTTGGCGTGCCGATGCTGCCCGTAGTTGCTGGGCCTGATGAGACGCGCCGTCAGATCCTGATCTACAGCGTCTTGCTGGTGCCGCTCGGCGCTGCGCCAGGCTTCATTGGGCTGGGTGGGATCGCCTACCTCGCGGTGTCGCTCATTCTGGGCGGCATTCTTCTGGCACTCGCGGTGAAGGTTTATCGCACTCGCGAAGGGCGCGAGGCAGATTATGCGGCGCGAGGGTTGTTCAAATTCTCGGTGCTCTACCTGTTCCTGCTATTTGGCGCTCTGTTGGCGGAGCACCTGATCAGAATGCTGATTGCGGGCTGAGGGGCATCTTGTGGCGGACGAACGCGATGAGGAGCTGGAGCGTGAATTGGAGCGGCGGCGTCGTCAGCGCGCCCGTTCCATTGCCATTGCGCTCGTGCTCGGTGCCCTCGTTATCCTGTTTTACATTGCCACGATCGTTCGGCTCGGCGGAAATGTGTTTAACCGTCCGCTGTGATGCATGACGCTGCGGACAGAAAGCGTAGGGAATGAGGGAAACGGCGAAGAGTACAGGGACAGAGCGGCGGCACTACCGCGTTGCGCTGATCTGCGCTGTCACTGCGGCCGGCATGCTCGGGCTCGCGTATGCAGCAGTGCCGCTTTACACGCTCTTCTGCCAGGTGACCGGTTTCGCCGGCACAACGCAGCGTGCGGAGCGGCCGGCGGACACCGTGCTTGACCGCGTGGTTACGATCCGATTCGATGCAAACGTCGCACCCGGTCTCGGCTGGAAATTCCAGCCCGTGCAGCGGACAATGGACGTGAAGATCGGCGAGAACGCGCTCGCCTTCTACAAGGCGGAGAATATCTCTGATCGTCCGATCGTCGGCACAGCCACGTTCAACGTCGCGCCGGAAGCGGCCGGTGCGTACTTCAACAAGATCGAGTGCTTCTGTTTCCAGGAGCAGCGGCTGGAGCCGGGTGAGTCGATTGATATGCCCGTGAGCTTCTTCGTAGATCCGGCAATCGTCGAGGATGAGATCGCGGGGCATCTCACCCAGATCACACTCTCCTACACCTTCCATCCCGCTGAAAAGCAGAAGGCTGCAGCGTTGCAGGCAAGCACACCTGCGGCGGAAAGGCCAAGTGCGAGCGAAAGCGGGTCATGACATGAAATTCGCTCAGTTTGAGCAATCGAGGATTCTTGGAATACCGGGGGCGCGGACCCTCCTGCGCCACACGCGGGGACGGTACGCATAAGGACGACGGAGCTGAAAATGGCCGATAGCCACGCCAAGCATCACGATTACCATCTGGTTGATCCGAGCCCATGGCCGCTGTTGGCCTCGCTGTCGGCCCTGGTCATGGCCATTGGCTTCGTGATCTGGATGCACTCCATGAACGGCGGGCCGGGCGTTTTCGGCATTCGCGGGTCGTCCGTTTTCTTCATTGGTGCCATCGCGCTGGTCGCTATGGCCTTTTTCTGGTGGCGGGACGTCGTTCGGGAGGCCCACAGCGGCCACCACACTCCGGTGGTTCAACTGCATCTCCGCTACGGCATGATCTTGTTCATCACCACCGAGGTGATGTTCTTCGTCGCCTGGTTCTGGGCCTATTTCGATGCAGCGCTGTTCCCGGGCGATGTCCATCCTCTGCCGATCACATTGCCCGATGGAACGGTTGAAGCCTCGGATCAGGTGATCGGCATGGTTCAGCGCAATGAGCTGACGGGTGGTCAGTGGCCGCCGGTGCCCTCCGATACCTTCAAGAGCACTTTCGATCCGTGGGGCCTGCCGCTCGTCAACACGCTGATCCTGTTGTTGTCGGGCACCACGGTGACTTGGGCGCACCATTCTCTCCTTCAGAACGATCGCAAGGGCCTCGTCTGGGGCCTGACGCTGACTGTCGCCCTGGGTGCCATTTTCACGATGCTTCAGGCCTATGAATACGGCCACGCGGCGTTCAACTACGCGGGCCACATCTACGGCGCGACCTTCTTCATGGCGACCGGCTTCCACGGTGCGCACGTCATCATCGGCACCATCTTCCTGCTCGTGTGCCTGCTGCGGGCGCTCAAGGGCCACTTCACGCCGAAGCAGCACTTCGGGTTCGAGGCGGCAGCCTGGTACTGGCATTTCGTCGACGTTGTGTGGCTGTTCCTTTTCGCCTGCATCTACGTCTGGGGCGCCGGGACACCGGCCGGGCACTGAACGCAGTGCCATCCAAATTTTGGGCGAGGCTGCCGGCTGGCAGCCTCGCCTTTTTACTTTTCCGAGGGCCGTTGCTGTGGCGAAAGCCCATCTTGTTTCGGCGCCGTAGAGAGAGCACATCTCGCGCATGTCTGAAGACGTTGGCAGTGCCCAAGTCCTACGGGCGGGGTTGATCGGCCGGTGCCCGAAATGCGGCGAGGGCCATTTGTTCCGAGGCCCCTTCACGCTCAGGCTGGCGGACCGATGTGATCGTTGCGGGCTCGACTACGCCTTCGCCGACAGCGGCGACGGGCCGGCAGTATTCGTCATCATCCTTCTCGGCTTCCTGCTGATGGGCGCTGCGCTGTTTGTCGAATTCAAGTTCTCGCCGGCGCTGTGGGTGCACATCGTGCTCTGGATCCCGTTGGCGCTCATCATCGGCTTCGGCTTGCTCCGCCCCATGAAGGCAACGCTCATCGCCCTGCAGTACCGGAACAAGGCAGAGGAAGGGCGCCTGGAGCAGCACAGGCACTGAGCATGGCAGGCAAAAGGAAGGGCAGGGGGCTCGTTGCGCTTTCGATCGCGACCTTGGTCGGCGTTGGCATCCTCATAAGCCTTGGAAACTGGCAGTGGCAGCGCAAGGCCTGGAAGGAAGAGCTGATCGGGACCATCGAGGACCGCGCGGCGGCCGACCCGCTACCACCCGAAAGCTGGGCCTCGTTAAGCTGCCGCCCCCTGAACGAGGTCGGTGTCACAGCTTCGTGTGAATTTACCCCCATACGCCTCCGGGGGCAGTTCGACCACAGCGGCGAGCGGCACGTCTTTACGAGCATTCCACGGGAGCCCGGCGGTAGAGGCGGGCCAGGATACGCGGTCTTTACACCGTTTGACCTCTCCACAGGCGGTCGGATCTATGTGAACCGCGGCTTCGTTCCCGAGGCTCGAAAGAGCCCGCAGACGCGCCCAGAAGGGCAGATGACGGGGGAGGTCGAGATCGTCGGCCAGATTCGCTCCGCAGAACAGCGCGGCATGTTCTCGGGCGAGAACGATCCACCGGCCAACATCTGGTTTTTGCGCAATCCTCGCGAGTTCCTGAACGCCGCTACGGTTGATGCGGCAACTCTTGCGCAATGGCAGGGGCCTGGCCCGAGCGGGCTCGAGTTCTACGTGGATCAGATCTCTCCAATACCCCCCGGCGGGCTGCCGGCGCCGCGGGCTAGTCGGATCGAGCTGCCCAATCGGCACCTGGAGTACGCCTTGACCTGGTGGGGACTCGCCGCCACGTTGATCTGTGTGTATGCCGCAATGGTCTTCGCGCGCCTGCGGGGCAAGGATGAGGATCTGCCCGATCCGCACCCCGGCTCCCGGTCGCCCCACTAGGTCGGCTTGTCCCCGTACCCTCCGCGCACTAGGGTACGGCGCCGCATACTCCGGCTCCTCGCAAGAAGGCTGACGTCCCGTGAACTACATTTCGACCAGAGGCTTGGCCCCATCGCTGGGCTTCGAAGACGTTTTGCTGGCAGGCCTCGCCCGCGACGGCGGGCTCTATGTCCCTGAAACCTGGCCGCGGCTCGAAAAGCAGGCAATCGCTTCCCTGGCAGGCCGACCGTTTGCAGAGGTGGCGGTCGAGGTCATCCAGCCGTTTGCCGGCGGCGCGTTTTCTCGCGAAGAGCTGCTGGCAATGGCAAGGGATGCCTACGCAACCTTCGGCCACCCGGCGGTGACGCCGCTCGTTCAGCTTAACAGCAACCTTTGGGTTCTGGAGCTGTTTCACGGGCCTACATTGGCGTTCAAGGACGTCGCAATGCAGCTCCTTGCCCGCCTCATGGATCATGTCCTCAAGCGGCGCGGACGGCGGGCGACCATCGTTGGCGCTACTTCGGGCGATACCGGCGGCGCAGCGATCGAGGCGTTTCGTGGGTCAAAGGCAGTCGACGTGGTGATCCTCTATCCGGCTGGGCGGGTTTCCGACGTGCAGCGGCGCATGATGACCACGCCGCGTGAGCGGAATGTCCATGCGATTGCCATCGACGGCACGTTCGATGACTGCCAGGCTCTCGTGAAGGGGATGTTCAACGATCACGCCTTCCGCGACCGGATGCAGTTGGCGGGCGTCAACTCCATCAACTGGGCCCGGATTGTGGCCCAGGTGACCTACTACTTCGTGGCGGCTGTCGCGCTCGGCGCCCCGCACCGGCCGGTGTCCTTTGTCGTCCCGACTGGGAATTTTGGCGACATCTTCGCAGGCTACGTGGCCCGGCAGATGGGGTTGCCGATCGAGCGGCTGGTCATCGCCTCGAACGTCAACGATATCCTGCCTCGTACCGTTGCCACCGGCGTCTACGAGAAGCGGGGCGTTACGGCGACGACATCGCCATCCATGGACATCGAGGTGTCGTCCAACTTCGAGCGTTACCTGTTCGAGGCGCAGGGACGGGATTCCGCCCTGATTCGCGGCCAGATGGCAGCTTTGGCCCAGTCTGGCCGCTTTGAAGTGAAGGGTGGGCCGGAGCTTCTCGCTCGCGATTTTTCCGCCGCTTCCGCCTCCGAGGAGGACGTCGCGGAGATCATCCGGCGCACGCGGCAGGTCAGCGGCTACATGACCGAGCCGCACACCGCCTGCGGTCTCGTTGCTGCGGAGCGGTGCCTGAAGCCGGGGTCGACGCCGCAAGTGGTCCTGTCGACCGCCCATCCGGCGAAATTCCCGGATACCATCGAGAGAATTCTCGGTGAGCGGCCTCAGCTGCCGCCACGTTTGGCCTCTTTGATGACCGATGAGGAGCGCACCACGCTGCTGCCCAATGACTTGCGCGCAGTCGAAAGCTTCATCGAACAGCATGCGGGTGCTGCTGCGGAGCAGCTGGGATGAGCACGGAAGTCACCAGACTCCGGAATGGCCTCAGGGTGGTGTCGCATCACATGCCCCACCTCGAGACGATTTCGCTTGGAGTTTGGGTCGCGGCCGGCGCTCGCCATGAAAGCGAAAACGAACACGGCGTATCGCATCTTCTTGAACACATGGCCTTCAAGGGCACGCGGCGCCGGACGGCCCGCGACATCGCCGAGGAGATCGAGCAGGTCGGCGGCGAACTGAACGCCGCAACCAGTCTCGAAATGACGGCTTATTACGCCCGCGTGCTCAAGGGTGATGAGGCGATCGCGCTCGATATCCTGGCGGACATTCTGCAGAACTCCACCTACGCCGAGGCTGAGCTCGAGCGCGAGCGGGAGGTGGTTCTTCAGGAAATCGCAGGCATTCAGGACAGCCCGGACGAAATTGCCTACGATCTTGTTCAGGACGCCGCCTATCCCGGCCAGTCCGTCGGTCGACCGATCATCGGCACGCCGGAAAGCGTCTCCCGGCTGACGTCTGACGATTTGCGGAATTTCCTACGCACGCGTTATCTCGCGTCGCGAATGGTCATCTCCGCCGCCGGAGCAATCAAGCACGAAACGCTCGTCCGCCACGCTGAAGCCCTATTTGGCGGCCTCAATGGCGGCGAAGCCGAAGAGGGTTCCGCGGCAAAGTACGTGGGAGGCCGGCGCGCGTCCAAGAAGGTGTTCGAGCAAAGTCATTTGCTCCTAGGATTCGAAGCTCCGTCCTACCGCGATAGGGAGTTCTACGCCGCGCAAGTCTTCTCCGGACTGTTCGGCGGAGGCATGTCATCCCGGCTCTTCCAGGCCGCGCGCGAGAACAGAGGGCTCTGCTACGCCATCTATTCGAGCGCCTGGGGGATGGCGGACTCCGGCATGTTTGACATCCATGCCGCGACGGGTCCGGAGCAAATGGAGGAGCTGATCGATTTGGTGGGACAGGAACTTTTCAAGATCGCGTCCAGCCCACCCACCGAGCAGGAGGTGGCTCGCGCGAAAGCGCAGCTTAAAGCCGGGCTGCTCATGAGTCTGGAAAGCTCCTCGTCGCGTGCCGAGCAGATGGCTCGCCAGCTTCTGTTCTTCGACCGGCTGATTCCGGCTGCTGAGCTTATTCAGCTGATCGACGACGTGACACCGGAACGGATCCGGTCTGTGGCCGAGCGCGTTGCAAGGTCGGCCCCGCCGTCAGTGGCGGTCGTAGGGGCCGGCAGGCGTTCCGCAGATTTCGCGATGCGAGCAGAACGCCGCCTCGCGAGTTAGTCAGAGGAGGAGCGCCATGGTATTCCTGAGATCGGGCCTCGGCAGCGATTGGATCCCCCATGTGCGCACTAATGGTCTCCACCTCCGCCCGCCACACATGGGCGACTATGTGGAGTGGGCTGAGTTGCGGTCGCTGAGCCGCGACCACCTCACGCCCTGGGAACCGCAATGGACGCGCGATGAGCTTTCCCGCGAGGCCTTCCGTCGGCGCGTTCGGCATTATCAGCGTGAGCTGCGTGAAGATCTCGGCTACGCCTTCTTCATTTTTCGGGAACCGGACGAAACACTGCTGGGGGGCATCACGCTCAGCAACGTTCGTCGCGGGGTTACGCAAGCTGCTTCCGTTGGCTATTGGATCGGCAAACCCTACGCCGGCCGTGGATACATGAAAAAAGCGCTATCCGCCGTCGTCCGATTCGCATTTGATGAGCTCAAGCTGCATCGGCTCGAAGCCGCATGCATGCCAACGAATCGCGCTTCAATCAGGGTGCTGGAGTCCAACGGGTTCCGGCAAGAGGGACTGGCCAGGCGCTATCTGAAGATCAATGGTGTTTGGCAGGACCACCTGCTTTATGCCACGTTGTCCGATGATCCGCGGGAGGTAAACCGGGGGGCCGGTTAAACCGGATGAGGGAAACGCAATCAAGACGCGTCGCGGGCAAAACGCGGCGGACTGCAGCACGCCTCTCGATCTTCATCGTTGCGGTGGTGCTTGGCCTGTTCGCTGCGCTGTCCGTGCAGCCGGCGTTGGCTCTGGAGCCCATTGAGGTCAAACCCGACCAGGACTGGATCGAGATCACGGGGCAAGGGGAACTCCACGGCGGGGCGGGGGACACCCTACAAGTCGAGACGGCTTCCGGACCTGATGGCGTCGTGGGGCGCATGTCTGTCAGAGCGACGACGCCTGGCACAAGCCCGAATTGGCTCGTATTCGCTCTTCACAATCCGACCGACAAGCCTATTGAGCGCTGGTTGACGGCAGAGAAATACACCGTCATCGGATCGTCCGTCATTTGGCCCGACCTTGATGCGCGCCGCATTGAAGCAGTAACTCCATCGCTCGGCTTTCTTCCCGATCGCGTGAAAAGCGATCGCGCGGACATTTTCCGCATCACGTTGGAGCCGGGGCAGACGATCACTTACGCGGCCGAGCTGGCCTCGGACCGCATTCCACGTGTCTATCTCTGGAAGCCGCTCGAATACGAGCTCAAGGCGCGCGATCGCCAGCTGTTCAACGGCATCATGCTGGGGATCACGGGCCTACTCGCAATCTTCCTGACGGCTGTTTTCGCCGCCAATCACAAGGCTATTTTCCCCGCGGCCGCGTTGGTGGCTTGGTGTGTTCTCGCTTACCTGTGCGTTGACTTTGGCTTCTGGCACAAGCTGCTGCAGCTGCGCTCGGAAGACAATGCCGTCTACCGCGCTGCAACAGAATCCGCGATTGCGGCGAGCCTCGTCATTTTCGTTACCATTTTCCTGCGCATTGGCCTGTGGCACGGTTTCATCCGTCTGCTGGCAACCATCTGGATCGTGGCGCAGCTGGCGCTGGTGTTCGTGGCCGTCATCGATCCGCGGCTTGCGGCCACCTTCGCCCGGGCCTCGTTCGTGGCCATAGGTGGGGTCGGCGCGCTTGTAACGCTCTATCTGGCGCTCCGCGGGCAGGACCGCGCGCTGGCGCTCATCCCGACCTGGCTTCTGTTCCTCGTCTGGATTTTCGCGGCAGGCGTCACGCTGACGGGGCAGCTCGTCGGTGATGTCGTGGTGTCGGGTCTTGTCGCCGGCCTCGTGCTCATCGTCGTGCTGCTGGGCTTCACGGTCACGCAGTTCGCCTTCCGCTCGTTCGAGCCGTTCTACGGCGCGGCGCCCAGTGAGATGGAGCTGCGCTCCCTTGCGATCGACGGCGCCAGCGCAGGCGTGTGGCAATGGTTGGCCCGGCGCGACGAGATCAAGGTGAGCCCCGTTATCGAGGCGGCGCTAGGACTGGGTCCGGGTGAGCTCTCGGCCAAGGTCGACGACTTCGCCAAACACCTTCATCCTGCGGATCGCGAGCGGTTCCGACTGGTTCTCTGGGGTGTACAGGAGCGGAACGGCGGCACCATCCACATCGAGTTGCGCCTGCGGCACGCCGATAATTCCTACCGCTGGTTCTCCATTGAAGCCGCCAGCATTCCCCACACGGATCGCCGCGCGTTGAGATGTGTCGGCCTGATGCGGGACATCACGGAGTCCAAGCGGGTGCAGGAACGGCTGATGCAAAACGCCGTGTACTGCAGCCTAACGGGCCTCCCGAACCGCGAGCTGTTCCTCGATCGCCTAGGCGTGGCGCTGACGCGTGCCAAGTCTGAGCCGCATCTCCGGCCAACCGTCTTCTTCATCGACATCGACAAGTTCAAGAACGTCAACGCCTCGCTGGGCTTGATGGTCGCGGACAGCGTGCTGCTCACCGTCGCCCGCAGGTTGATGCGCCACATCGGTCCGCAAGACACGCTCGCTCGCGTTGGTGGCGATCAGTTCGCCATGCTGCTGATCGGGCATCAGGATCCGCGTGAGCTCGCGCTTCTCGCTGAGCGCGTAAGGCGATCGCTGCATTCGCCCATCAAGATTGCGGGGCAGGAGATTTCACTGACAACCTCTACCGGCATCGCCACGATGACCGGCTCCGAGGACGGGCCTCAGGATCTCCTGCGGGAAGCGGAGATTGCCATGTACCGGGCCAAGCGGGCCGGTCCGGACCGCGTCGAGATCTTCGTCCCCGACATGCGCAACGAGCCGGATGATCGGGCGCACTTCAAGACCGATCTGGAACGCGCGTTGGAGAAAGGCCAGATCAAGATCAGCTTCCAGCCGATCATTTATCTGCCGACGGAGGAGCTGGCTGGCTTCGAAGCGATTGTTCGTTGGCAGCATCCAAAACGCGGACCACTGACGTTCTCCGACATCGCGGATCTCGCGAAGGACAGCGTCGAGCACGTGGTAAAGCTTGGCTCCTACGTGCTTTTTCACGCGGCAGAGGAGGCGGCCAAGTGGCAGAGGGAATTGCCGCGCGGTGACAATCCGCTGTTCGTCAGCATCAATCTCTCCAACGAGCACTTCTTCCATCCTGATTTCATTCAGGAGGTCCGGCACATCCTTGGTCGCGCGCTGGTGCCCGCAGGCGTGCTCCGGCTCGAGATCTCCGAGTCGGTTGCCATGTCGAACCCCGAGCAGGCGGTGCATGCTCTCGAGGTTCTCCGCGGGGCAGGGGCGTCGCTGTCGATCGATGAGTTCGGCACGGGTTACTCATCCCTGCCGTATCTGCAGCGCTTCGCGTTCGACACGATCAAGATCGACAGTGGCCTCGTGCAGTCGAGCGCCGGAGATGGGCCAGGCGCGCCGATCGTCCGCTCCATCGTGGCTATTTCGCACGAGTTTGGGAAGAAGGTCATAGGCGAGGGCATCGAGATCGCGGAGGACGCCAGCTTCTTGCGTGGCTTGGGCTGCGACTTTGGACAGGGCGTCTATTACGGCGAGCCGATGTCCGATCGCGAGGCGTTGCAGTTGCTCCGCACGATCCGGAAGACCGAGCGGAGGGTGCAACGCCGGCTTTTCCGGACCAAGTCCGTCAGCCGCAAGAGGAAGAGTGACAAGGCGACGGTGAAGGAGGCTCCGGCGACGGAAAAAGCAGCCGAGGTGGTGCAGGCTGGGGCGCCGAAGGAGCCCGCGCTCAGTGGCGAGGCGCCCGATCTGGCAGCAAAAACGAATGGCGCCGGGAAGTTGGGAGAAACCAAGGCCGCGTCCGAGAAACCTCCGGTGCGGGCTTCAGCACCGCAAATTCTCGCCAGGCTCGCCGGAAAGCGCCTGTCGAAATCGGCACTCGAAAAGCCGGATCAGGCAGCACCTTCACAACAGAAGCCGGCGGCGCCGGCCATTTCGCTGCCGCCCTTACCGCTCAAGACTGAGGCACCACGGGCATCCAATCCGCAGCCGGATGGCAAGTCACCTCCTGCCGCGGCGGGCGATGTCAGACGTGCACCGCCTCCGCCACCACAACCGGAACCACGGCCCGCTCCGCCACCAACGCAGGCAGGTCCGCGGACCGCACCGCCCCCGGTGCGTGGGGGCAGTGACGCTGTTTCCGGCGCCAAATCTCCAGCGACGCAAGGCGGTCCGCCACGGCGGCCTGCGCGGTTGACCGCGAGGGCCCCACAGGCCGTCCCGATGCCGCAGCAGGACGCGCCGAAGACACTGCCGCCGCCCATTCCTGCGGCGTCAGCGAACGGTCCAAAGCCAGCCCGGCAGCCAGCACCGCCGGCACCACCGCAGCCGGCTGTTTCTGTCAAGACGGAACCGCCGTTGCGGTCTACTGCGCGTACTCAGTCCCAGGCTCGCACGGCTTCGCCGCCACCGCCACCGCTGCCTGGCACCTCTCCGGGAGCGACGGCAACCCAGCCTCCGCCGCTTCACCCGGCTCCAGGGTCGGGACGTCCCGGTGCGGTTCCACCGGGCCCGCCGCCTCAGGCCGCGAGGCCGTCGGCGGCACCACCACCCGCCGGCCGACCAGCTCCGTCGAACGGGTCGCTCCCACCGTTGGACCCGCCGAAGCCGCAATACCCGTCGCTGCCGCCGGCAATCGCGGAAAGTTTATCCAAGCTGGCTGGCGTCTCGCTTTCCGACATCGCGAAGTCAACGTCGGAGCAATCCAAGGCCAAGGACGCTTCGGCTCCGGAGCCACGCTCGCGTGCAGAAGCAAAGGGCCCCCTGCGCTGAGAGCTGCAGGAGGCCCATTGTGTCTACGGCGATGCGCTTAAAGGGGACGAACGGCCCGGAACATCGCTGGGTTATTCAGTTCTGAGCTTCTGCCCGAGGCGACCGGCAAGGTGCTGGATGAACTGCCAGGCCACACGGCCGGACCGGCCACCGCGCGACATCGACCACTCGAGCGCCTCCCGCACCAGCTCCTCGTCCGAAATCTTGAGGTCGTGGTAGGCCGCATAGCCCCGCACCATGTCGAGGTACTGGTCCTGCGAACCCTGGTGGAAGCCGAGCCAGAGGCCGAAACGGTCCGAGAGCGACACCTTCTCCTCAACCGCTTCGGAAGGATTGATGGCCGTGGACCGTTCATTCTCGACCATATCCCGTGGCATGAGGTGCCGCCGGTTGGACGTGGCGTAGAAAATGACGTTCTCCGGGCGCCCTTCGATGCCACCTTCGAGAACGGCCTTCAACGACTTGTAGCTCGTGTCGTCGCGGTCGAACGAAAGGTCGTCGCAGAAGACGATGAACCTGTGTTGGCTCTCGCGCAGGAAGCCGAGACAGACCGGCAGGGAGCTGATGTCCTCGCGGTGAATCTCGACAATCTTCAGGTCGGGCTGCGAAGGGTCCTTGCCGAGACCGAGTCTGCGGCGCACCTCCGCATGGGCCGCTTTCACGAGGGACGACTTGCCCATGCCGCGCGCGCCCCACAGCAAGGCATTGTTCGCCGGCAGACCGCGAGCGAATCGCTCCGTGTTGTCCAGGAGCAGATCGGCCCGATACTCGAGGCCCTTCAGCAGCTGCAACGGCACGCGATTTACGTTCCGCACCGGCTGAAATTGCGGCGGATCCGCTTGCCAGACGAAGGCCTCGGCTGCACTGAAATCAGGCTTCTGGGCAGGCGGCGGTGCAAGGCGCTCCAAGGCGGCGGCGATGCGTTCGAGTAAAGCGATTTCTGATGTGATTGTCATGATGTTCAGCTTTGGGGGAAAACCGTACCGTGCGATGCAGGCCGCCGGTTCTATAGTCGAGACGGTTGGCCTCGTCACCAATCGGGTGGCACAGTGCCGCCTAGATCACTTGCCAAGCGGGAGCGGGCCACTATAGTCGCGCCGCAATCATGCGGATAGGCCTGCGTGCAGAACGCGACTGCGGGACGCTTCCGTTTAACCTGAGCCGGCCCGAGGGACGATAGCAAATGTTCATTACACCAGCTTACGCGCAAGGTGCTCCAGGCGGCGGCAGCGACTTCATGCTGCAGCTCATCCCCATTCTTTTGATGTTCGTCATTTTCTACTTTCTGTTGATCCGGCCTCAGCAGCAGCGCGCGAAGCAGCACCGTGAGATGGTGAACAACATCCGCCGCGGCGATACGGTCGTGACCTCGGGTGGGATCATTGGCAAGGTCACCCGTGTGAAGGACGACAACGAAATCGAGGTCGAGATTGCCGAGAATACCCGTGTGCGGGTGGTAAAAGCGACCGTTGCTGATGTTCGGTCGAAGGGCGAGCCCGTGAAGGAGAACACCTGAGGATCGGCTTCGCCCCGTCCAGGTTTCGTGGGAATTCAGGTTCCCGAATGAGGCGGCAGCAACGATCGCGTGCCGAGGAGAAACAAAGCTAGATGCTCCATTTCCAGACTTGGAAAGTCGTCGGGGTCATCCTGACCTGCCTCTTGGGCGTCATTTTCGCGCTACCCAACCTTTTCTCCAAAGAGACCGTCGAATCTTGGCCGGATTGGATGCCGAAGCGGCAGCTGAGCCTCGGCCTCGATCTCCGCGGTGGCGCGCATCTGCTGCTTGCGATGGACGTCAACGACGTCCGCAAGGATTGGCTGGAAAGCATCCGCGAGGACGCCCGCCGGCGCTTGCGCGATGCGCGCATTGGCTTCACGGGTCTTGGCATCCAGGGCAACTCCGTCGTTGTACGGATTGCGCAGCCTGATCAGATGGATGCTGCACTGAAGGAGCTGCGCGGGCTGGTGCAGCCGATTGGCAACCCGCTTCTTGGCAGCGTTGGCGACGACATTACCGTTCAGCGCGGTAACGAGCCGGGGCTCATCGTCCTGCAGCCCACGGAAGCCGGCATGCAGCAGCGGATCTCCAACGCTGTAGGCGCCTCCATCGAAACAGTCCGTCGTCGTATCGACACGCTGGGTACCTCCGAGGCGTCGGTCGTCCGGCAAGGTTCCGACCGCATCCTGGTACAGTTCCCAGGATTGCAAGATACGTCACAGCTCAAGGCTCTCATTGGTGAGACGGCGCGCCTTAGCTTCCACGAGGTCCATCCGAGCATCAGCGGGCAGGAAGCGCAGATTTCACGGCCACCACCCGGCTATCGCATTTATCCGTCCGCCGATGACGATGGTTTCGTTTACTTGCTGCGCGAGACGCCTGTGGTTCGCGGCGATCAGCTTGTCGATGCCCAGCCTGGCTTCGATCAGCGGACCAACGAGCCGATCATCACATTCCGCTTCAATCAGTCTGGCGCCCGCGCATTCGGACGCTTCACGCAAGAAAACGTAGGCCGGCCATTCGCCATCGTGCTTGACGACAAGGTGCTGTCGGCACCTGTGATCCGCGAGCCCATCCTCGGCGGCTCCGGCCAGATCTCCGGCAATTTCACTGTCGAGAGCGCCAACAACCTGGCCATTCAGCTTCGCTCGGGCGCCCTGCCGGCCAAGCTGACCGTTGTCGAGGAGCGCACGGTTGGTCCGTCGCTTGGCGCCGACTCGATTGAGTCCGGTACGCGCGCCTTCGTAGTTGGCGCTATCGCGACCTTCATCATGATGGTCGTCGTCTACGGTACCTTCGGGTTTTACGCTGGCATTGCCCTCATCATTAACGCCATCCTGATTGTCGCGGCGATGACCGTCCTGGGGGCGGCCTTGACCCTGCCGGGCATCGCGGGTCTCGTGCTGACTCTCGGCATGGCCGTCGATGCGAACGTGCTCATCTACGAGCGCATTCGT
>PKEY01000076.1 GCA_002919265.1 Hyphomicrobiaceae bacterium | reverse complement strand
GATACGACGTCCGACGCGCCGATTGTCGTGTCGAAGCGGCTCGCCAAGCGCCTCACGGAAATGGCGCAGCAAAAATCGGCGTGGGACAAGATCAAGGTGTTCAAAGGGTTCTCGCCCGCCGAGCTGATTCCGCAGCCGCCTTCCGTCGCTGAGCCGCAGACGGGGCTCTCGATGGGCCAGCATTGCGAGCTGATGGCGCAGGAATTCCAGATTCCGCGCGCGGAGCAGGACCGGCTTGCCTATGAGAGCCACAAGAAGGCCGCCGAGGCTTACGCTTCCGGTTACATGGACGATCTCGTGGTGCCGTTCGCGGGTGTGTTTCGCGACAACAACATCCGCGAGGACATCGATCTCGATAAACTGGCGACGCTACGCACCGTTTTCGACAAGTCCGGACGCGGAACTCTGACGGCTGCCAATTCGACGCCGCTCACCGATGGTGCCGCTGCTGTGCTGCTCGCGTCCGAGGAATGGGCCACCGCACGCGGTTTGCCGGTGAAAGCTTGGCTGACAGCTTATCAGACCGCGGCGAATAATTTCGTCGAAGGCGAAGGCCTGCTGATGGCACCGACCATCGCGGTGTCCAAGCTGCTCGACCGCACCGGCCTCAGGCTGCAGGATTTCGATTTCTACGAGATCCACGAAGCCTTCGCGGCCCAGGTGCTCGCCACGCTGAAGGCGTGGGAAGATCCCGAATATTGCCGCCGTGTGCTCGGCAAGGATCAGCCGCTCGGATCGATCGATCGCTCGAAGCTGAACGTGAAGGGCTCCTCGATTGCCTATGGCCATCCATTCGCGGCCACAGGTGCGCGCATCATGGCCAATCTCGCAAAGCTGCTCTACGAGCACGGCGGGCGCGGGCTGATCTCCATTTGCACGGCAGGCGGCATGGGCGTCGCGGCTATCATGGAGAGCGCGCGAGCAGCGGAAATGCAGGCGGCGGCTTAACAAAGCCGCCATTTAGCCCTGATTTGCAACCTCGGCGATCAGCTCGAACGATCTCAGACGAGCCTGGTGATCGTAGACATCCGAAACGATGATCAGCTCGTCAGCGCCCGTCTCAGCGATCAAGGCTTCCATGCCCGCACGGACGGTGCTTGGCGAGCCGATGATTGAGCGGGCGAGCATCTGCATGACTTGTGTCTTCTCCGCCGGCGTCCAGAATGTTTCAATATCATCGATTGGCGGACGGCTCACAGTGCGGGTGCCTCGGACCAATTGCGTAAACGACATTTGCTGTGTGGTAGCTAGGCGCCGAGCTTCTGCATCCGTTTCCGCGGCAATGATGTTGACCCCCACCATGGCGTAGGGGCGGTCGAGCTGTTCGGAGGGCTTGAACCGGCTGCGATAGATTTCGAGCGCCGTCATGAGCTGTTGGGGGGCGAAGTGCGAGGCGAAGGCATAAGGTAGGCCAAGCTCTGCAGCGAGCATGGCGCCAAATGTGCTTGAGCCCAGAATCCATAGCGGCACTTTCGTGCCTTCTCCCGGTATGGCGCGAATGAGCTGTCCGGGTTGCGCCGGCGCGAGGAGGGCCTGCAACTCCACAACGTCCTGCGGGAAGTTGTCGGCTGCGAGGGGTGAACGGCGGAGCGCGCGCAGCGTGAGCTGATCCGTTCCGGGGGCCCGGCCGAGGCCGAGGTCAATGCGCCCGGGGAACAGTAACTCCAGTGTGCCGAACTGCTCGGCGATGACCAGAGGCGAATGATTCGGCAGCATGATGCCGCCCGCGCCGACACGAATTTTTTCCGTTCCAGCCGCGATATGAGCGATCACCACCGATGTGGCCGAGCTGGCGATACTTGGAATGTTGTGGTGCTCCGCCACCCAAAAACGTTTGTATCCCCACGTTTCGGCATGGCGCGCGAGATCCCTCGCATTGAGAAGCGCGCCGCGCGCATCGGTCTCCTCGGTGATACGGACGAGGTCAAGGATCGAGAGAGGGACCATCGCGAATTTCTCCTGGGCTGACAAACAAGAGCGGCGAATTCAAGCAAAGCCGACAGGAGATATGGCGATCGATTCGCCGGTTGGAAACAGCGAAGCGGGGGGCTTGGCTCGATGAGAATATGCTTGCTGAACAAAATAACCAACAAAGCGGCCGCCTAGAGAATGATCGGCGGCGGCCGCCTTTTTCTCACTGTCCTTCAATCCTAGGAGAAACCTACGCTCGCTAGGCTGCCAAGACCGCGATGATTTCCAGTGTGTCCGGGTCGACGATAACGATCTGACTGCCAACCAACACATAAGCGTAACCGCGATATTGCGGCACGATCTCGATTACAGCGGCAGGCAGCGGCCGAACTTGGACTTCACGCGGCAGACGCGTGCCAACGGAGATCTCGACGTTCAAGTTGTTGACTCGCGGGCCTCCGCTGAGGCGCTGTCTTATCGTGCTCTGCTGCTCCTGCGAAAGATCGGGACGCATTCCAGCGCCGCCAGCGCCTTTCTTACCTTCGCCGCGGGTAGCATCACGTGCCTGGCCCTTTCCATCCCTTTCCTTGCCTTCTCGGGCTTTGGTGTCAGTGCCGCGTTGCTTCTCGCCGCGCTGCAGCTGATCCTTTTGCTTCGTAGAGCCGGTGGTGCCAGGTTGTTTTTCGGTACCCTGACCGGCTCGCGGTTCCGGAACGCCACCAGCACCACCTCTTGGACCCTTTTCGAGCTGCCGCCCGCCACTACCCGGCTGATCCATTCCTCCGCCGCCAGGCATTTTCTGAATGGATTGGCCGCCTTGAGACGGTGCGTCTCCCGTCCCGCCGGTGCCTCCGCTACTTCCAGCGCCACCGCCCGTCTGAGCAAGTGCTGCCGTACTTACCAACAGCGCCGCCGCAGCGACGTGCGTCAACAATTTGAGCTTCACAGCTGTTCTCCAGATGAATGTTCACTTGGAGGGTTAACAGCTGGTTGGGTGGGGGGTTCCGATAACGGGTCGATCGAAAATGCCTCTCGGGCAATGCCATCTAAGCGAGATCGACAAAGAAAAATGTCGTCCGGCTGATCCCAGCCGTATCATTGATTTTTTCGTTCGAATGAGCGCATGTCTTTCAGATAAAAAAACGGCCGCTCCTCTGGAAACGGCTTCTTGTTGGGGACCGCGTCAACCTAGACAGTTACTTTCCACTTCCCCTTTTTTTGACTTCTTTTCTCAACCACCTGCGATGATGCCGCCAGCTCCAGACGGCGGTGACCCGCGTCGACATCGCTCTATCGGATCCGAGTGAAGGTTCCGGGGCGGTCAGCATTTCCTACCTAGGCTAACCAGAAGAGCAGGTTGGAGCATAACGGCATCAATCAACAAGCGCTCAACCTGCTCGAACTTGATGACACGGGATACTGGCAGCCTGCTTCACCAACCCAATCCGATCTCACCACAAACTTAGCTGCGGAGTATGATTCGAGAGGATCATTGGCCTAGTCGCGCGAAGCGGTCTACCATTGACAGGTCGCGGCGCATCAGACCATTTCTAATCCTCTCTCGAGGGAGCAAACGGCAGATGTCTCAGCTTCTCGGGATTGAGAATACGCATCACCGACAAGATGCATTGCCCGTCCGTATCGAAGGAGGTCACCGAAAATACCTGACCATCGAGGAGGCTTACCGCTCCCGCACGGCCGTTCACGGACGTAAGGCGGATGTTAAATCGGCCAGGTAGTTTACGGAGGACGCCAACCTCCATACGAGCAATACGCTCTCGCCCCAAAACTGGCCGCAGAGCGGCCCACGTTTTCCCACCTCCGTCACTGACGAATACGGCATCGGGAGCCAACAGGGCAGCGATGCGCTGGGCATCACGCTCCTGAATGGCTTTTACGTAAGCTTCGACGAGGCGCCGATGTGACGCTTCGGAAACCTTGAAGCGCGGCCTTTCGCGACGTACGCGCTCGCGCGCTCTGTGTACGAGCTGCCGACAAGCCGCCTCGCTCTTGCCGAGTGCTGAGGCGATTTCGGAATAGCCACAGTCGAACACGTCATGCATGAGGAAAGCCGCGCGCTCCTCGGGGGCAAGCCGCTCCAACACGACGAAAAGGGCCATCGAAACGTCGGAGGCAAGATCAAGTGCATGGTCGGGTGGTGGCGCGTCTTCGACCAGCGGCTCAGGCAGCCACGGGCCGATGTAGGCTTCACGCTCGGCCGAAAGGACGCGCAGACGATCGATGCAGATGCGCGACAGAGCCGTGACCAGCCAGGCTTCGGGCGAACGGACCTTCGCCGTGTCAGACCTGTGCCAGCGTAAGAAGGCCTCCTGCACCGCATCCTCCGCCTCCTGGCGTGAGCCCAGCATGCGATAGGCGAGCCTGAACAGGCGTGGCCGTAAGTCTTCGAGTTCAGCGATTGCGGTCGACATTGGAGCAACTCAGCATATCGCTTGATAGACGATCGAGATCGGCTGGTGTGACAGGCCGGTCAAAAAAAACATGCTGGTGCTTGGGCGCCGCGGGAGTTGTTTGGTTTCGTTGCAAGCGCCTGTCACAAACGCAACGTCTACTCCGTCTTTGGGGCAGTGACCTGATCATGAGACGGAGGCGGCATGACCAGAATTGACTACCGCCAGCTTGTTCCAGAAGGCCTCAAGGCGCTGTTGACGCTGGACTCTTACGTTCGACACAGCGGAATTGCGCCGAGCCTTATTGATCTCATCAACATCCGCGCATCCCAGATCAACGGGTGTGCCTATTGCATCTATTTGCATTCGCACGAGGCTCGCGGGCGGGGCGAGAGCGAAGAACGCATCTACCTTCTCAACGCCTGGCGGGAGTCGCCACTTTTCAGCGAACGCGAGCGCGCTGCTCTTGCTTGGACGGAGGCCGTGACACTCGTTTCTGAAACCCACGTGCCGGATGAGGTATTTGCTGAGGTGCGTCGTCACTTTTCGGAAAAAGAAATCGTAAACCTGACGATTGCGGCTGCCAATATCAACGCTTTGAACCGTCTTGCAATCAGCATGCGGGCGATCCATCCGACGAAGTCATTGTCGGTAGACGCCGAATAGCCCCCAGACCTCGCGAAATACCAAACTATAGTCGAACGCGATAAGCATATGGCACTTGCCAATAGTGACCGGGCGGCTTTGCGCCGCCCAAATCCATGGGTGGGCCTCTGGATCGTTCTTTCGTCCGCCTTCATGGGTATCATGGACGTCTTCATCACTGCGGTGGCGGGTCCGGCGATCCGCACGGATCTCAGGGCTACCACCGGCGACATGCAACTGATCCTTGCAGCGTATAATTTTGCATTCGGTTTGGTGCTGATTACCGGTGGGCGTCTTGGCGACCTTTTTGGACGTCGGAGGATTTTCAGCCTAGGCCTCGCTCTTTTTACAGTGGCGTCGCTGGCTGCCAGTCTCTCGCCCAATCCGGTGGTACTCATCTTCGCCCGCGCTCTGCTCGGGATAGCAGCAGGGCTCATGATGCCGCAGGTCTTTTCGATCATTCAGGCCAATTTCCAAGAGGAAGAGCGCGGAAGAGCCTTCGGCGCATTTGCGTTTGTTTCCGGTCTTGCTGCCACGACTGCACAGATCGTGGGCGGCCTTCTGATCACTACGGATATTTTCGGACTTGGATGGCGCACGATCTTTCTCATCAACGTTCCCGTTGGTGTGATCGCATTCGCGGCAGCGCAAGTCTGGGTGGCAGAAAGCAAACTCCCCGGAGCTGATCGGGAGGCGCTGGATACCATTGGCGTTTTGCTGCTGACCTTCGCTTTAGCAACTCTGACAGCGCCCCTTACGCTCGGCATTGACCAGGGGTGGCCAATATGGGCATTGGCCTGTCTTGGGGTGTTTCCTTTTGTGGGTGCGGCTTTCGTCTACTGGCTGCGCCGGCGTATGCGGTCGGGCAAAACTCCGCTCGTAGAGTTATCGCTGTTCTCAAAGTCCAGTTTCGCAATCGGAAACGCGTTGGCACTGCTGTTCTATGCTAACAATGCCGCGCTGTTTGTTGCGCTCCCAATTTTCGTGCAGCTGGGTCTCGGTCACTCCGCCCTTGTCTCAGGTCTGCTCTTCGGGCCCCTAGCGCTGGCGTTTTCCCTGACATCAACGACAGTCGGGCGACTCACTGCGCGCGTCGGTCATCGCCTGATAGCTATCGGGTGCATCCTGCTCTTGGCGGCATATGCTTCGCTGGCTGTCGTAGCCTTATCGATCGACGCGCAAACGTCCGTCTGGGCCGTTGTACCCAGTGTCGTTTTGACGGGAATCGGCATGGGTTTTGTTCAGCCGACGATCAACTATCGCACCCTTGAGCACGTTGAGCCTCGCGAAATTGGATCAGCCTCCGGCGTACTCAACACAAGTTTTGAGGTCGGGTATGCCCTGGGATCGGTCTTGGGCGGCGCCATAAGTTTGTCTGCCCCCCGCCAAGGCTTTCTCGCCGTACTTTGTTTGAGTTCGGTGCTAATCGCGCTGGTCCTGATAATGGATCGAGTGTCCTCAACGGACCCGATGGCCAACCTCTTTTGCTCGCCCAAGAAACGGTAAGCCAGCCTCTAAACCTTCGTGCTATTGGCTGTACCTGCAGGTACAGCCGCTGGCGTTGCTAAGCTCGTGGAGCTGGATGTTGGGCGTGCTGTTGGAACCTGAGATCCGTGGGGGCCATCTCACTGCCCCCCGATATTAGCTACCGAAACCAACATATTGCTGCGCTCGGGAAACGAGCTGAGACGTCCCGAGACAGGGTGCCCGAAAGCTGGGTTGGCTCGATTTGGAATGGGCTGAAATGCTCTGAAGCAGAAATGGCTCCGCGGGTAGGATTCGAACCTACGACCAACCGGTTAACAGCCGGTTGCTCTACCGCTGAGCTACCGCGGATCAACCATCTTCAGACCCGGCCGCTCATAGCAGAAAGAAAGCGGTTGGGCTAGTCCCCTCAGTGCATAAGTCGGTCGCAGATGAGGGGGCGGGCTGGATACCGGCTTTCCGGTCTGACCGGCCATCGGGACACCTCGACCGCTAGCCCCTGGGTCGGTTAGCAAATGGGATGACAGGTCCGTGACAGTTCCGCTAGGAGTGCTCACCGGCGTCATGTGAGGAGGCGGGGGCGCAGCTAAGCATGGATGCATTCGTTTTCTTTGCGGTTTTGGCCGCTGCGGCCTTCCATGCGGGATGGAATGCGCTCCTCAAGGTCAAGCTCGAACCGCTGACGACCGTCAGTCTGATCTCGGCGGCATGCGGCGTTGTCGTGCTGCCGGTTGCCTTCTTTGTTGACCTGCCTGAGCTCGGAGCCTGGCCCTACCTCGGCATGTCGCTGGCCCTGCATCTCGTCTACTACATCGCGCTTGCGGAGGCGTATCGCTTCGGTGATCTCTCGCAGGTCTACCCCATTGCGCGCGGGTCTGCACCGCTGATGACCGCTCTGGGCGCGTCGTTCTGGCTCGGTGAGCCGCTTGGGCTCACGGGGTGGCTCGGGGTCATCCTGCTCGGCACGGGGATCATCGCGCTTTCGTTGCGCCCGCGCGGTTCAAAGCTCCAAGCGTTCCAAGGGCGCTCTGTCGCCTTCGCCTTGCTGACGGCGCTTTCGATCGCTGCCTACACCATCGTCGACGGCACCGGGGCGCGGATCGGACCGTCGCCTGCGCCCTACATCATCTGGCTCTTTCTCCTGGACGGCGTGATGATGCTGATCTTCGGCATGATCCGTATGCCATCGGCCATGATCGAGGGCGCCAAGAGCTCCTGGAAGCTGGTGTTGGCCGGGGGCGCCCTGTCGACGGCAGCTTACGCCATTGCCATCTGGGCCATGACCGTGGCGCCGATTGCCCTTGTTGCGGCGCTGCGCGAGACGAGCGTCCTCTTCGCCTCGCTGATCGGAATCGTCTTCCTCCGCGAGCCCGTCTATGCGCTGCGGATCATCGCCGGCTGCATCGTGGTGATCGGGATCGTTCTGCTACGACTGCGCTGATCCAATCCCAGCAGGGGCCTGCGGCTGAGCCGGCATGGCTGCCGTCTCTGAAGCCGGCGTCTTGGCCGAGCTCCCTTCACGCTGCTTTTCGCGCAGCCGACTCTCCCGCAACTCGCCCGCAGCCTCCAGGATCGGATAAGCCACCGCCGTCAGGTGCGAGTTGATCCGTTTCAGGTCGCGGATGATGTCGAGGTGGATGGCGCTCGTCTCGATCGATTCCGGGCGCCCCTCCTTCAGTCGAGCGAAGTGACGCTCGGCGGCCTCGAACTCCTTGATCCTGATGGTGGTCTTCTCCTTCAACAGCCGCCGCGCCAGCGTCACATCCCGCGTGGCGAACACGTTGAGCGCCAGCCGCATGTTGTCGACCACCCGACCGTGGAACCGCTTCAGCTCCTCCAAGCCCTCGGGCGAGAAGGAGTAGTGCTTCTTGATCTTCTTATTTGCGAGCTCCATCAGGTTCTTGTCGATGATGTCGCCAATGTGCTCGAGATTCGTCGTGAACGTCAGGATCTCGTAGTAGCGGCGTGATTCCTCGTCATCGAGCTCGTTCTTCGAGGCGCGGATCAAGTAAAGCTTGATGGCCTCGTGCAACGCGTCGACATCGTCGTCCGCCTTCTCGAGCTCCTTCACGATCTTGAGGTCATTCCCCTCGATCGCGGTCAGCGACTTGCGCAGCATATCGAGCACGATGTCGCCCACGCGGAGCGTCTCCCGCATCGCGCAGCCAAGCGCCTCCGACGGCGTGTCGAGCACGGTCGGCTCAAGATGCTGCGGTACAGCCCGGTCAGGTGCATCTGCCGGCGGCGGCAACATCCAGGTCACGAAGCGCGCCAGCCAAGTCAGCAGCGGCAGGAAGACAAGCGCGACGATGAGGTTGAAGCTGGTGTGGAAGTTCAGAACCATCCGGCCAGGGTCGGAGCTGATGTACGCAAGGGCAGGCTCTGCCCAGCCCAGGAACGGAATGAACGCGATCCCCACCGCTCCCCGCGCGATCAGGTTCCCGAAGGGCACCCGGCGTGCTGCAACGGGCGACCCCGTTAAGGCGGTCAAAGGTGCGATTGCGCCGCCGAGGTTTGCGCCAAGGACCAGTGCGAGCGCCAACTCGGGACCAATGGCGCCGCCGGCAGCAAGCGACAGGATGAAAAGGACGACAGCCAAGCTCGAATGGGCAAGCCACGTCAAAATCGCGGCAACGAGCACGGCGATGACTGGCTCGCTGCCCAGGGCGGAGAGGAGAACCGCAACGGTCGGGCTCTCGCGCATGGCCCCGGAAACGGTGCCAAGTTCGATCAGGGCGAGAAGCATCAGCCCGACGCCAATGGAAATGCGGCCCAGATTCTTGAGACGATCATCTTCTGCGGCACTGAAGAGCGCGACCCCACCGATCGCCGCCACGGTCCAAAGCCATTTGATGTCGAATGCGAAAATCTGGGCGACGAGCGTCGTGCCGACATCAGCGCCGAGCATAATTGCGAGCGCAACGGGCAGGGTGACCAGCCCGCGGCCGGCAAAGGATGCGAGCAACAGGGCGGTTGCGGTCGAGCTCTGCAGGATGCCAGCCACGCCGACACCGGCGCCAAAAGCCGTAAGCCGACTTTTTGATGCTCGGCTCAGCACGTTGCGCAGCGGTGCACCAAAGGCGCGCGTAAGCCCCGTGCGGACCATGCGCACGCCCCAGAGCAGGAGCGCAACACCGCCAAGCAACGTGAGGAGCAGCTCGCTTCCACCCATTCTCTTCTTTTTCTCCTTTGTTCTTTAAGAGTGAAAAACGTAAAACTTTTTCAGGATCGTTCCAGCGCAATGACGAAGCAACACAGCATAACTTGTCTAATTGCCAAAGCCTAGCTCACGATCCGGAATTGTTGCCGTCCGTCAGCCAACCGTTGCGAATTGCCAGCTGACGAGCCGTTTCGAAAAATTTGGCGACGGACCCGAGGTTACGGCGTTCCGAAAGGCAGATGGCATACTCTGCAACCGCTACATCCGCTCCCAGGATCCGAAGTGCGACAAGGCGCGGGTCTCGACCCACTTCGCTGGCGAACGCGAGACCAACCCCGAAGCCTGCGGCAACCGCTTCTGCGACAGCTTCCCTCGTGCCGACGTCAAAAACTTGACCTGTCTGAACACCGGCAGCTTTGAGGCGCGACTCGGCAACTTCGCGCGTGATCGAACCGCGTTCCCGTACCACAAGATCGCGCCCCGCGAGGTCCGTCAACTGTACCCGCTTGCGCTGGGCCAGCGGATCCTTCCGGTTGACAAGCAAGACCAACCGATCCTGCCGGATCATCGTCGAAAACAGCCGTGGGTCGTTGGTCGGCTTTGCCATCACCCCGACATCGGCCTCGCTCGATAGCACGCGCGCAATGACAGCAGCCGAGTTATCAATATGCAGCGAAAAGCCGAGCGACGCCGTCGATTTCTTCAGTTCGGCGAGGATCGGCAGCACGTGGACGGCGCTATCCGCCGCAATTCTCAAATGTGCCCGGCTAGGCGCACGATTGTTGCTCAGCAGCCGGCTGACTTCATCCATGGCCTCTGCCAGCTTTCGCGTCGCCGCAAAGAGCTGCTCGCCTGCAGGCGTCAGCCGCACGCCCCGCCCGCCACGCTCGAACAGCGCGACGCCCGCGGCTTGCTCCAACGATCGCACCTGCGCCGAAAGCGTCGGCTGGCTCACGCCGGCAAGCCGGGAAGCAACTGAGAAACTTCCCGCGGTGGCAACACGATGGAAAGCCAGCACGTGCGTGAGGTTCATGAGTATAGATATGATCTATAACTGCAATCGAAGGCGTATATTTGTTCAATATATAGGACCGCGCTAGGCTTACCGCAAACACTAAGCTCAAGCGACTGGAGGTCCTGAAGACATGGTCGGTTCACCCGCGGTTTCCGAGACCGGCGATCCGCTCCTCCTTACCCCCGGCCCACTCACCACGTCGAAGTCGGTGAAGGAGGTCATGGTTCACGACTGGGGATCGCGAGACTCGACATTCCTCAGGATTAACAAGGAGGTCCTCGAGACGCTTCCGAAGATCGTGAACGCCGAGGGCACCCACGTTACCGTTCCGATGCAGGGCTCCGGCACTTTCGCCGTCGAGGCCATGCTGACGACGTTTGTGCCGCCCAACGGGAAGATCCTCATCCTCATCAACGGCGCATACGGCCATCGCGCGAAGCGCATCTGCGACATCGCCAAGAGGGCGGTTGTTGTTCATGAGACGCCCGAGGATACGCCGCCGAACCTCGAAGAGGTTGATCGCATCCTCGCAAACGACAAGTCGATCACGCACGTTTTTGTTGTTCACTGCGAGACCACCAGCGGCATTCGCAACCCGGTCGCCGAAGTTGGAGCCATCGTTCAGCGGCACGGCCGCCGGCTGCTCATCGACGCAATGAGCGCGTTCGGTGCTCTGCCCCTCGACGCCAAGCACGTTCAGTTCGATGCCGTCGCGGCCTCGTCGAACAAGTGCATCGAAGGCGTGCCGGGGCTTGGGTTCGTCGTTGCGCGCGAGGCGGCTCTGGCCGAATGCAAGGGCAATGCGACGACCCTGGTGCTCGATCTCTATGACCAGTGGCAGAATTTCGTGAAAACGGGGCAATACCGTTTCACGCCGCCGATTCACGTCATCGTTTCTTTCCACCAGGCATTGAAGGAATTCCTGGAAGAGGGCGGTCAGCCCGGGCGCGGCAAGCGCTATGAGGAAAACTGCAGGATTCTGATCGACGGCATGCGGGAGCTGGGCTTTGAACCTCTGCTGCCTGAAAGCCTGCAGGCGCCGATCATTGTCACCTTCCACATGCCGAAAGATCCGAAATTCGTCTTCCAGAAATTCTATGATGCGCTGAAAGAGCGGGGTTATGTGATCTATCCGGGCAAGCTCACGGTTGCGGACAGCTTCCGTATTGGCTGCATCGGGCGGCTCAATGCCGATCACATGCGGGGTGCATTGGCAGCGATTGCCGACGTTCTTCGCGAAATGGGAGTTTCGAACTTGAAAACGGCGGCTTGAGGAGCTGAAAGTCATGAACGCCAATCGCGCTGCCAATCAGGTCACCTGCAACGGCCGGGCTTACAATTTTCCGAAAGCGCCGACGGTGGTCATTTGCCTTGATGGCTCCGAGCCGGGTTATATCGAGGAGACCATCAAGGTCGGCCGGGCGCCCACGTTCGATCGCTTCATGCGGAATGGCGCGAACCTGATCGCCGAAAGCGTTATTCCGAGTTTCACGAACCCGAACAATCTTTCCATCATCACCGGCCGTCCTCCGGCCGTGCATGGCATTGCGGGCAACTATTTCTGGGATTCCGCTGCCAAGACCGAAGTGATGATGAACGACCCGAAGTTCCTGCGGGCACCAACGGTCCTCAAGGCGTTTCACGACGCAGGAGCAAAGGTCGCCATGGTGACGGCGAAAGACAAGCTCCGTCTGCTTTTGTCGGACGGGCTTGATTATTCGACCGGCCGGGCCATCGCGTTTTCCTCCGAGCGCGCCGATAAGGCGACGAAGGAAGCGAACGGAATCGATAACGTTCTCGAATTCGTCGGCAAGCCGCTGCCGGAAGTTTATTCGGCCGATCTTTCGGAATTCGTCTTCGCGGCTGGCGTCAAGCTGATGGAGACGTTCCGCCCCGATGTCATGTACCTGTCAACAACCGACTACATTCAGCATAAGGTCGGGCCGGGCACAAAAATCGCCAACGACTTCTACGCCATGATTGACGGCTACCTCGACCAGCTCGACAAGCTGGGGGCGGTGATCGTCGCGACGGCGGATCACGGCATGAATGACAAGCATCTGCCGGATGGCTCGCCGGATGTCATTTATCTTGAGAAGCTCTTCGATGCGTGGCTCGGGAAGGATGCCGCGCGGGTGATTTTGCCGATCACCGATCCCTACGTGAAACATCACGGTGCGCTGGGATCATTCGCGACCGTTCACGTGCCAGAGGGCTCCGACATCGCGGACTTGCTCAACCGTCTGCGCGGCATCGAAGGCGTAGAGCTGGCGCTCACCAAGGCGGAAGCGTGCGAGCGCTTTGAGTTGCCGCCCGATCGCATTGGCGACATCGTCGTGCTTTCGACGAAAAACAAGGTTCTCGGCACCGCTCCTGAGAAACACGACCTCTCCAGCCTGGACGAGCCGCTTCGTTCTCACGGCGGTCTTTCGGAGCAGCGCGTGCCGATGATTTCGAATCGCAAGGTCGAACTTCCGGCTGGCCGCCGGCTGCGGAATTTCGATGCGTTCGATGTCGCACTAAACCACGTTGTTTGAAACAATCTCTAGGGAAATTGGCTGCGCGTTGAAATAGGCGGCGCTGATTGAGAGGCCAGAATGCAAGAGCAGGTCACAAAGCCGAAGCTGCCGATTGCGGCGCACGAGAAAATGCGTATCGCTGGCAAGCTGGTAGACGCGGACGAGCGGATCGAGGTTTACAACCCTTACACCGGTGAAGTCGTGGGCACCGTCCCCGCCGCGCGGCCGGAGCAGGTGGCCGAGGCATTTCGCATCGGTTACGAATACAAGCCGAAACTGACGCGCTACGAGCGCCAGAAAATTCTGACGCGGACGGCGGAAATCCTTGCGTCACGCAGGGAGGAGATCGCCCGTCTCATTACCGCGGAGTCGGGGCTTTGCCTTAAGGACTCTCTTTATGAAGTTGGCCGCGCCTATGACGTTTATTTGCTCGCTGGCCAACTCGCCATTCGCGACGACAGCGAAATTTATTCCTGCGATATCACTCCGCACGGCAAGGCTCGGCGCATTTACACGATGCGCACGCCAGTGCTCGGCTGCATCTCGGCGATCACACCGTTCAATCACCCATTGAACATGATCAGCCACAAGATTGCGCCGGCGATCGCCACCAACAACCGCGTGGTTGCCAAGCCGACGGAGCTGACGCCGCTGACTGCGCTGGTCCTCGCAGACATCCTCTATGAGGCCGGGTTGCCGCCGGAAATGCTGTCGATCGTTACAGGTAATCCGCGGACCATGGGTGACGCGATGATTACCGACCCGCGGGCCGACATCGTGACATTCACGGGTAGCGTGAAGGTTGGCAAATACATCGCGGAAAAGGCGGGCTATAAGCGCATCATCCTCGAGCTGGGTGGCAACGATCCGCTGATCGTGATGGAGGATGCCGATTTGGACAAGGCGGCAGAGCTCGCTGTCCAGGGCGCCACGAAAAACTCGGGTCAGCGCTGCACCGCTGTGAAGCGGATTCTCGTCGTAGAATCCGTTGCTGACCAGTTCGCTGAGCTCGTGCTGGAAAAGGCGAAGAAGCTCAAGTGCGGCGACCCGATGGATCCTGAGACCGACGTCGGCACGGTGATCCACGAAGGGGCCGCCAAGCTGTTCGAGGCCCGCGTCAATGCTGCCGTCGAAGCTGGCGCAAAGCTGTTGCTGGGCAACGACCGCAAGGGTGCGCTCTACCCTGCCACAGTTGTGGACCATGTTCCGTACGACTGCGAGTTGGTGAAAGAGGAAACCTTCGGGCCGGTCATCCCCATCATCCGGTGCCCGAATGACATCTCGGAGGTCATTCGGATCTCGAACTCTACCGCTTACGGCCTGTCGTCGGGTGTTTGCACGAACAGGCTCGACTACATTACCCGCTTCATCAACGAGTTGAACGTGGGTACAGTAAATATCTGGGAGGTGCCGGGTTATCGAATTGAAATGTCTCCGTTCGGAGGCATCAAGGATTCCGGCCTTGGTTACAAGGAGGGCGTCTGGGAGGCGATGAAGAGCTATACCAACGTCAAGACCTATTCATTGCCCTGGCCGCAGGGCTAAGCGTTTCGGCAGCGGGAAAACCTGTCGGGGTGGGGCAACGTGAGAGGCGACTCGCGGTAGCGGGCGCCTCTCACCGCGTGTTTAGCGAAAACATATTCACATTGCAGGAATATTGACCAAAGCGCCTAATGATTCCGCTAGCCAAAAGCAAATTATTGCGATTTTCTAATGCAGCCTGCTTCTTAGTTCTGGCCGCGGATGCAATTTGTGAATTCTAGCATGAGTTCTGAGCAGATCTCGCTTCAACTCGGCGCGTTCGGTCACTGTCATCGAGAATTCATAACATTTGAACATGTCTGTCCACGGTCGGAGGCTTTGGGCAGGCTTGGTCGAGTCTAGGGTGAATCAATTGGAGGGAGATAGCCTAGTATGTTTAGTCGCATTCTTGGCGTAGGCGTCGCTGCCTGCGCGGCCCTGTTGGCGGCGGGAGTACCAGCTCAGGCACAGCGCACGCAGCTCACGATCTACACTGCTATCGAGAACGACCAGCTTGCACCTTTCAAAGCGGCCATTGAAAAAGCCGTGCCGGAAGTTGAGGTCGTCTGGGTCCGCGACTCCACCGGCGTTATCACCGCCCGCTTCCTGGCTGAAAAAGATAATCCGCGGGCAGACATGATCCTCGGCCTCGGCGCCACCTCGCTGCTGATGTTCGAGAAACTCGGATTGTTGGAGCCCTACAAGCCCAAAGGCGCGGATGAGCTGAAGCCGGTCTTCCGTGACAGAACCGAGCCGTATACGTGGACCGGTATGGACGGTTACATCGGCATCATCTGCTTCAACACGGCTGAGGCCGCCAAGGAAAACATTCCCGTTCCCACTTCGTGGAAGGATCTCACCAAGCCGGAGTACAAGGGCAAGGTCGTGATGCCTCACCCGGCGTCATCCGGCACGGGATATCTGACTGTGGGCGCCTGGCTGCAAATCTGGGGCGAGGAAGAGGGCTGGAAGTTCATGGATGCCCTCCACGAAAATATTGCTGTTTACACGCATTCGGGAAGCGCTCCCTGCGTGCAAGCCGCGAAGGGTGAGCGCCTCGCTGGAATCGCCCTCGATATGCGTGGCGCATCCGAAAAAACGAAGGGGGCTCCGCTCGAGGTCGTTGTTCCCTCTGAAGGTGTCGGCTGGGAAATGGAGGCAGCCGGCATTGTGAAGGGCACGAAGCACCTCGAGCTGGCCAAGAAGGTTGCCGACTGGGTTGCCTCGAAAGAGGCGAATGAGCTCTACGGCAAGACCTATGCTGTGGTCGCATATCCGGGCGCTGGCAAGTATCCGCCGAACTATCCGGAGAAGGCCGAAGAAGCCATGATCGACAATGACTTCGTTTGGATGGCCGAGAACCGCGAGCGGATTCTCAAGGAGTGGAGCAAGCGCTACGAGAGCAAGGCTGCTCCAAAGAACTGAGTTCAAAGTTACCGGGCGGCCGGGTGAAAATGGCCGCCCATTTATTTTGGGAAGGAAGCAGGGGTTGTTAGATGCTGAAAACTCTTGAACGGAGCACATCCGATCTGGCCGGGGATACGCGATCACGCCCTGTGCATCTCAGCATCCGCAATCTGACTAAACGATACGGTACCTTTACGGCCCTCAAGTCCGTTTCGCTCGATGTCTATGCGGGTGAGCTGATCTGCTTCCTGGGGCCCTCGGGTTGTGGCAAGACAACTCTGCTGCGTGCCGTGGCCGGCCTCGACATGCAGGACGAAGGCCGCATTGAAATGGGCGGTAAAGACGTTTCCCATTTGCCGCCGTCGGCCCGCGATTTCGGCATCGTTTTCCAATCCTACGCGCTTTTTCCGAATTTGACGGTTGCCGCCAACGTTGGTTATGGCCTCGTCAATCGGCGTATGCCGCGCGCCAAAATCAGGGAGCGCGTGGACGAGCTGCTGGCGCTGGTGGGGCTCCCCGACCAAGGCTCGAAATACCCCGGGCAGCTGTCTGGTGGTCAGCAGCAGCGCGTCGCCTTGGCGCGCGCGCTGGCAACCTCACCGTCGCTACTATTGCTCGACGAGCCGCTTTCCGCGCTCGATGCGCGTGTTCGTGTGCGCCTTCGTGATGAAATTAAATCACTGCAGCGCCGTCTCGGTGTGACGACCATTCTGGTCACGCACGATCAGGAAGAGGCGCTCGCCATGGCAGACCGCATCGTGGTCATGAACCACGGTGTCATCGAGCAGGTCGGCACACCGGAGGAAGTTTATAGCCGGCCAGCCACCCCGTTCGTTGCGGACTTCATTGGCACGATGAATTTCATCGAAGCCGAAATCGCCGGACCGGAGCACGTGCGCATCGGCAATCTCGCTTTCCGCTGCGCAAACGTCGGGGGCCGCCCAAGCGGCACGCGTGTGAAGCTTGGATTGCGGCCGGAGGAGATTCGCGTCCGTGGCGTCGAGTCTGAAACTGAGAACAAGTTGACGGTGCGTGTCGCGATGCTCGATTATCTGGGCGCCTTCTGCCGCGCGACCCTGGAAATCGACAACGCGCCTGAGCTCTCCCTTGCGGCCGATTTCTCGGCCAATGCCGTGCGTGATCTGAAGATCACCGAGGGGCAGCCGCTGACAATCGTGCTTCCGCCTGAATGCTTGCGCGTATTTCCGCGGGGGGAGGTTGTATGACAACGGCCGCTGTTGCAGCCGCCGCACCCGCGCGTCAGCTATCGCGCGAAGACTGGGTGATGCGGATCGGCATCTCCCTCCTCTGCCTCTTCCTGATCGTTACAATCGCGATGCCCTTGGCGCTGCTGCTCATCAAGAGCTTCCAGCGTGACGGCGAATTCGTGGGCCTCGCCAATTATGTTACCTATTTCTCCACACCGACGCTCGTCGCCTCGGTTTGGAACAGCCTGTTTATTGCGATCACTGCGACGGTCATTACGGTGCCGCTGGCCTTCGCCTACGCCTACGCGCTGACGCGGACTTGTTTGCCGTTTAAAGGCGTGTTCATGGCCATAGCGATGTTGCCGATTTTCGCGCCGTCGCTGCTGCCGGCCATTTCGTTCATTTACATCTTCGGAAATCAGGGTTTCTTGAAGGAACTTCTATTGGGTGCTTCGGTCTACGGGCCGATCGGCATCCTGATGGCGATGGTGTTCTACTGCTTCCCATTCGCCGTCCTGATCCTGGTTACGGCGCTTTCGATGGCTGACGGCCGGCTTTATGAGGCGGCTGCGGCTCTCGGTACCTCCAACTGGCGTGTTTTCTGGACCGTTACGGTGCCGGGCGTGAAGTATGGCCTTGTGAGCGCCTGCTTCCTCGTGTTCACGCTGGCAATAACGGATTTCGGTATCGCGAAGGTCATCGGCGGCCAGTTCAACGTGCTGGCGACGGACGCCTATAAGCAGGTCGTCGGCCAGCAGGATTTCGAAATGGGCGCTGTCGTTGGCTTCGTTCTGCTGGTTCCGGCCGTCCTGGCCTTCATCGTGGACCGAATGATTCAGAAAAAGCAGGTGGCACTGCTTTCTGCCCGCGCGGTCCCGCTGGAGCCGAAGCCGTCTCGTGGCAGGGACATTTCGTACTTTGTCTACTGCTGCGTGATCGGCGGGTTGATCGTCGCCATTATCGGAGTGGCGGTTTGGGCCTCCTTCGTCACCTACTGGCCCTACAACCTTTCGCTCAGCCTGCGGAACTACAACTTTAGCGAATTCGATCAGTCGGGTTGGGACACCTACTTCAATTCGCTGAAAATGGCGGCGTTGGCTGCCGCTCTTGGGACGACGATCGTTTTCGTCGGAGCCTACCTCGTCGAAAAGGGGCAGGGTTTCGTTTTCGGTCGCAGCCTGGCTCACATGCTGGCCATGCTGCCGATGGCCGTGCCGGGGCTGGTGCTTGGCCTTGCCTATGTCTTCTTCTTCAATGCGCCGTGGAACCCGCTCAACGTGCTTTACGGCACGCTATTGGTGCTAGCAGTCAATACGATCGCCCACTTCTATACGGCGGCGCATATCACTGCGGTGACGGCTCTGAAGCAGATCGACAATGAGTTCGAATCTGTCTCAGCCTCGCTCAAAGTGCCGTTCTGGCGCACGTTCCGGCGCGTGACGGTACCCATCTGCATGCCGGCGATCCTGAACATCGCCGTCTACATGTTCGTCAACGCGATGACGACCGTGTCGGCCGTGATCTTCCTCTACGGTCCGTACACGAAGCTTGCCTCGGTTTCGATCGTGCACATGGACGAGGCCGGTTTCACGGCGGGTGCGGCCGGCATGGCGACGCTCATTGTGCTGACGGCCATCGGCGTGAAGTTGTTGCACTTCGCGCTCGACTGGCTCGTCTTTGGCAAGCTCCAGGCATGGCGCAAGCGGTGAGGTGACCGATGTCTTCTGCGGCCGCGCGGGTTGGTGCTGTTGCGCAATCCGAAAGCGATACGAATCTGACAAGCCGCCGCGCGGAGTGGCAGGCAAGAACACTCGATGATCGCACGCGAAAACTGCTGGCTCAGGACGAGCGCTATTTCCTGCGCCAGTCGGTTTCAACACCGTGCCTCAACGCCATTGCAAAGGCCGAGGGCATTTGGATCGAGGATGTCACCGGCCGGCGTTACATGGATTTCCACGGCAACAACGTCCATCACATCGGTTATGGCCACCCGCGCCTGAAGCGGGCTATCGCCGAGCAGATGGAGAAGCTGCCGTTCGCGCCGCGTCGCTATGCTTGCGAGGAGGCCGTCGCGCTTGCCGAAAAGCTCGCTCAGATCACGCCCGGCAATTTGTCGAAAGTGCTCTTTACGACAGGGGGCTCCGACGCAAACGAGGTGGCCATCAAGCTTGCGCGCACAGCGACGGGCCGTTTCAAGACGCTCTCGTTCTGGGACAGCTTCCATGGCGCAGGCTTCGGCGCCGCTGCGCTGTCCGGCGAAGCGTTGTTCCGGTCCGGCCCCGCGGCTCCCTTGGTAGCCGGAGCGTCGCACGTCGCGCCATTTGCGTGTTATCGCTGCCCGTATGGCTATCCCATTGATGAAAGTGGCAGGCCGCGGCTGGAACTCTGCCAGACGACCTGCGCGCGAATGGTCGATTACGTGCTTTCGCGCGAGGGTGACGTGGCAGCGGTCATCGCCGAACCGACACGCGTGGTGCCGTATGTTCCGCCGCCGGGCTTCTGGAAAATTGTGCGCGAAGCGTGCAATCGGCACGGCGCGCTTCTGATTTTCGACGAAATCCCGGCGGGTCTCGGCAAGACCGGACGCATGTTCGCCTGCGAGCACGATGACGTGGTCCCTGACATTCTCGTGCTCGGAAAATCACTGGGCGGTGGTATCTTGCCGATCGCAGCGGCGGTTGCGCGGCCGGAGCTCGATGTCGGCGGCGACTGGGCCTTCGGGCATTACACGCACGAAAAAAACCCAGTTACATGCCGTGCGGCACTCACCACCATCGAGATTATCGAGGACGAAAATCTCGTCGAGAATGCGCGCCGCGTCGGTGAGATTGCGCTGGAGCGCATGGAGGACATGAAGCGCCGCCTGCCGGCCGTGGGCGACGTGCGCGGACGCGGCCTGCTGCTCGGCATTGAGGTCGTCAAGAGCCGCGAGACGAAGGAGCCGGACAACGATCTCGCGGAAGCGGTGATGTACGCGGCGCTCGACCGTGGGCTGTCGTTCAAGACGACCATGGGCAACGTTCTCACGCTCACGCCGCCGCTGATCACCACGGAAGAGCAGATGCTCAAGGCGCTCGACATCCTCGAAGAGTCTATTCGCGAGGCCGGGCGCCACGTGTCATGAAAAAAGTGCAATACGGAATGGCGGCGCCCTTACAAGCCTCTTTTCTGGTCTCCGGCTGCGGCGTTATCAATGCACGACAAGGCGCAAGATCTCGGAATAACGGGAGGAATGAATGCCGGGCAATCTGACCTTTGAGCAATTGAAACAGGCCGTCGCGTCCGGCGAAATCGATACCGTGATCGTCGCCTTCACTGATATGCAAGGGCGGCTTATCGGCAAGCGGTTCCACGCAGAATTCTTCGTGAACGGCGGGTACGAGGAGACTCACGGCTGCGATTATCTGCTGGCGGACGATATCGATATGGAGCCGGTGCCCGGCTATGCCGCGGCCAGCTGGCAGAAGGGGTACGGCGACTTCATCATGAAGCCGGACCTGTCGACGCTGCGGCGCATTCCGTGGCTAGAAGGTACGGCGCTCGTGCTCTGCGACGTGCTCGATCATCACCATCACGACTTGCCCCACTCGCCCCGCCAGATCCTCAAGCGCCAGGTTGCCCGGCTCGCCGAGCGGAATATGCGCGCGTTCTTCGCGTCTGAGCTTGAGTTCTATCTGTTCGACGAAAGCTACGAGGCGGCGTACCAAAAGCGCTATCACGATCTTAAGACAGCCGGGTACTACATCGAGGATTATCACATCCTGCAGACCACCAAGGAGGAAGGCGTTATGCGCGCCATCCGCAAAGGCCTGCAGGGCGCCGGAATCCCGGTCGAAAATTCAAAAGGCGAATGGGGACCGGGCCAGGAAGAGATCAACATCCGCTACGCCGACGCGCTGGAGATGGCGGACCAGCACGTTATCCTCAAGAACGGCATCAAGGAAATTGCGCATCTGCACGGCAAGGCCGTGACCTTCATGGCCAAGTGGCGGTACGACCTCGCCGGATCGTCCGCGCACGTGCATGCCTCCCTCTGGGACGCCGCCGGAACGACGCCTCTTTTTTTCGACAGGGAAGGCGAGTTCGGCATGTCGAAGCTGATGCGGTCGTTCGTGGCCGGACAGCTCAAATATGCGCGAGATATCACGTATTTCCTTGCGCCCTACATCAACTCCTACAAGCGCTTCCAGGCCGGTACCTTCGCGCCTACGAAGACGGTTTGGAGCCGGGACAACCGCACCGCAGGCTTCCGGCTGTGCGGCGAGGGCACGAAGGCGATCCGCATCGAGTGCCGCATCGGCGGCGCGGACCTCAATCCATATCTCGCGTTTGCAGCGCTGATAGCTGCCGGTCTTGCTGGCATTGACGAGAAGCTCGAGCTCGAACCGCCGTTCTCTGGTGATGCCTACGTAGGCGAAGGAATTCCCGAGATTCCGAAGACATTGCGCGAGGCAATCGAGTGCCTCGACAAGTCGGAGTTCCTGCGTCAGGCGCTCGGGAACGAGGTCGTGGACCACTACGTGCACACCGGCCGCTGGGAGCAGCTGGAATACGACCGCAGGGTGACCGATTGGGAGCTGATGCGCGGCTTCGAGCGGTACTGAGGACATTTCCTCTCCCCAGAAACGGGGAGAGGAATGTGATCTGGAAGAACAGCTTTTGGAGAGTCATGCTCCCCTCAGCGGGGGCAGTTACTCACCCCCTGGCCTTGTCGAGGCTCCAAGCGCCGCCGCCTGCTGCCGCGAGATAGAGGAAGACGAATGAGTAGAGCGCCGCGAGCTCGCCGCCATTGAGCAACGGGAAGAAGCCTTTCGGCGCATGGGCATAGAAATACGCGACAGCGCACATGCCGGAAAGGATGAAGGCAACGGGTCTCGTGAACAGGCCGATGACGAGAAGCACGCCGCCGATGAGCTCAAGCAGGCCCGCAAAACCGCTCATCGTAAACGGCGAGGCGTTGTTCATGGGACCCACGGGGAAATTCAGGTACTTCGTCGTGCCATGCTGAAGCAGCAAAAGGCCCGACATGAACCGGAGCACGCTGAGAAGTTGAGGTTGATAGGGAGCAAGGAATTTCATTGGCACCTCATTTTCAGTTCTGCTTGTGCTCTCACCGTCCGGTTAGGAATGGTTCCGAGCTGATTCGACGAAAGTCGAATCCCGTTGGACGCACTAGGCAGATTTCCCGCCCTTGAGAAAATCACAAAGCCGCGAGTACTTGGCCTGATCTGCTGATTGGAAAAGAGAAATGTCCGAGGTCATTTGCATCTCCCCCATCGACGGCCGCGAGGTAGCGCGCCGGCCGACTGCAACTGCCGCAGAAATCGAGCGGGCGCTTGAGGCCGCCCATGCTGCGAGGCGGGAGTGGGTTCGCGTGCCGATCAAGGAACGCGCGGCGCTGATGCTCCGCTTCCTGGAGGCCATGCGCGCCATGAATGCGGACGTGACACGCGAGCTTGCGCTGCAGATGGGGCGTCCAGTTCGTTATGGCGGCGAGATCAATTCCTTTTCCGAACGCGTCACCTACATGGCCAGCATCGCCGAAGAGGCGCTGGCGCCCATCGTTCCGGAACCGAAAGCCGGCTTCAAACGCTACATCCGCCGCGATCCCCTGGGCCTCGTGCTCGTCATCGCGCCGTGGAATTACCCCTATCTGACTGCCGTCAACACAGTGGTGCCGGGATTGATTGCGGGTAATGCCGTGCTGCTGAAGGCGGCTTCGCAAACCATTCTCACCGGTGAACGATTCCAGCAGGCCTTCGATCAGGTCGGCCTGCCCAAAGGTTTGTTCCAGAATCTGGTTCTGAGTCACGAGGATGCGGCGCGTCTCCTCAGCTCCGGCGCTGTCGATCACGTGACCTTCACGGGCAGCGTCGCGGGCGGCCGTGCTATCGAACGCGCGGCGGCAGGAACGTTCACGTCGATTGCGCTGGAGCTCGGCGGCAAGGATCCGGCCTACGTGCGGGCCGACGCGAAGCTGGATCACGCAATCGAAAACCTTGTCGACGGCGCGTTCTTCAATTCCGGGCAAAGCTGCTGCGGGGTCGAGCGCATCTATGTTCACGAGAGCGTCTACGATCGGTTCGTGGAGGGCTTCGTTGAGCTGACGAAACAGTACGTGCTGGACGATCCACTGGATGAACGGACTACGCTAGGCCCTATGGCCGCGACGCGCTTTGCCGACGTCGTTCGTGGTCAGATCACCGGGGCCGTTGCGAAGGGGGCTAGGGCACATATCGATCCGGCAGCCTTCCCCCGCAACAAGGAAGGCACACCATGGCTCGCGCCCCAGGTGCTGACCAACGTCGATCATGCGATGCAGGTGATGGTGGAAGAGAGCTTCGGCCCGGTCGTCGGCATCATGAAGGTGTCGAGCGACGAGGAGGCGATCCGGCTCATGAACGACTCGCCCTACGGGCTGACCGCATCCATCTGGACGACGGACCTCGCCGCCGCGGAAGCCATCGGCGCGCAGATCGAAACCGGCACCGTTTATATGAACCGGTGTGACTACCTCGATCCTGCGCTCGCCTGGACAGGCGTCAAGGACACCGGCCGCGGCGCCAGCCTATCGCGCATCGGCTACGAAATGCTGACGCGGCCGAAGAGCTTCCATTTGAGAGAGGTGTGAAGTTCCTGAGCCGAGGAGCAAGGCTCTGAGCCAGCGACTTCACGACATAGCAACCAACAAAACGCGGGCCCGACCTCATGAAACTGACAGGTAACTGGAATTACCCGACATCCGTACGCTTTGGCGCTGGCCGCATTGCCGAGCTGGCTGATGCCGTAAAGTCAGCTGGCATTACGCGGCCGCTGTTCGTCACCGACCCGACTCTGGCGAAACTGCCCATTGTGGCTCGCGCCCTTGAGGTGCTCGAGGCCGGCGGGGTGCCTGCGAAGGTGTTTACGGACGTGAAACCGAATCCGGTCGCGTCCAACGTGGAGGCGGGCGTCGCCGCGCTCAAGGCTGGGAACCATGACGGCGTGATTGCATTCGGCGGCGGCTCCGCGCTCGATGCCGGCAAGGTCATTGCCTTCATGGCAGGGCAAACCCGTCCCATGTGGGATTTCGAGGATATCGGCGATTGGTGGACCCGCGCTGACCCGAAGGGCATTCTGCCCATCGTTGCTGTTCCGACGACAGCTGGCACAGGCTCCGAGGTTGGCCGCGCCGGCGTGATCACCGACGAGACGACGCACACGAAGAAGGTGATCTTCCATCCGCTGATGATGCCCAAGGTCACCATCTGCGATCCGGAGCTGACGGTGGGCATGCCGAAGTCGATCACCGTTGGCACGGGCATGGACGCGCTCGCCCACTGCCTCGAGGCCTACTGCGGTCCGTTTTACCATCCGATGGCCGACGGTATCGCGATCGAAGGTATTCGGCTGGTGAAGGAGAACCTGGTGCGTGCGGCGACGAACGGCCAGGATCTTGAGGCTCGTGCGCACATGATGTCCGCGGCGGCAATGGGCGCGACGGCTTTCCAGAAAGCGCTGGGTGCCATTCACTCGCTCTCGCACCCTGTGGGCTCGCTCTACGATACGCACCACGGCATGACGAACGCCGTGTTCATGCCCTACGTGCTGGTGTTCAACCGCCCGGCCATCGAGGAAAAGATCGTGCGACTGGCGGCCTATCTCGGTCTGAAGCCAGAGTTTAGCGCTTTCCTTGATTGGGTGCTCAAGCTGCGCGAGGAAACGGGCGTGCCGCATACCCTGGCCGAGCTCGGCGTCGACGACTCCAAGTTCGACGTTATGTGTAAGATGGCGCCGAAGGATCCGACGGCAGGAGGCAACCCCGTGCCGCTCGATGAAGCAGTGTGCCGCAAGCTTTACGAAAACGCCCTCGCAGGGCGGCTTTGAGAATGGAATGGGGCTGATGGGAGCATCAGCCCCTATCTGCAACTAGACCGTCTCCGGCATGTCGCCAGCCAGCGCGACGTCGAACATCAGGCCGGAGAATTCCCGCCCACCGGGCGTGGCGAGGAACATCGCCAAAGCGGCGACCTTAGGTTCCGCTCCGCTGCAAATGCCGGTGTCGACGGCTGGCGCTACGGCATTGATGCGAATGGCCTGATCCGCCCATTTCTGCGCTTCCGAGCGTGTCATGCCGGCAAGCATGGTGCGGGCGAGCGAAAGAATCGTCGCTTCCTTGGGCGTTTGCGGCGCCTTGCTGACGAGGATGTTGAGGATCAGGCCTTCCGACCACGTCAGCCGCATGCGATTGGCGGCAATACGGGAGATCAGCTGCGCCGTCTGAATTTTCCAGGCCAGAGCTTCTTCCGCCGGGCGGCTCTCGCCAGAGGTGAGCGCCTCAAGGTCGAGGTGGAGGAGGTTGATGACGGAGTCGAGACCGTTAAAGGCTTTGGCAGCGGTCTGCGCAAACTTCGTTGTGGCTTCTGTATCGGCAAGCGGGTCGGAGTAAACCTGCAGCTCGGCGGCTGACTGGGCCAGCATCTCGAGCACCGCGTCGATCTCGACACCAGTCTCGCGCGTGTGCAGGACGATCCGGCATCCATTTTCGGCAAAGGCGCGCGCCACGTCCACGCCTGCCTGAAGACTCATGTTGGTGATAAGAATTCGCTTATCGGCCAACTCAGGATAGGGGCCAACGCCTACGCCACTCTCAAGAACGCTCGTCAACATAGAGCCTACCTCCTCGCGCTACCGGACCTCTCCCCCGCCCGTGCAGCGCTACTCCACGCCGATTCGACTAACGACTCCTAAATGCCGCTCGGATTCGGGTGTGGCCGGGACCGAAGGGCGGCACAATTAGGGCGGTTCACAACTACGGCGCGTTACTCACACAACGCCTAGCTTAAGCATGAACGCAGAACGCTGGAAATCCGACAACGGCGAATGATCGCCGTCGGGAGGGATTGCGCTTCGGCTGCGTGTGGGATCTGGAGCTTGGCTCTTCGGTATCAGAACGACGGCGGCGTGCACGCGCTGACGACCTCGCACGGAACCGGGCCGATGCAGCGGAAGCGGTGGGGGCGGCGGCTTTCAAAGTAGTAGGCATCACCGGGCCCCAGGATGCGGCGCTCGGAGTCGACTGTAACCTCCAGCCGCCCACTGATGATGATGCCCCCTTCCTCACCATCATGCACGAGAGGCACACGACCCGTGTCGGCCCCCGGTTCATAGCGTTCTTTCAAGATTTGCAACGCCCGCCCGACGAGATTTTCTCCCACTTGGCGATAAGAGATCCCGCCCTTGCCGATCTCGGTCAGCTCTTCCGCGGCGTAGAAAATCTTGCGCGGCTTGTCCGGCTCGATGGCGAAGAACTCGGCAAGCCCGATGGGAACGCCATCGAGGATGCGCTTCAGGGCACCGATGGAAGGATTCACCTTGTTGGCCTCGATGAGCGAGATGGTCGAGTTCGGGACGCCCGACCGTTTCGCCAGCTCGCGCTGAGAAAGATTGTAGCGCTCGCGGACGTAGCGCAGTCGACCACCCACATCTACCGTCATAGAAGCTGCTCCGTGTTTCGGGTGTTCAATATCCCGAAAACTGTTGCCAGCACGTGCAGCAAAATCAAGCATTTGAAATCTGAGAGAAAAGGACTTGATGGGCTATGCCGATCAGGCCTCTACTCCTATGCAGGCGGGCGTCTGCAAATTTGTTCCAAGGATTACCGCCCCGTGAGTCTGACCGCCGCCCTGTGCAACACGATTGGAGGATGCGATGGCGCCGCTCGATATGAAACCCAACGAGCTCGAGTCCTACTGGCTGCCCTTTACGCCGAACCGCTCGTTCAAGAAGAGGCCGCGCCTCTTCTCCGGCGCCAAGGACATGTACTTCTTCACGCCGGACGGCCGTAAGGTGATCGACGCATCTTCCGGCCTGTTCTGCGTGAATGCGGGTCATGGGCGCGAGCCGATCGTCAAGGCTATTCAGGAGGCAGCGGCCCGGCTCGACTATGCGCCGCCGTTCCAGTACGGCCATCCGCAGGTATTTGAGCTTTCATCCCGACTCGCTCTGATGGCGCCGGGCGATCTCGAGTACACGCTGTTTGCGAACTCGGGCTCCGAGGCTGTCGACACGGCGCTGAAAGTGGCGCTAGCCTATCACCGCGCCCGTGGCGAGGGCAGCCGCACCCGGTTCATCGGCCGTGAGCGCGGCTATCACGGCGTCGGCTTTGGCGGCATCTCCGTCGGTGGCATGGTCGCCAACCGCAAGATGTTCGGCAACATGCTGACCGGCGTTGATCATCTTCCGACGACCTACAACCGGGCCAAGCAGGCCTTCTCCATCGGTGAACCGGATTGGGGCGCCGAGACGGCGGATGAGCTGGAGCGGCTGATCGGCTTGCATGACGCTTCGACTATCGCGGCGGTCATCGTAGAGCCGGTGGCCGGATCGACGGGCTGCCTCCCGCCACCAAAGGGCTATCTGCAGCGCCTGCGCGAGATTACCGAGAAGCACGGCATTCTGTTGATCTTTGACGAGGTCATCACCGGCTTCGGCCGCCTCGGTTATCCGTTCGCAGCTGAGCGGTACGGCATCGTCCCGGATATGATCACGTTCGCTAAGGGCGTGACCAACGGCTCGGTTCCGATGTCGGGCGTCATGGTCCGCAAGCAGATCTACGAGACCCACATGCAGGGTCCCGAGCACATGATCGAGCTGTTCCACGGCTACACGTACTCGGGGCACCCGCTGGCCGTCGCGGCGGGCCTCGCGACCCTCAACATCTACAGGGACGAGGGGCTGTTCGAGAAAGCGCGGGCCAATGAGAAGGTCTTCGCGGAGGCGATGATGAGCCTCAAGGGCCTGCCGAACGTGGTCGACATCCGCCCGATCGGCCTCATGTGCGGCATTGACCTCGACCCGATCCCGGGCAAGCCGGGCCTGCGCGGCTATAATGCGATCGAGAAGATGTATCACGAGCACGACCTTTACGTTCGCGTGACCATGGACACGATTTGCGTGTCACCGCCGCTCATCGCGACGGAGAGCGACTTCGCTCAGATCCGGGACAAGATCGCGACGGTGATC
>PKEY01000080.1 GCA_002919265.1 Hyphomicrobiaceae bacterium | reverse complement strand
GGTCCCAAGGGTATGGCTGTTCGCCATTTAAAGAGGTACGTGAGCTGGGTTCAGAACGTCGTGAGACAGTTCGGTCCCTATCTGCCGTGGGTGTAGGAGTATTGAGAGGAGCCGTCCCTAGTACGAGAGGACCGGGATGGACGCACCTCTGGTGGACCTGTTGTCGCGCCAGCGGCATTGCAGGGTAGCTATGTGCGGACGGGATAACCGCTGAAGGCATCTAAGCGGGAAGCCCACCTCAAAACGAGTACTCCCCTGAGAGCCGTGGAAGACTACCACGTTGATAGGCCGGGTGTGGAAGTGCAGCAATGCATGGAGCTTACCGGTACTAATAGCTCGATCGGCTTGGTCGCTCTCATTAAGCAATGCTCATCTTGAGTTCGGACTCAGGAAGGGCCGAGCCGGACTCCAGAAGTCTTCATCTCACCTCTTCGTCGACCTGGTGACTATAGCGGGGTGGCTCCACCCGATCCCATCTCGAACTCGGTCGTGAAACGCCCCAGCGCCGATGGTACTTCGTCGTAAGACGCGGGAGAGTAGGTCGTTGCCAGGTCTACAAAGAGGTGAGGTTCGCGATCCCCTCTTTGCAAACTGTCTTATAGGCACCCCGGTCCGTTTGGCCGGGGTGTTTTCATTTGTACGTTCGCTTTGCAGCGTTTCGCTGAGGCTTGGCCTTTCAGTTGTAGTTGGGCTGTGGACAGCTCGGGAAAGCTACGCCGAGCATGACAATCCAGTCATGCAGAAGTTGGTCTGGCGCCGTGACTGCGTTCAGGCTTTGCTAGGCAGTTAGGCGAAGTGGCCTCGAAAAGGGGAGGAAACAACTGCAACAGACGCAAGACCAAGCCGGGCGCGTTGTCGTCTTGGCTGTTCTTCTTATGCTGTTAGCCGGGGCCATGTCCTCCCTTTTGCACGTCGGCGTGCGGATCGTTAGCCCTGAAATTCCGACGATCGAGATCGTATTCCTGCGTTCGACGTTCACGATCCTAGTTACGCTGCCATTTTTGGTTCGCCCTGGACAGAGGGCTTGGCGCAGCAGTCGATTCGATCTTCAGCTGCTGCGTGGAGTCGTCGGCGTATGTTCAATGACGACCTGGTACTATGCGCTCGCCGTCATGCCTCTTGCGGATGCGGGCGCCCTCAGTTTCACAACGCCAATCTTCGTCTCGCTTGGCGCGGCTCTGTTCTTCGGTGAGTCTGTCGGATTGCGGCGCTGGACCGCAGTCATCCTAGGTCTGATTGGTACGGCCATCGTTCTCCGACCCGGAGAAGGCGTGATTTCGTGGGGCGCAATTGCCGCGCTGGGCTCAAGCATCCTTTGGGCCGTCTCGCTGCTGATGGCCAAGAACCTGGCCAAATACGACAGCAGTTTGACCATCAGTTTCTATCAACCGCTGATGATCGCCCCTTTCGCGCTGCTCGGCAGTGTTCCTGTATGGGTTTGGCCCAGCTTGCAGTCTTGGATCGTTTTGTTCGGTATGGGGCTGGTGGCAGGCATTGCCAACTTTGCCTATGTTCACGCGCTCAGAATAGCCGACGCCAGCGTATCCATGCCGGCAGATTACATGCGGCTGCTGTGGATGGTGGGTTGGGGCTACTTGCTGTTCGCCGAAATCCCCGCAATCTCCACATGGGTGGGCGCTGCTTTGATCATTTGTTCAACACTTTTCATCACGTGGCGGGAATCGCGTCTCGCATCGCAGCCGAAATCCCCGGCAAGCCGGTAATTCGTTTTTCGCTAAAAGGTCCCAGTAAAGCTTTTCGAAGCGTAGCCTCGTTTTTGGACCGGTGAACCGATGGTGCGGGGCCGAGCGGTGGCGGCGCGCACCAAAAGCCATGGAGTTTGAGACGCATGGTCGATATGCGACGCACTGCCCCGCTCGAAAGCATCCTCGAACGCCTGGCCTTGGAAGCCACTGGGGATGCCAATGATGCCGTTACTTTTCGCTCAGGAGGGCAATTGACGCTTGGCGTCGAAATTGAGCTGCAACTGATCGATCGTGAGACGCTCAATCTCGTGCCGCGCGCTGAAGAAGTGCTCGCTCAGTCCACAGCTCTGACGAACATCACCAAGGAGTTCTATCTCAGCACCGTCGAGATCAATTCCCGGAAGTGCAACGATGTCCATGAGGTCGACCGGGACTTGTCGGTCGCTTTGGACAGACTCGACGAGATCGGTGACAAGCTCGGCCTGAATTTTTCGACCACCGGATGCCACCCGTTCGCGCGTTACGCGAACTGCATCATCACGCCGACCCCTCGCTACAACGAACTCATCGACCGGAACCAATGGCTTACGCGCCGGATGACCGTGTACGGCATGCACGTGCATATCGGCATGGGCAGCGGCGACGAATGCATCCGCTTCAACAACTTCTTTCTACACTTTCTTCCACACCTCCTGGCCCTTTCGGCGAGCTCGCCGTTCTGGCAAGGGGAGGATACCGGTCTCGCCTCATGCCGGCCGACCACGTACGAAGCGCTGCCGACGGCAGGACAGCCGTACGTGGTGCACTCATGGCGGGAGTTCTGCCAGCTATGCAACACCCTGATAGCTTGCGACGCGATTCAATCGCTGAAGGATCTCTGGTGGGATCTGCGGCCGAGCCCTGCCCACGGAACGTTGGAAATCAGAATTTGTGATGGGCTGGCGAGTCTCGCGGAAACGCTGGCCGTCGTGGCCTTCGTTCATGCGCTCGCCCATTGGTTCAAAGACCACGCCAGCTGGCTTGATCAGGTGCCGCCTCCGCCGCGCTGGCTCGCACGCGAAAACAAGTGGCGGGCCATGCGCTTCGGGCTCGACGCCAAGCTGGTGACACATCTCGATGGCAGCGTAAAACCACTGCGCGACGACGTGCTCGATTGGTGTGACCGCATCGAGGGCAGCATCGCAGCTCTCGGATATGAGCCCTACTTCGCGACGCTGCGGCAAATTCTGGACCGAGGAAACAGCTCCATGCGGCAGCGCTTTGTTCACGCGCAAACGGGGTCGCTGCACGATGTGGTCCGGCATAATATCGCCGAGTACCGGGCCCGCACTCCGCTGTGGGGCGGAAACACAGGCTGAAACAAATGGCCTAACAACTGCGCCAATTTCAAAGGATCGAAGCGATGACAGGCCCCGACGCGAACATGCTGCTGGCCGGGATTGCGACTTGGGTCGAAATCGAAAGCCAGACTGCAGATGTCGAAGGGGTCAATCGCCTTACGGAGAGGGTCGCGACAGGATTCCGGCAAGCTGGCGCGAACGTCGAGAGAATTCCCGGGTCGGGCAGTACCGCTGATCACCTGTTCATCCAGGCACCTTGGAATGACGATCGGCCCGGCATTCTCGTCCTGTGCCATCTGGATACCGTGCATCCGAAGGGCACACTGGAAAAGTTCAAGTTCCGGGTGGAGGGAGATCGGGCGTACGGCCCAGGCATCTATGACATGAAGGGTGGCGCCTATCTTGCGTACGCGGCCTATCGTTCGTTGGCCGAAGCGGGCGAGACGACGCCGTTGCCGCTCCGCTTTCTCTACACGTCCGACGAAGAGATCGGCAGCCCCACTTCTCGACCATTCATCGAGGCGCAGGCCAAAAATGCCAGATACGTCCTCGTGATGGAGCCTGCGCGAGATGGCGGAAAAGTCGTTACAGGACGCAAGGGCGTGGCGCGCTTTTCGATCAAGGTCGAAGGCCGGCCGGCGCACTCAGGAACGCGACACGCGGATGGCCGCAGCGCAATTCTCGAGATGGCGAAGCACATCATCGAGATCGAGGGAATGACCGACTATAGCCGTGGCATCACCGTGAATGTTGGCCGAATTGAAGGGGGGACGACGGTCAACACGGTGCCGGCGCATTGCTGGGCAGCCGTAGACGTCCGCGTTCCTACGGTCGCTGCTGCGGACGAAATCGTTTCGCGGCTGCGCTCCCTGAAGCCAAAAAACCCCGACACGACCGTGGTCGTCACCGGTGGCCTCAATCGGCCGCCATTCGAGAAAAATGAAGGCGTCGCGCAGCTTTTCGAACACGCACGGATGATTGCTAAGGAGATCGGAATCGATCTTGAAGACTGCTACACGGGGGGTGGCAGCGATGCGAATTTCACAGCTCATCTCGCGCCGACGCTTGACGGATTAGGCGTCGATGGTGCCGGCGCGCATACGCTCGAGGAGCACTTGCTCATTTCGTCGCTCGTTCCTCGGATGCAGCTGTTGCGCCGCCTGTTTGAAACGTTGCGCTAAGTTACGCAGGCGCAGTCGCGGCCAAAGCCTTCCAGTCGAACGTGACGCCATGCCCTGGTCGGTCCGGCGCGATCGCATTTCCATCTCTCAAGACGAGTGGCTCCGCGATATAGCGATCGAGGCCGAAACCATGCGCTTCGAGATAGCTGCGATTTGGGCAAGCGGCGAGGAGGTGCACGGTGATGTCGTGTGCTCCGTGCGAGGTGACCGGAAGATTATAAGCCTCCGCCAGGTGCGCGACTTTCATGAACGGCGTAACGCCACCGCAATTGGTCACGTCCGGTTCAGGATACGTCACACCGCCCGATGCAATCAGTTGCTTGAATTCCCACAGTGTCCGCAGGTTTTCGCCGGCGGCGATCGGCATTCCGCCCTCATGTACAACGCGGGCATGTCCAGCGACATCATCCGGAATAATTGGCTCTTCCAGCCAGACAAGCCCGAATGGTTGAAAAGCTCTGGCTGCGCGGATGGCTTCGTCGACGGACCATTTCATGTTGGCGTCGACCATCAATGGAAAATCGTCGCCGAGATGTTTTCGCATGGCGGCGACGCGTTCCACGTCTTCGGAAAGCCGCTTGCGGCCGACCTTCATTTTAATTGCGCGGAAGCCCTTTTCGAGGTTTCGGTCCGTCTGTTTCAGCAGCTCATCAATTGAAAGTTCGAGATCGATGCCACCTGCATAGCAAGGCACAGCCGGATCATAGCCGCCAAGAAGCCGCCACAACGGCAGATTGGCCCGGCGGGCTTTCAGATCCCATAACGCAATATCGAACGCCGAAAGGGCCAGCACTGTCGGCCCGCCGCGACCACCGTAATGAAGCCCCCACCAGACGCGATTCCAAAGATGCTCAATCCGGTCGGCCTCCTCGCCCGCAACGATCTCCGGGATCTCGCGTGCGAGAATGCTTTGAATGGCGCCGCCATTGCGGCCAGTCGTGTAGGTGTAACCGGTGCCTTCGGCTCCATCCGTATCGCGTACGCGGACGGTCACGAGCTCGAAGGCTGTCATTACGCCATGGGTTGAGTCGCTCAGCGGTGTATCCAGTGGAATGCGGTAATGCCCCACGCTCACGCTCGCGATCTTCGCCATGGCGCTTCCTCAGTTGTCGTTCGAGTTTTTGGTCGCAGAAAAGGTGGCTCAGAAAGCCACCTTATCAGCGCCTTTCAGCTGAAGGATTTCGCGTGCCTCGTCCGGCGTCGCAATCTCGAGGCCCAAACCCTCGAGGATTTGCCGGACAAGCCGCACCTGTTCGGCGTTGCTCTTGGCCAGGCGACCCGGGCCGGCCCACAGCGAGTCTTCAAGGCCTACGCGAACGTTGCCACCCATGGCCGCTGCCATCGCCGCGATTGGCAGCTGATGACGTCCCGCGCCAAGGACGCTCCACCGATAGTCGTTACCGAACAGCCGATCCGCCGTGCGCTTCATGTGTGCGACATCTTCAGGATGCGTGCCAATGCCGCCTAGAATGCCGAAAACGCTTTGGATGAAGAACGGCGGTTCCACGATCTTGCGATCGGCCATGTGGGCCAGCGTGTAAAGGTGACCGATGTCGTAGCATTCGATCTCGAAGCGCGTGCCGTTTCCGGCGCAGGTCTTGAGGATGTACTCGATATCTGCAAACGTGTTCTTGAAGATGCCGTTGCGCGAGCCTTCGAGATAAGGGCGTTCCCAGTCGAATTTGAACTCCTTTGTCCGCTCCAGCATCGGATAGAGGCCGAAGTTCATCGTGCCCATGTTGAGCGACGCAATCTCCGGCTTGAAAGTCGCCGCCGGCCGAACACGCTCCTCAACCGTCATCGTGGGGGCGCCGCCAGTCGTGATGTTCACGACGCAATTGGAGCGCTGTTTGATGACCTTGAGAAATGGCTCAAACGCTTCGGGGCGCTGATCTGGTTTCCCCGTCTCCGGGTCGCGCGCATGGAGGTGCACGATTGCAGCGCCGGCCTCCGCAGCCTCCACCGCCGCGTCCGCGATCTGCTCCGGCGTGATGGGCAGATAGGGCGACATCGACGGCGTGTGGATAGCGCCTGTAACAGCGCAGGTGATGATAACTTTGCGCTTCTTGCTCATTTCAAGGCCTCTCACTCGGTAAAGGGCTTCATCTTGCGCTTGTGGGCCGCGAGGGCGGCGAGCTGTTCGTCGCGCCAGCGCGTCTTGGCGGCATGCTTTTGCGGATCCGGTGTCGGGCCCCAGGCAGCGGCGACCGCGTTGGTCTTGTCCTCGTCCCACACCGAAGCCTTCGGCTGATCATTGGCGAGACGGCGGAAGAATGGGCTGTAGCGCCGACAATAGTCCGGAATGCCGCCAGGCGCGTTGAGCTCAATAGTTTCGAACGGTCCCATGAACGACCACCGCAGGCCGAGGCCGTTGCGGATCGTCTCGTCGAGGTCTTGGGGCGTGACGATGTCCTCCTCCACCAGCCGGAAGGCTTCCGCCAGCAACGCAGTCTGCAGCCGATTGAGCACGAAGCCGTCGACTTCCCGTTTTACGTGGATCGGCACCTGCCCGACCGAGCGATAGATCTCCCGCGCACTTTGCATGACCTCAGGTGACGTCCACGGGGCGCCGCACAGCTCAACAATCGGCACAAGGTGCGGAGGGTTGACGGGGTGGGCCACGAGGCAGCGGCTGCGGCCTTTCAAGTTCTCCGTGTACAGCGACGTGACCAGCGAGGAGGTCGAGGAGGCGAGGATGGTATTGGGCTCAGCAACCGCATCAAGACGAGCGAATATCTCCCGCTTCATCTCGAGGGTTTCGGGGGTGTTCTCCTGGACGAGAGCGGCGCCGGCGATAGCATCCTCGAAACTCTGAGCCGCTCGAACGCGGCCTGCGGCAGCGTCAGGATCATCGATCAACTCATGGCGCTTCAGGTCGGCAAGACCTTGTGAGATGAGCTCCATGGCCTTCGCCGCAACGCCCTCGACACCGTCCCACACGACTACGTCCCAGCCGGCGCGGGCGAACACCATCGCCCAGGCTCGACCGATCAGGCCGGCCCCGATAATGGCCACCTTAGGCATGCGTTTCCTCTCCTAGCATCCCCGCACAATTGGCGTGTGCGGTGGTTCAAGCTAACCGGCCTATGCAATAATGAAAACCGGTTAAGATCAAAGCCGGAGGAAGGGCTGTTATCATGGATATGCAGATCGAGGGCCTGCGGGTATTGGTGACGGCAGGAGCCGCGGGGATCGGGTTGGAGATTGCACGCGCTTTCATCCGAGAGGGGGCCAAGGTTCACGTTTGCGACATTGATCGGGCTGCCCTCGAAGCCCTTTCGAAAACCGATCCGCAGATTACCTGGAGCGTTTGCGACGTTGCTGATCGGGCTCAGGTCGCCGTCATGTTCGATGAGGCATTGAAAGCGCTCGGTGGCCTCGACTGCCTTGTCAATAACGCCGGGATCGCCGGGCCCACCGGCCGCGTCGAGGAAATCAATCCCGAAGATTGGGACCGTTGCATCGCCGTTGACCTCACGGGTCAATTCAACTGCGTCCGGCTGGCCGTGCCGCACCTGAAGAAGAGCAAGAACCCCAGTATCATGAACCTGTCATCGCAGGCGGGTAAGCACGGCTTCCCGCTACGCTCGCCCTATGCTGCGGCCAAGTGGGGCGTCATCGGCTTTACCAAGACGATTGCCCAGGAGTTGGGGCCCTTTGGCATCCGCGCGAACGCCTTGCTCCCCGGTTTGGTCGCTGGCGACCGCATTCGCCGCGTGATCGAGGCCAAGGCCCAACAGCGCGGTGTCTCCTTCAAGGAGCAGGAGGAGCACATGATGCAGTACACCTCCTTGAAGGAGTACGTTACCCCGCAGCAGCTGGCAGACATGGTGGTGTTCGTGGCGAGCCCTCGCGGGCGCACGATTTCCGGCCAGGCCATTTCGGTCTGCGGCGATACGAACATGCTGGGCTGAGGGCTGGAGCGGTTTGCAGGTGGCGCGCGGGCCGGTTGAAACGGGTGGTAGAACAATCCTAAATCTCCGGCTGCGCGCGGCCACTGGCCGCCTTGCAGTCGAACTGGCAAGTTGTTATATCGCGGTTCGCATTGACCCAGCTGCGCGCTGGGCCTCCCTGCTGGGGGATAGTTTAATGGTAGAACAGCGGACTCTGACTCCGTTAGTCGTGGTTCGAATCCACGTCCCCCAGCCAATCCTCCACTCCAGATCCTAACTCCCCAGAATCCGTCACATCGACGCTTGGTTGGTGGGCCTGAGGCTGTCCGCCTGCGGAGTTCCGCGTTCCTAAGGAGCAGGCCATCCCAGGCGCGGGACCGCAAAGGTGTCCGTGCGCGTTCTTTCGACGGGCATTCGTCGAGCCTACATAATCGACGAGAGACCGATCGAGGCTGACCGTCGATGCTCGACACCGCCGTCCCGTCCCTAGCGCCCACGACTGATCCGGCGTGGCTGTTGGTCGAGGAGGGGTTTACCCTCGTTCGAGAGCACGAGCTTGAGTCTCAATTCGCGATTGCGAACGGCTACCTTGGTTCACGCGGATCTCTGGCGGAAGGCTGCCCTCTTTCTGCTCCAGCGACTTACATCGCCGGCGTCTTCGACGCGGAGCCGGGCTCGGTCCCCCACCTCGTTGAGATCCACGATTGGTGCCATCTATCCGTCTCTATTTGTGGGCAACCGCTCCGGCTCGATGTGGGGCGGACTCTCGAGCACCGCCGCATACTCGACATGCGGCAAGCCATTCTGTGGCGCTTCTGGCGCCACGAGGATAAAGATGGTCGGATCACAAGAATCCGATCGTTTCGCTTTGCCTCGCAGGCCGATCGCCATCTCCTCGTTCATTGCGTTGAGATCACGCCGGAGAACTACAGTGGGCCGCTGTTGCTCGACGCGTCGCTGGCAGCCTCAGCCACGCAGACGACGCATGAGGGCGTAAGCGTTTCCGTTGCCCTTGCAAATCGCGTCCTCGACCCAGACGGGCGGGTGATCGGTTCGACCGAACTTTTGAGCGGAAATCAGCCATTCAGGGCCAAAAGAGGCAGCACGTACCGGCTCGAGCGCGTTGCTGCTGTCTACACATCACGCGAGACGGACAGGCCGAACGAGGCTGCGCAAAGGCATGCGGAGGATGCCCTCAACCGATTGACAGAGATCATTGCTGATCACCAACGCGCCTGGCAGATCCGTTGGCACGCGTCGGACGTACGAATCGAAGGAGCGCCGGAGGATCAACGCGCGCTGAGATTTGCAGCTTATCACCTGCTGAGCTGCGCGAACCCTGATGATGAGCGCGTCTCTATTGGCGCACGGGGGCTTAGCGGACCCGGTTACAAGGGGCACGTCCTTTGGGACACGGAAATTTTCATGCTGCCCTTTTTCACGCTGACTTGGCCTGAAGCCGCGCGTGCCATGCTTATGTATCGCTATCACACGCTTCCAGCGGCGCGCGCCAATGCTGCGCGCCTTGGTTATAGCGGTGCTCTCTACGCCTGGGAGTCGGCGGCGACAGGCGAGGATGTGACGCCGTCATTCGTGGGAACTCCTGAGGGCGAGGTCATTCGCATCCTCACTGGCGAGCAGGAGCATCACATCAGCGCGGATGTGGCTTACGCCGTTTGGCAATATTGGGACGCGACCCGCGACGACCGTTTTCTCTTGGACGCCGGGTTGGAAATTCTGATCGAAACAGCACGCTTTTGGGCAAGTCGCGTCGTTTTGGAAGAAGATGGCCGTTATCACATCCGCTGCGTCATCGGGCCCGACGAATATCACGAAAGCGTAGACGACAATGCGTACACAAACGGCATGGCCCAGTGGAACTTGGAAACTGCCGCAAACGTAGCCGAGCGTTGCGCTGTTTATTGGCCGGAGGAATGGCAGGCAATCGGTCGCCGCATCGCCGTCAGCGAGGAAGAAATTCAATCCTGGCGAAATATCGCGCGCGATATCTATACAGGCTTCGACGAACGCACCGGACTGTTCGAGCAATTCCGCGGTTATTTCGAGCTGGAAGATATTGACCTATCGCGGTTCGCTAACCGAATCGCCCCGATGGATGTGATCCTGGGGAGAGAAAACATCGCAAAAACCAAGATCATCAAGCAGCCAGACGTGGTGATGCTCGTCTACCTCCTCTGGGATCGACTGCCGGCAGAGGTGCGCAAAGCAAACTTTGAATATTACGAGCCCCGGTGCGGTCACGGAAGCTCGCTCAGTCCTGCCATTCACGCGGTGGTCGCAGCGAGACTAGGCAATATGGCGCTCGCCGAGCACTATTTCCGGCAAACAGCGGAAATTGATCTCGCGAACAATATGGGAAATTCCGCGGCCGGTGTTCACATGGCGGCTTTGGGTGGGCTTTGGCAATCGGCTGTTTTCGGTTTCGCCGGTTTGCATTTGGGCGAATCCGAGCCGAGGTTCCAACCGAATTTGCCAGAGAGCTGGCGGCGTCTGTCGATGCGGTTCCAGTGGCGAAACAACTGGTTCGACGTAGCGTTGCCCTGAGACGCGCGCGAGCGACAGCTGAGGCGGTGGCCAATGAGCAGAGACGTTATTCTCGTTCCGCTCGACGGATCCAAGCAGGCCCTGTCGGCTGTTCCAATCGCGCGTTCGCTGACGGAAGTGGAAGGGCTTCAAATCCACTTTCTGCACGTTGGCGAAAGCAGTGAAAGTGAAGCGGAATTACGTGATCGCCTCAGCCATCAAACGGGTTTGCTCGAAGGGCACGCGGTAAGTGCGCGAGCCGGAGACCCGAACGAAGCCATTGTGCCGGTAGCTCAGGAGCTTGGCGCAAAGATCATCGTTCTTTGCAAACATTGCCGCCCGCATCCACAACATCATCTTGGTCGCACCGCGACGAAGGTGCTGCGGGAAGCGCATAGCCCGGTAATTTTTGTCCCTCCGGAACGCGGTATTTCTTCCTGGTACTTGCATCATATTCTCGTACCGCACGATGGGACTCCGACCACAAGCGCTGCATTGAGGCCCGCAGTCGAGCTTGCGGAGCGGGCAGGGGCGGAGCTTCTGATAGCTCACATAGCAAATTTTTCGTTGCGCTCAGGAGAACCCGGAACGTTCGTATCGCCTCGCTATATCGACCAACCTCAGCACGAATGGCCGAGCTGGGCGAGCGAATTTCTAAACCGACTGGCATGTGTCTGCCCACTCGGTCATGTGCACCTTCGCATTCTTTTGGGACACGGAGATCCTACGGAAGAAATTCTTCGCCTGTCGGAGCGACATTCCTCGGACATGATTGTTTTGGTCTGGCGAGGAAGCTGGGAGAGCCCGCGGGCGGGCATCTTGAAAGAAGTTTTATCAAGGGCGAATTGCCCAGTCCTTGTTCTCCGCGCGAACGACGAGAGTTGATTAAGAGCATCCCCGCGGTGACTTGCGCATTCGCAAGCGCGATCCCACCCGCCGGTCCTCAGGCTCCTCCGGCTTCTCGGGAGGCGGCGGCTGGGGAAGCTTGCTTCGAGAATGCGCGGGCTTCCGGTTCAGCGCGGACGAATTTCCTCTCCGTCTCCCAATTTCACGTAAGCTCCACTTCGCGGCGCGGGGACGTGAGTGCGGCCAGTTTGGCAACACACCGGATCGATCATCGTTGACCGTGACGTGTGGCTGCGCTTGCGCTAAGCAGCCCGGACGGAACAAACATCCAGCTGGAGGAGAGAACCGATGAGCCTGCCCGACAGCATGACCTACATCCGCATTGACGGGTTCGGCGGGCCGGAGGTGCTGAAGCCGGATCGGATGCCTGTGCCGAAGCCCGGCGAGCGCGAGGTGCTGGTGAAAGTAGCCGCGGCCGGCGTAAACCGCCCGGACGTTCAGCAGCGTCTTGGTGGATACAACCCGCCGCCAGGAGCGAGCGATGTGCCAGGGCTTGAAATCGCGGGCGAAGTCGTTGCCGTCGGGCCGGGCTGTTCCCGTTACAATGTGGGCGATAAGGTTTGCGCCCTGGTCGCGAGTGGTGGGTATGCGGAATATTGTGTCGCGCCGGAGCCGCAGGTGCTTCCCGTCCCCAAAGGCTTGTCGATGGTAGAGGCCGGCGCTGTTCCAGAGACTTTCTTTACAGTTTGGACCAATGTTTTTGACCGCGGAGGTCTGCAGCCAGGCGAAACATTGCTGATCCACGGCGGCTCGAGCGGCATTGGTACCACAGCCATTCAGCTCGCCCGGGAGTTTGGCTCCCGCGTATTTTGCACGGTGGGCAACGATGAAAAGGCCAAAGCGTGCGAGGCGCTCGGCGCCGAACGCGCGATCAACTACAAGAACGAGGATTTTGTCGCCGTCGTAAAGGAGCTGACCGGCGGCAAAGGCGTCGACGTTATCCTCGATATGGTCGGTGGCAGCTATGTCCAGCGAAACATCCGTGCCCTGGCCGTCGAGGGCCGTCTGGTGCAAATTGCGTGGCTCGGCGGTTCAAAGGTCGAGGCGGATTTCATGATGCTCATGATCAAGCGGCTGACCTGGACCGGCTCGACGCTGCGGCCTCGGTCGGTCGAACAGAAAGGCGAAATAGCCCGCGCGCTCGAGGCCAAAGTCTGGCCACTCATTGAAGCGGGCAAGGTGAAGCCGATTATGTACAAGACATTCCCACTGACTGAGGCTGCGGAAGCGCATCGGCTTATGGAAAGCAGCGCGCACATCGGCAAGATCGTACTTGTACCGGACCACGCTGCGTAGCAGCCGGACGCCTGAACTGCTCTAGAAGAGAGGGACGCGAGCTCACAAAGTTCGCGTCACTTTTGTGAGGTGTTCCGGGTGATCGGGATCGAGGCCACGGCGGCGTGCAGCGGCCTCGATGGCCCGATAAGCAGGGACCAGCATCGTAATCGGATCGGTGAGCGGATGATCGTCACCGATCCAGGGTAGTGTGCTCGTCGGTCCGCCAGCAACGAACACCGTTTCGCCCGCATCCAGAAGATCCTTCACCAGATCGTCGACGGTGGGCGCACATTCGTCTGCCTGTCGAAGAACCAGCACCGGTGTCTCGGGCTTGATAGCGGCACGGGGTCCGTGTCGAAGCTCGGCAGCACTGAATCCCAGAGCCGGCACCTGAAGGGTCTCCGTGACCTTGAGTGCGATTTCTCGCGCCGTACCCAATCCATAACCGCGCGCAGCGACAAAGGCGGCCCGCGCGTCTCCAACGCAATTTCCCCAGCTACTCCAATCGCACGTCAGCGCCTTCTGCAATCGATCCGGCAATCGCTCCAGGGCCTTTTCGAGTTCTGTGTCTTGGGTTAGCGCGGCAGCCAGAAGCGCGATGGCCACCATGGACAGCGCCACCGTTTTCGTCGCGGCAACAGCCTTTTCGGGTCCTGCCTCAATTGGCAAAACAAAATCCGCGGTAGCTGCTGCCGGTGAAGTGACGTCATTGACGACAGCCAATGTCAGAGCGCCGGCAGAGCGTGCGCCTTGCGTAGCCATTACCAAATCAGGGCTCCGCCCCGATTGGGAAATCAAGACGAACAGCGCGTCCGACATATCCGGCGGTCGCCGATAGGCCGTTACAACCGACGGGGCCGCGGACGACACGAGCAATCGCAACTGGGTCTCAAAAAGATAACGCAAGTAAACGCCCACGTGGCCGGAGCTGCCGCGGCCGCACACGGCGACCACGCGCGGCCGACGGGCACGAATTTTCTCAGCAATATTTTGGAATTCGGTTCGTTTTTGTAGCAAACGTGCGGCACCAGCGGGAATTTCCGCAATTTCCCGCGCCATCGCAGTTTCGGCAACCTGCGCGACCATGCTACCGCGCGACCTCCTGAATTGCGGCCCGTAGATTTCCTTCGTGGCGCGCGAGCAAATCGCCGGCTTCGGCTGGCGTAAGCCCCAATCCAATCAGCACCGCTGTTTTCACGTCTCCTGCCGCCTGCTCGACATAGTATGCGGCTTCATCGTTCGTGCAGCCTACCACCTCCTGCACGATCCGCTCCGCGCGCCGCTTGAGCTTCGTGTTGATGACCCGCATGTGAACCATGAGGCCGCGATAGACGCGGCCAAGGCGCACCATGAGCGCCGTGGAAAAGAGATTGAGAACGATTTTTTGGGCCGTCCCAGCCTTCATGCGGGTGGAGCCTGCAATCACTTCCGGACCCGTCTCGACCAGTATTTTGTGTCTGGCGACTTCGAGTAATGGGGCGCGCGGATTGTTGGCGATCGCGATCGTTACCGCGCCCGCTTCGCTCGCCGCTCTAATCGCGGCGACGGTGTAGGGCGTTGTTCCGCTGGCCGCTAGACCAATAACCACGTCGTTGGGGCCAATTTCTGCATCCACTATGGCCTGCGAGCCGGCCGCTTCATCGTCTTCGGCTCCTTCGACGCTCTCGACGAGGGCGGCGAGGCCGCCGGCCATGATGAAGATCACGCGCTCGGCTGGCCAACCGTAGGTTGGCGTGAGCTCTGCGCCGTCCTGAACGCCGATCCGGCCGGATGTTCCGGCGCCGACGTAGACAATGCGCCCACCCCGGCGCAAGGCAGACACCGCCGCATCGACCGCCTCGGTAATGGCACCGAGGGCTTCCCGCACCGCCGCTGCGGCATAGAGCTGGCCCTCATACATCGCTGCAAGCATTTCGCTTGTGGGCCAGGCGTCGAGGTCGAGATAGCGAGGGCTGAACCGCTCGGTGAGCATCGTCTTCTCTTGGTCAGGTAGCATGCGAGCGCGATTGGCGTCGTTTCGCCCGCCAAGAGCAGGATCGCCTGGCGGGGCCTCCGACGCTGCATGCATCAAGAACCGGCTACCCGAGGTTCTGGTTCATAAAGAGCATGGGCACGACCCCGCGTCGGATAAGGCAGAGTATGCATGAACGTGTTCGCTTGTTGGGTGCTGAGTTGTGCTAGCTGTAAGCTGGTACTGGGTGACTGCGTCTTGGGTGAAATCGGGAGGGATCATGGAACAGCGTAATTTGGGGCGAACAGGTTTGCAGGTTTCCGTAGTCGGGTTGGGCTGCAATAACTTCGGAATGCGCATTGACCTCGAAGCCTCGCGCGCCGTGGTGCACAGGGCCCTCGATCTCGGCATTACGCTGTTCGACACCGCCGACATCTACGGCAACAAAGGCGGGTCCGAGACGATCCTTGGCGAAATTCTGGGGTCGCGCCGGAAAGACATCGTGCTCGCCACCAAGTTCGGCATGCCCATGGACGCCGACAAGGGGCTAATGGGCGCTTCCCGGCGGTACATCATGCAGGCTGTCGAGGATAGCCTCCGCCGACTGAAAACCGACTGGATCGACCTTTACCAAATTCACCAGCCCGACCCCCGCACGCCAATCGAGGAAACATTGCGCGCGCTCGACGACCTAGTTCGCCAAGGCAAGGTGCGCTACATCGGTTGCTCCAATTTCCCGGCTTGGCAGGTTGCCGACGCCATGTGGATGGCGCGGCATCACAATTTGACGTGCTTCGCCTCATGCCAGGACGAGTACAGCCTTGTCGTTCGGCATCACGAGGAGCACCTGATCCCGGCGATGCAGCACTTCGGGCTCAGCCTCTTGCCCTATTTCCCGCTCGCTTCGGGGCTTCTCACAGGCAAATACAAGCGCGACAGTGCTCCTGCGCCCGATACGAGAATGGGTGCGATGAAGCGCTGGGCGGACAAGTATCTCACAGACGCAAACTTCGATCTTGTCGAGCGGCTCACAAAATTTGCCGAGGTTCGCGGCCACAGTCTGCTCGAGCTGGCCTTTGGCTGGCTCGCCTCCCAACCGTTCGTGGCGAGCATTATCGCCGGCGCAACAAAGCCGGAGCAAGTAGAGCAGAATGTTCAGGCGGCCGAATGGCGACTGACGGCGGAGGAGATGGCGGAGGTCGATAGCATTTCCAGGCAAGTGGGGGCGCAATAACCGTCATCCCTGAGCCTGCTCGGCCGGCTCTTTTTTAGCCGGCCAGCTGAGCGGAATCATTGCGCAAAAGCTCAGTTCGCAAATCTCAACTTGGAATGAGGGTGTTCCCTCAGCGCCAATCCCACGCAATCTTCGTATTGAACCGTGCCGCGCCGTAGATGCCTTGTGCGCCAAAGGTCGAGGGGCCGTTGTCGTTGTCGGAGAACTGATAGCCTACCGACAGTGTGAGCTGGCTCGAGAAATTCTTGAAGAGCAGAGGCGGCAGATCCGTCATGAGGAAGCCGCCAACGCGCTGCGCATCATCGGCTTCGTCGCCCATAAACCAGACTTCGGGGCCGACGACGAACTGGCCAAACGCCCACCCAAGGCGCCCGTCGACATGGTACGTGTCGAAGGCCGTGGAATAGCTGGCAGTCAGATCGGTGTAGAGAGGAGAGTGCGGCGTGGGCAGCTTCGTGAATTCCACGAGGACCTTGAAGCCAGTCTCGCTGCCCCTCACAGGGTTGAACGGATCTTTCGGAGACAGATCGTGATCCTGATGCTCAGCACCCACGAAAATGGCTGAGGTGACGTCGCCGCGTACCCAGCGATAGCCCAGCATGCCGTCGACGGCCCAGGCGTCGCCATCCACGTCTCCCGGAAGCCAGCGATAGTCGTAGCTGTAAGAATCGGTCGTGACCGCCAGTCGGACAGCAAGACCCTCCCGAGCCAAATCCCCATTTAGAGCTAGGTAAAGCGCCGTCGTGGAGGCAAACGCATCGCGCACCAGATCGTAGGTGCTAAGGATCCCGATTGGCTGCGGCGCGGCATAACCAAACCCGTTATCACCACCCGCGAGCACGGTGGAAGGTGCAGTGGCTACAAGGACAGCCGTTAGGAAGGTACGTGCCTTGACGGTCATTCAGGAGACTCTGAGGATGGTGGGCGTTGCCGACATGGCGGAAGATAACATACCGCCCCAGGCGCGCGAATTCGGGATCCAGTCCAATGCAGAAGATTGAGAGCGATCGGGGCTCCGGAGCCACACCTCCGGGCGCCGCGGGTTGAAGTTGCGGCTGCGTGGTCCGTGATATGCGTTTGGTCTCCTGATAACAACGCTCCATGCGCCGCTCCAACTCACATTAGAAGCACCTCATGACGAGACGCGAACGCCAGCTCCGACAGGCCATAATCGACCAGTGCCGGTGGATGAATACAGTCGGGCTCAATCAGGGCACGTCGGGCAACATTTCGGTGCGCCACGGCGACGAAATGCTGATCACGCCATCTGGCATCCCCTACGACAGCATGTCCGTTGAGATGATCGCGGCCATGCCGTTGGACCGGACGGACGGGACCTATCGGGGGCCGTTAAAGCCGTCCTCGGAGTGGCGGATGCACCTCGATATCTTACGGTCGCGGCCTGAGGCCGGGGCGGTCGTTCATACCCACTCAACCTTTGCCACCGCGCTGGCCATCACGCGGCGGAACATTCCCGCCTGCCACTACATGGTGGCGATCTTCGGAGGCGAGGATGTGCGCTGCTCGGAGTACGCGCGCTTCGGCACTCAGGAGCTATCCAACGCGGCCCTTGCCGCATTGGCAGACCGCAATGCGTGCCTTCTGGCCAACCATGGCATGATCACGCTCGGGCCGACACTGGAGAAAGCGATGTGGCTTGCCGTCGAGCTCGAGACGCTCGCGAAGCAGTATTACCTCGCGCTGCAGATTGGCGATCCCGTGATACTGACGCGCGAACAGATCGAGGAAACCCGCGCCGCCATGGCTGACTACGGGCACAAGGCGCCGCCCGCCGAGGTCAGAAAAGGTTCAGGGGGATCACCCAAACGTAAGGCATCACGGACGCGCGCGGCCTGACCAGCGGAGGCTCGATTTGAACCAAGGCGCTCCCTGAACAACTCTTGCGCGACGGTTCGCCGCCACAAGCCCCTTCCGATCCCGATTTCAGCCGGGCTATAGCTAGGCCGGACCGTATGCACCGCGCTGGCGGAAGGAGGGATTTGTGAAAAACTCAAGAACCGTGCTCATCGACCATCATCCTGGTCGCACAGCGCAAACCATTGGAATCGCGCGCGAACTTGGCACAGACCCTGATCTGATCCATGAGCCGTCGGTTGGCGTGGTCGGCACGAAGGGCGACAGCCAATGCTACCTCGGCGTTATGGCCAAGGTCGAAGCCATCCACGCTGAGCTGAAGCGCCGCATCGGCAAGGGGCCAGGCCAGCTTCGCTTCCGCCTCGTCCAGCCCGAGTACACCATCGCGACGTCCGACGGCATTCGTAACGGCACGCGCGAGATGCGCTACTCGCTGATTGGGCGCGAGGTGACCCACGATGCGCTCTGCGAGCACCTCAGCGCCACGGGGCTTGCCGGAACGATCGCGGTCGTTGCCTGCGATAAGCCGCCGGTCGGAACGCTTGCCGCGCTACTCGAGCACAATCAGCCCGCTATCATCATGTCGGACGGAACGATCCGCCCTGGGACCGATCCGGTTACGGGCGAAAAGCTCGACATCGTGAGCGCGTACCAGGTCGCCGGGCATCCGGACCCCGAGTATCGCAAGCGCATTGCCTGCCACGCCTGCCCCGGTATCGGCAGCTGTGGTGGCATGTTTACCTACAACACGATGCAGACGTTCATCGGCGTGGTTGGCATGCAGCCGCTCCACATGGTGGCGCCCGCTTCCGATGATCCGCGCCGCCTGAATGAATTCCCGGCTCAACTGGTCGAGTACTTGGCTCAGCTGATCGAAAAGGATCTGAAACCGCGCGATATCGTCGTTCGCGACTCGCTGCGTAATGCGGTGATCGTGGCCATGGCGATCGGTGGCTCGACGAACGTCGTGCTGCACGCGCCCGAAATCGCTCGCGCTGCGGGATATGCGGACTTCTGGAAGGAGATCATGACTCCTGAGGAGTTCAACCACCTCTCGCAGCACGTCGTGCCGGTGCTCACCGACGCGCGCCCGTACGGCAAGTACTCGATGATCGACATCGACGAGGTCGGCGGCGTGCAGGTGATCGTCCGCGAACTGTTGGACGCGGGCCTGCTCAACGGTGATGTCATGACCTGCACCGGGGAAACCCTCGCCCAGCAGGTCGCGCGGCTTGCTCCGAAGCGGCCGGACGGCAAGGTGATCTATACCGTCGAACATCCTTACAAACCGACCGGCGGCCTGCGCCTCCTAGGCGGGAACCTTTCGCCGGATCACTCGGCTGTCCTCAAGCTGGCCGGCGTCGAAAAGGGCCTGGAGAACAACGTCTATCGCGGGACCGCGCGGGTGTTCGAAGGCGAGCAGGGGCTGATCCGCGCGCTCGATACGGAGCCCGAGCGGTTCCAGGATAAGGATATGGTCGTCGTGCGGTACGAGGGGCCGAGCGGTGCGCCAGGCATGCCGGAGATGCTCGACCCGACGTCACGGATCACAGCGCTATGCCGCGAGCGGAATATTGTCGTGGCGCTGATGACCGACGCCCGCTTTTCTGGCGGGTCGGTTGGTCTTGTGATCGGTCACGTCGGGCCCGAAGCCGCCCTCGGTGGTCCGATTGCCTTGATCGAGGATGGGGACGAGATCATCGTCGATCTCAATAAGAACGAGATCAATTGCCCGGCGCTCGACGACCCGGCCGTTTTCCAGAAGCGCAAGGCGGCCTGGGAAAAGGCGGTGGCAGACAACGGTGGCATTCACCCGAATTGCGGCAAGGCTGACACGCGTCTTCTACACCGGGCGCGCCACACCGCGGTGCCGGCCAAACGCGGCGCCGGTCTGCATCCAAATCGCGAAGTTTGGGTACGCGATCTACGTCCAGCAGAACGCTCCGGGTTTGTGCCCCAAAATAAATATCGTCCCGACGCGACCAAGGCGTTCTGACACCGGAGATATTTTCGGCCGGAATAGGCGTCTTATCCGCCATTCCGGCCGAATTTCGTTTGCAGCCAAAGCCGCGATCGCTAGCACTCAGAGCCTGTCGCAGCTTTCTCCTTTTCCAAATACGCCTTTCACATCGAAGAACACGGAACCCGGCCGTCCAAATTCTCTGACTTTCGCCGCTCCCATATCGGCGAATGCGCGATGTGCCACTGCCAGAACCACGGCGTCATAGTGGCTGCGTAGGGGCTCGCGAGAATGCACCTCAAGGCCGAATTCGCGGCGAGCATCGGATGGCCGTATTGACGGGTCCCAGACTTCGACAGTGGCGTTGTATTGCTCGAGGCGACGGATAACATCGATCACTTTGGAATTACGCAAGTCTGGGCAGTTTTCCTTGAATGTCAGCCCCAGGACAAGAATGCGGCTTCCAACCACGGGCAGGCCTTTTTTCATCATCAGAAGTGCTACCCTATCGGCGACGTAAGCCCCCATGCCATCGTTGATGCGGCGCCCCGCGAGGATGATCTCCGGGTGGTAGCCAATTTCCTGAGCACGGTGTGTCAGGTAATACGGGTCGACACCAATGCAGTGCCCGCCAACGAGCCCTGGTGAAAACCGCAAAAAATTCCATTTTGTGGCTGCTGCTTCTAAGACCTCCCGAGTATCAAGCCCCAGCTTGTGGAAGATGATCGCCAGCTCATTCATCAGCGCGATGTTAAGGTCACGCTGGGTGTTCTCGATGACCTTCGCCGCCTCTGCCACCTCAATGGAGCTCGCAAGGTGTGTTCCCGCCGGGATAATGGACGCATAAAGGGCGTCGATTGCGCGTGCCGCTTCCGGCGTGGAACCGCTCGTGACCTTGGTGATCATCGGTAAGCGGTGCTCCTTATCGCCGGGATTTATGCGCTCCGGACTGTAGCCAACGAAGAAATCTTCATTGAAAGTGAGGCCTGATGCGCGCTCCAGAACCGGTACGCAAACTTCGCGTGTGCAGCCGGGATAAACCGTTGACTCATAGATGACGACGGCACCACGCCGAATGGCCTTGCCAACCATTTCCGACGCCCCAATGAGAAGGGACAGATCGGGGCGGTTGGCTTTGTCAATCGGAGTCGGAACGGCGATAATAAAAACACCGCAGCGTGCCAAATCAGCTGGGTTGCAAGTGTAGACAAGGTAACGGGCCGCTGCGAGTTCGTCCGGCTCCACCTCGCGCGTGACGTCTTGGCGCTCTCGCAACTCCACGATCCGCTCGGGCCGGATATCGAAGCCAATAACCGGACGTCGTTTGCCAAATTCGACAGCTAGGGGCAGGCCCACATAACCGAGGCCGACGACGGCGATCGTTTGGTCGCTCAGGTCCATGTCAGCTCTCTCGGGCTTTTTTCTCAGGATCACTAAACGCGCTTTGACGCGCCGGAGTTTTCACTCGAGAGGCGGAATGGAGCTGTTTAGGTAAATCGGCTGGTGAATGATGACGGTCGAACCGCCTTTTGATGTTTGTTATGGCGCCCTATGGTTTGGTGCGGTCAGGCGTTGAGCGATGAGCTGAATCAAGTACCACCCGAACTCGGGATTTTGAAAGTAAAGCTGTTTCAGCTGGTCCCCGTCTATGGACAGAAGCCTGCATTCGGAAGTTGCGATCGCTGTTTGAGTCCGGCGGCCGTCGCGGGTGAAAAAGGCAATCTCGCCGAACAATGTTCCAGCGTGGATCTCGACATTGATCTCATCGAACAGGATGGAGCCTGCCTCAAGATAGTAAAGGCGATCTCCCAAGTCACCTTTCCGAAAAAGGACTTGCCCGGCGAAGAGCGTGCTCTCGCGAGCGTATGGATGAAGCCAACCGGAATGCACCCCCGTAACGGGCGCAGCTCTCAGTTTCTCGACCTGCCGGCGCGCTTCTCGGATGCGGTAAATGTTCAGGGGAAGCTGGACGGCATTTTGGATCACACTTGGCCAAAAGCCGATGGCTGTGGAAGATATGATAGCCAGGATATTACTGGTGGCCGCGAAGAGCCGCAGACGGATGATGGTTCGTGAAAACGTGGAGCATAGCGTGAGCGCCATTGCGATCCACGCGAGGTATTGCAAAAGGTCCCTGAAGTTTGTCCACGCCGACACTTTTGAAAATCCCTTTGAATAGAAGAGGGTGTCCCCAAACCCTTTCCGCGCTGCAGATGAAAGGAGCTCATGCTTGAGAGCGTGGGTTGCCGAATAGATCTCGCATTATTGAACCGTTCTGAAACGCACTCAGCGGAGCGGGAGGGTTCTACGAAGCTTGCGCACGCCGTCCACAGGCCCTTTTCTGATAATGTTATCTACGCGGCCCTTCTGGAGCATCCTTTGCGAGAGACGTCGTACAGGATCGATTGCCAGCCGACGGCCGACAAATGGAAATGCCTTCGCGAGTGCCACGCCTCCGAGTAGCGATCGGTGCCAGTTCATCGGATCGGAAAGTACGCCGCCGAGACCGACGTGAATGATCTTGCCCACCACGTTGTGCCGTTTGCAGTTGGATGGACGGGTACAGACTTCGACGCTGCCTTCATGGAGCAGAACGATCGACTCGCCGTTATCTGCGACGAAGACGTCAAACACCGTTCCGCGCACACCCATGGTTGCTGTCGGCGTTTTAATTTCGTAGGCGGCCTTGTCAGTTGCACCGGTAATGAACCGAAAGGCCCCCTTCGCTAGAGTGATGGAAATGGATTGCGGGGGCGCGCTTCCGTCATAGACGAACTTGTCCAGAACAAGCCGTGACGAGGGGCCGACGGCCAGCTTTGTCTCATCAAGCAGCTTGATCTCTGCGCTCGCTTTTGCGCCGGTAATCAGAATTTCATCCTGGTGAACCTTGGCGCCCTTCGAAAGTCGACGTTTCTCGCTTTCCAGCTCGGCCGTCACGTCATTCTTGACCACGACGGTGCTGCCGATTTCCGGATGGGCGGCATGAGCTGGCATAGGTTGCAACGCGATAGCCAGCGCAGCCATGGCCACCAGTGAAATCAGTGAGGTTTCGAATTTGGCTCCTTCCATGATGCCTCCACCCACGGCTGGGTTGCCGTCCAATTCGGTTCAGTTGTGAGCAATTCCGCGGCGCCCGGATAGATATCTGAAAATATGCCATTCCATCCCTCCAAGGATGAACGGCGTTTCAGTTGGGCAATGCGCCATGCGTAGATCTCCAGCAGCCGAGAAATTCTTGGATTGTCATAATGGCGGTGAGCGGCCTCCAGCGCATTCATTGCCTGCTTCCATTCACCGTGTCGGTAATGGGCGCGCATTGTTTCGAATGCCGCGCGAAATGAGCGAAAGTTGGGGTCTTGCGAAAGATCAGGTTGCCCGACCAGCGTGTGAAGTGTCACCGCATGTTTGCGGCCCCGGACGCGCACATCATCAACGCTAATGATTGGGAGGGTATTTTGGCAACGAGCGGCAGTTTCCGGGCATATCAGAATGCGGAGGCCGTAGGCGCTGGCAAGATGTTGCATTCGAGAAGCGAGGTTAACGCTATCTCCAAGCACAGTGTAATCGAACCGAATATCCGAGCCCATGTTACCGACCATGCACAGGCCAGTGCTGATGCCGATGCCAATTTCCATTATTGGGATGTTTGCTCCGCCTTTTTGTGCCTCAAGCGTGAGGGCGTCATTCAGGGCATCTAGGCGTTCAGAAATGGCAAGGGCAGCCTCGCACGCGTGGAGTGCGTGGTCAGGATCATCAAGCGGAGCGTTCCAAAACGCCATAACGGCATCGCCGATATATTTGTCGATCGTGCCGCGGCGTTCGATGACCGCCCGCGACAGAGGCGTCAGTAGGCGGTTCATCAATTCCGTCAGTCCGGCAGGATTTTCCCGGAAACGCTCCGCAATGCTGGTGAAGCCGCGCACGTCAGCAAACAAGACGGACATCGTGCGCGTTTCGCCGCCGAGCTTCAGGCGGTCTGGTTCGCGCGTCAATTGCTCGACGAGCTCCGGGGCGAGATATTGACTGAATGCGTTTCGAATGCCGGCACGCCGTTTCTCTTCGCGCAGATAATTTATAGCGGCGAGCAGCAGGAAGACGACTGTACTCGAAAGCAGCGGATAAACGACGTCGAGCAGAATACCGGACCGGACGAAAAGATAACCGGAAAGGGCAGCGAGCAGCGCGGTCGTTGCTATGCCGAAGAGAAGAGTGGCGAGCGCACCGAGCATCGGCACGGCAATTATGATGAAGATCCCGATCGCGAGCGCGAGACAAATTTCAAGTCCCAAGGCGTAATTCGGCCGCACGAGAAGCGCATTTTCGAGAATGCTTTCGATTGCCTGGGCGTGAATTTCGACGCCAGGCATGGCGCGTTCGGGTGGCGTCGTTTGCAGATCGTGCAGGCCGGCGGCTGACGTGCCTATGAGGACCAGCTTGCCCTGGATACGGTCGTCTGAAACCTGTCCTGAAAGTACGTCGACGGCGGAAACGAAGCGGCGCGGGTCGTGCGGCGTGAAATGTAGCCAAAGCTGGCCGTCGCGTTCGGTTTCTATCTCGACGCCTGCAACGACGACGCTTTTGATCCCGGCTTCGTCGCTTTTGGCGAGGAGTGTGGTGGCTCCTGTCGCCACGCGCAGGAGTTCGATCGAAAGCGATGGGACAATACGGCCTTCGGCGTAGAAGAGGGTCGGAATGCGGCGAACGACGCCGTCCGCATCCGGTTGGACCGTGATCAGGCCCCTTCCGGCAGCTGCCCTTTCGAGAACTGGCAGGTTCGCCACGAGGCGCGGAATCCGAAGAAGGTAGCGATCGAGATTGTCTCCGATTGTGGCAACTGGTGTAATCGGCAATTCGGAAGGATCAGCCGCGGTGGTAATGTCTGAAGTGCCGGCCTGCCCGAGCACGACTCGCGTCCGGGCAATAGCCTCGGCAAGTTGCGCGTCGTTGTCCGGCAACGCGGCGAGGCGGGATTTCAATTCGGCATCCGGCACACTTTCAGCGATCCGGGCGGGGGAGAGGCGATCAGGCTCAGCAAAGAGGATATCGAAGCCGATTGCCACCGCTCCGCGTTCAGCAAGGCGGTCGACCAGTGAGGCAAGTGTCACCCGTGACCAAGGCCACTGTCCGATTGCTTGCAGCGAGCGTTCGTCAATATCGACGATTGTGACAGGATACTCACTGACCGCACGCGGATGAAGCTGCAGATACGTATCGAAAATTCGCCCACGCAGCGTTTCGAGAAGAGGTGGCTCCCAGACCCGCAGGAGCATCAGTGCGAAGAGGGCCAACAGCGCAGCAAGACGCCCGAATCCCGGCGCACCCCGCCACCCTGCTTTCCGCCAAACTCCCTGCGGCAGGAGTGTTGACACACCATCCCCCCACGAACCTCACAACCGCCATTTAGCAGCCTTGTGCTTGTTCCCTCTAGCGGAATTTTGTCTGAACAGGCCCTGAATAGGTGCAGCAAGACCTATGACGTCTGCTCTTCCGTTTTTCGCAGACGGCCTCGGTGTATCTGTGGGACGCGATCTGAAGTGAGCTTTGCTAGCGCAAGACAATCCAGCGATGATCTGAATGTCCTTACCGAACGACCGGCTCGGCTGTTTTCCCCAGTCTCACCGCCCAATCATCCGTATTCGCCAATTTGACGTTGCCGCGACGCAGGTCGGAAGCTTAATTTGTCGTGAGTGGAGAGGGGGTGATAATGAACAAGACTGCTATTGTTGCAGCAAGCCTAATTTTTATCGGGTGTGCGAGATCAGCTACGCTTCCGGTTGCCGCGGACACCATCATCATTACGACAAACGCCGCGCCAATCTGCGGGTCTGCGGGCGCACAAAGCGTTGCTCTCAGGCACGCTGCCATTGAAACAATCAATCGTGGCTTCGATCGCTTCATCATTCTTGACGGGCGGTATCAAAACAACGTCAGAGTCATAGGGTACACGCCTGTGCACGCCCACACCGTTAGTTCCGCGACAGCGGTAGGCCACGGCAACGTCGTAACGGCACACGGCCAGTCAACGACGTACTTTTCGGGTGGCTCACCGATCATTGCCGGATCACACGATCAGGGACTTCTCGTGAAAATGTTTCGTGATGATGATCCGGCAGGCGCAAATGCCATTTCGGCGCGCCAACAACTTGGTCCGAAGTGGCAGGAGATCGTTAAGGAGAATGCCATCACGACTTGCTGAGAGTGTCGCCCCAAGTCTGATCGCGTAGTTGCGTAGCGACGTTGTGGTGTGCCGATCAGCACGCCGTCTCGCTGGCTAGAGAGTATGCGCCTATTGAGGAGGTACACTGTCTCGTTCGTGGCGCGCATCCGAATTCGGTTTGCCTGACAGAAGCTGGTAAGCGACTCGGCAAATGAGCTGAACGGCGCCGGGCGCCTCTTGTGGGTTGCGCACGCCGCGACATGGGCGCGATAGGCTTCCTCGATCTCGACGCGCTCGCCCCTAGCCGTCTCGATGAGCTTCCGCATGATGGTCGCGACGTTGCCAATGGGCCGGTCTCATTCGGCTGGCTGACGCTGAAGGAGGCTGAGCCGTACACGCGGGAGGCCGAACGCAAGCGGATGGCAGCATCCGGCATGGAATTGCTTGTGAGGCAGCAGGGGAACAAAGCGCGATAAAGGTGTCCCACTTTACGTCAAGGACTGGTGTCCACCTAGCCTAACCTATTGAACGCGTTTTCTGAGGGGTGGTGCCCAGGAGAGGACTCGCGAATTCTTCCTAACATATTGGCATTGCTTCCTTTTCTTAAAGGGCCAAACGGACGATACCAACAATAATACCAACAAATCGGCAGCTTCATCCTTCACGCAGCCGGTGCTGACAATCGATGACCAGGTTCGGGTGAGTGGTAGGAGTAGACCTGCATCACATCCTTCGATCAATGGCTCCACTTTCCTACCAAATGAAACACCGTTACCCCGCCACCGTCGACGGCTGTTGCGGAGAGATGGCTCATGATTTGCCGGCTCATGTTGCAAGCAGAACGACGTGGGCCTGAGCCCAGGTACAATCCCCTTCCCGCTCTCGTTAACGTGGTTGGGAGCTGCAGCAGCACTTGCGCCGGCTGGGACCTGCCAGGAAGCAGCGTGAGCTCTTTCACCCAGGCAAGCTGCAGGGCTGGTCTGGTTGACGAATAAGCCGTAACCAAGCATCGGCTTGGGCGCGAGGGGCCCGCACGTCAAGCAGACAAGGGCTACCCGCCGGTCTTCTGAGGCTAAGGCCGAGGTGTCGCGAGCGTCAATTGATTGTACCGACGCGTTCGCAATTTGTTAGCTCATCCTAACCAACCTTCCATCACACGGAATGCACTAGCCGGATCAATGCCATCTCTCCGGCCAAGAACAAACACAGTGAAGGGAAGAAGTAGCGATGGTGAGTCGGTCAAGGTTGGAGAAGGACATCAAGGAGCTTATCGGCGAGGTTGTGCCGTTTCCCTCTCGTCTACCGCAAGCAATTGTCGAGCTTGTTGAGAATGGGTTTGCGGTCCACTTGCTGCCACCGCGCTCCAAAGCCCCCGACCAACCGGGATGGTCGACGGCTCCCGTCGCCACACTAGAGGAGCTTGAGAAGAACTATCGCTGGGGTATGAATTTCGGCGTCCGCGTAGGGCAGTATTCCAAGATCCGAGGCGGCTATTTGCACGCTATTGATGTCGACGTTCGTGATGCCTCCCGGGCTGAAGAAGCACGAGAAGCATTGCAACACGCTTTAGGCGAGGAAATTCGCGTTGACCAGCTTTGGAAAGTTGCTTCAGGGTCCGGAGGGGCATCAAGCCACTACTATCTCCTTCTGGACCGCCCCATCAGATTTCGACGCCTCGCGCAGTCTGACTCCTTTTGTATTGTCGGCGAAGAGGAAAAGCGTGCTTGGCAGATCGAACTGTTCGGGACGGGCAGGCAACTCGTCCTTCCCCCAAGTATTCACCCCGATACGGGAAACGAATACCGCTGGGAGCGCAAACCAGACTTTCAGAATGTACGAGTGTATCCCTCCAGCACCTTTGCCCCGGTTCTCCAGGAGCAAGTGCAGCGGGAAGGCAGCGCCCCTCTTGGGCTTTCAGTAGAACAGGTTCGATGGATTTTAGGCCAATTACCGGATTGGGCCAACGAGCGCAATTTGTGGCGCGATGCGGGCATGGCGGTAAAATACGAACTCGGTGATGAAGGGTGGGACGTTTTCGACGAGTGGTCCCAGCGCGGGAAGAATTACAAACCCCGCGAGAATCGCAGGCAATGGAAGAGTTTCAAAAACGATCATCCGAACCCCATTACAATGCGAACTCTTGCTTTCGAGGTGAGGCGCCGAGGGATTTTGTTTCCTGATGAATTGCGCGATCTCTTCGATGATCTGGACTACTACTCGCCCGACGAAAACGGGGCCATTACCGCATTAGCGGATAGGTATGCTGGAGAACTGGTCTACGATCACACCGCACGTAGTTGGTATCGGTTCAACGGGGCAAGTTGGGCAAGAGAAAATTCAAACCTGGCCCTCGACTACGCCCGATCCGTCTGCCTTGAGCTAGCACGACATTACCCCAAGAACAAAAGCTTTACGAAAGTCAGTACTTGGGAAAATGTTGAGCGTGGCGCCCGATCCGACAGGGAGTTTTCTATAACTTCCGATGTATGGAATCGGGACAAGATGGTGCTCGGAACTCCGGAAGGTGTTGTTGATCTCTGCACCGGTGATATTCGGAAAGCAGAGCCACGCGATTACATAAATCGATCCACAGCGGTTGCTCCTATCCCTCTTGATCGCTTCAAACCTGAGCGAGACTGCCCCCGTTGGTTGGCGTTTCTTGAAGAGGCGTTGTCTGGCGATGAGGCAACAATCAGATTTCTCCAGCAATGGGGTGGATATTGCCTGACCGGCGATACTCGCGAACAGGTCCTGACGTTTGTTTATGGCCCTGGCGGGTCAGGCAAAAGTACAGCCGTCAACACGATTGCTGATATCCTTGGAGACTACGCGATCAACGTTGGAATGGAAACGTTGACCAGCTCCAGCTACGATCGGCACACGACCGAACTTGCACGGATGAAGGGAGCTCGCATGGCGCGTGCTTCCGAAACCGAAAAGGGTCGTACTTGGGCTGAAAATCGCATTAAGCTGCTAACCGGGCAGGATACGATCACGGCTCGCTTTATGCACCGCGATGACTTCGAATTTGTGCCTGAGCTAAAGCTCACGATCGTCGGCAACAATCGGCCGACACTGAAGGATGTAGACAAAGCAATAAGGCGGCGCTTCATTGTGCTGCCATTCACGAATCCGCCAAAGGTCAAGGATCCGCTTCTGCCAGAAAAGCTGAGAGCTGAGTGGCCAGGAATTCTTTCCTGGTTGCTATTGGGCTGTCTCGATTGGCAGAAGCATGGGCTAGTTCGACCTCAGCAGGTCGATGAGGCAACGACAGCATACCTCGACAACCAAGACGTTTTCGGTCAATGGTTGGCAGATTGCTGTGAGCTAGGTGCGCATTACGTCGACACGAACAAGAACTTATGGAATTCTTGGTGTTCTTTTGCAAAAGAGATGGGCGCGGATCCTGGGAGTCTCACGGGATCGTTCCCCGATATGCTGGAAGATCGTGGATTTGTGAGGATCAAAGATACAAATGGAATCCGGGGGCGGGGCTATAAGGGGTTGCGGGTGCGCAGGTCAAAAAGATGGCCTTTCGACGATGATGATCTGATATGATTATTTGCGACGGGTGCGACAGGTCTTTTCATTTTAGACCTCGAAGGGGACACGATCGGATTACTCTAGGAGAAAAAAATCCAGAACATCCGTCGCACCCGTCGCAGTTGTATCCCAAGATGACGTCGAAAAATTTTCAAAAATTCTCGCGCGCTGGGGTCAGCGGCCCCCACGGCGAGCGCCCGTCGAAGACAAGGACCCGAAGCGTCTCACTTCGTCTCAACACTAGTAACACGTCTGACATTGTCTCGGAACGTCTCAGAAGGTCTCAGAGCCGCGGATTGCGCTTATCGCGGAAAAATCGGCCGCACAGAGCACGTCTCGATCTGTCTCAATCCGTTTCAATGAATAGCGGCCTAGCGCGCCCAGTTTTAGCACGTTTGGGGCTCATATTGGGGCGGGTCATGCAACTCTAAACACTGCTCTACATTGTCAAGCGGTCAAGATTCCGATCTGAACCGCTCCGGGTTTGTCGGAGGCTCCAGATCTTGAGAGATTGGAGCCATGGAGAATCACAAGACGTCCCGTAAGTTTTCGCCTG
>PKEY01000093.1 GCA_002919265.1 Hyphomicrobiaceae bacterium | reverse complement strand
TTGTCTTCGATGGACGGGCAGTATCGCGGGCCAATGCTCGAAATCTGGCCCGAGTACATAGGCGCGCGGTGCAAGTTTGCCCGGATGATCGCGTGCGTCTCTTCCGTCGTTGTCGTGATATAGCAGACGACCTGAGGCGTCGTGATCCGCTCCGTCAGGAACGAGAATGGAACCGGCGGATCATCGCCCGGCTGGATTTCCAGTCGAGCCCAGTCAATAGAATCTCTGTGTAGACGAGCCGGCGTCCCCGTCTTCAAGCGACCCAGCTGGAATTCGAGGTCGGCGAGCCTGTCAGCCAGTTTAACCGCCGGTGCCTCCCCAACACGCCCTGCCGGGATCTTGACCTCGCCGATGTGAATAAGTCCGCGGAGGAATGTGCCCGTGGTCAGCACCACAGCGCCGGCGGTGAGCTCGCGACCATCCTCCAGCACCACGCCCTGGGCCTTGCCATCCTGAACGATAAGGTCGTCAACACCGCCTTCAATAACGTCCAAGCCACGAACCGCCCGGATGGCCGCCTGCATGGCCTGCCGATAGAGTTTCCGGTCCGCTTGCGCCCGTGGCCCCTGGACCGCTGGCCCCTTCGATCGATTGAGCAAGCGGAACTGGATTCCGGCCTGGTCAGCTACGCGCGCCATGAGACCGTCGAAAGCATCGATCTCGCGCACGAGGTGCCCCTTGCCCAAGCCTCCGATGGCGGGGTTACAGGACATCTCGCCAATGGTGGCAAACTTGTGCGTCACGAGGGCCGTCCGCGCGCCCATGCGGGCAGCTGCGGCAGCCGCTTCAGTACCGGCGTGTCCGCCGCCGACAACAATGACGTCGTAGCTCAGCTTCTCCATGGTCTGGCCAGGTTCAAACGCCTGAGGCGCCGTTCGCGTTACGGAAAAGTGGGTGGCAAATTAGCCGACTCCAGCTCATAGGCAATGAATTGGCCCAGTTTACTTGTTTGGTTCGCCCATCAAGTTGGTGTGGCGACGCTTTGACTCTGATCATGTCCGACATTCCGGAGATTTGGCCGAGATTTCCTCAAGTCCAAGTGAGCGTTTCACGTGAAACATCGGAAAAGCCTTCTATTTTCCGATGCAGAATCGGCCGAATATCTCGTCCAGCACCTGCTCGGGGTCGATGCGCCCAGTAATGCGGCCCAAGGCCCGCGCCGCAATCCGCAAATCCTCGGCACGAAGCTCAAGTTGCCAAGGGCTTCCTTCGAGGAAATCGATCAGGGCCTTCTGGCATTCGGAGAGATTCCGGCGATGCCGTTCCTGCGTGAGGCTCGGGTGCTCGCTCGGTGCCAGCCTTTCCCGGGCAATGGCCGCGATCCTGCGAGCCAGTTCGTCAATACCCTGCCCGGTCCGCGCCGAAATTGCCAGCATGTCGTCAGGGAGAACATCAGGCCATCCGCCCTCCCGCAGGTCGATCTTGTTCGTAACCCAAAGCGTCCGGTCGGCCAGCTCCGCCAACTCTGGCGGCAAATGGGGATTCGGGGCCGTTGCGTCCATTAGCCAAATTATGAGATCCGCCGCGCGGCTCCGCGCGAGAGTCCGGCGTATTCCTTCCTGCTCCACGCGGCCAGCAGCCTCCCGAATACCCGCCGTGTCACTGACGATGATGGGCAGCCCTTCCAGATCGAGGCGAACCTCAATGACGTCCCGCGTCGTGCCGGCCTCGTCCGACACGATCGCCGCATCCCGCCGTGCGAGCGCATTCAGCAAACTGGACTTGCCCACATTGGGCGGCCCAGCGAGGACCACGTGAAATCCCTCACGCAGGATCTCGCCACGATTGCCATCCGCAAGATGCCGCCGGATTTCCGCCTCTAGCCCCTGAACGACGGGAACCGCCTTGGCGAAGGTTGTCTCGCCGACATCCCCTTCATCGGAAAAATCGATCGCGGCCTCGACGAGCGCCAAGGCCTCGATCAAAGAATTCCGCCACCCGTCATACAGTGCCGCCAGCGCTCCTTCGGCCTGGCGAAGAGCCTGCTTGCGCTGCGCTTCGGTTTCAGCGTCGATGAGGTCGGCTAACCCCTCGGCCATGGTCAAGTCCAGCTTGCCGTTCTCGAACGCGCGGCGAGCAAACTCTCCGGCTTCGGCTGGACGGCAACCGGGAATTTCGGCGAGCGCACCAAGTACCGCGTGTACGACTGCGCGCCCGCCATGGACGTGCAACTCGGCCACGTCTTCGCCTGTAAAACTGGCTGGCGCGGGAAACCACAGGACGAGCGCCTGATCCAGACTTTCCTCCGATACAGGATGGCGCAAACGTCTTAGACTGGCTTGGCGAGGTCGAGGGCGCGGCGCCGCCATTTCATCCAGCACAGTTCCGGCGGCGGGGCCGGAAATACGCAGCACAGCGACCCCAGCGCGGCCGGGTGCACTTGAGAGAGCAAAAATCGTTGCAACCTGACTCATAGTGTACGAGTCACCCCATTGAGGGCATCCTTTTGCGAACCATCAACCCAACCAATAGCAGGAGGGAATTGTCGTGAGCGAAAATCGCTTGAGCCGGGAGACCAGCCCCTACCTGCTCCAACACAAGGACAACCCGGTCCACTGGTGGCCGTGGGGGCCCGAAGCCTTGGCGGAAGCCAAGCGCACGAACAAGCCGATCCTGCTCTCGGTAGGCTACGCCGCCTGCCACTGGTGCCACGTGATGGCCCACGAGAGCTTCGAGGACGAGGATACGGCCGCTGTGATGAACGATCTGTTCATCAACATCAAGGTCGACCGGGAAGAACGGCCTGACATCGATGCCATCTACATGAACGCCCTGCAGGCCCTTGGGGAGCAAGGCGGATGGCCGTTGACCATGTTCCTCGACTCCGATGGCCGACCGTTCTGGGGAGGCACTTACTTCCCTCCGCAAGCGCGTTGGGGCAAGCCCGCATTCAAGGACGTTCTGCGCGAGGTGGCGCGCATCTATCACCAGGAGCCGGAAAAGGTCCGCCACAATGCCGAACTCCTCACCGACGCGCTCAAGAGAAATGGTGCCCCGACCGGAGAGATCCAAGTTACCGACCTGCTTCTCGAACAGCTGGTCGATCGCATGGTTCGCGCCGTTGACCCGGTCAATGGCGGCATCCTGGGAGCTCCAAAGTTCCCGCAGTGGAACTTCGTCTGGCTCCTTTGGCGTGGCGCCATTCGGTACGACATGGAGAAGGCCAAGACGGCCGTCGAGACCACGCTGACCCGTATCTGCCAAGGCGGCATCTACGATCATCTCGGCGGTGGATTCGCCCGATACACCGTCGACGAGCGCTGGCTCGTGCCGCACTTCGAGAAGATGCTCTACGACAACGCCCTGCTCATCGATCTCCTGACGGAGGTCTATCGCGAGACGGGCGATCCTCTGTTCGCGCAGCGCGTCGAGGAGACGGTTAGTTGGCTCGAACGCGAGATGATCGCGGATGGCGGAGGGTTCGCGGCGTCTCTTGATGCCGACTCGGAAGGTGAGGAAGGCAAGTTCTACGTCTGGACCGCGTCCGAGATCGAGGAGGTTCTGGGTTCCGACGATGCCCGCTTCTTCGGAGCGATTTACGACGTTTCCCCCGGTGGGAACTGGGAAGGTCGAGTCATCCTGAACCGCCTTAACAGGCCAGAGCTCCTCAGCGACGAGGAGGAAGAGCGTCTTGCCGAACTGCGAGCGAAGCTGCTCGCACATCGCGCCCAGCGCGTCCGGCCAGGTTGGGACGATAAGGTTCTGGCCGACTGGAATGGTCTGATGATCGCGGCTCTGGCCGCGGCTTCCAGGGTGTTCGAGAGGCCGGAGTGGCGCGAGCTGGGGGAGCGGGCGTTCAGATTTGTCAATGAACGGATGATGGTCGATGGCCGCCTCAGGCATGCCTATCGGGCCGGCAAGGTCAGTGCGCCCGCAACCGCCAGCGATTACGCCAACATGACCTGGGCCGCCCTGCGGCTGTATCAGGTTACCAACAATGCCAAGTATTTGGATCGCGCCATCCAGTATGCGGAGCAGCTCAATCAACACTATTGGGATAGCCAGAACGGCGGCTACTTCACATCAGCATATGATACCACCGACGTTCCCCTGCGGATGAAGTTTGCGCATGACGACGCCACGCCGAATGCCAACGCCGTCATGCTGTCCAACCTCGTGCAGCTGTTTCTGCTGACGGGGAACTCGGCTTATATCGACAGGGCTGAGGGAATCCTGAAGGCGTTCGGAGCTGATCTACAACATAATCTGGTCTCGCATTCCGGCTTGCTCGCCAGCGCGATGGACCTCATCTCGCCGCAGCATGTCGTGGTGCTGAGTGGCGGCGACGCGGAAGGCGCCAGGGTCCTTCAGGATGTCGTCACCACCGTCTCCTTGCCGGGAGCGGTGCAGAACTTCGTGGAAGACGTGTCGCGGATCTCCGGAGCGACTGCTTTGGCCGGGAAGCAACCCATTGAAGGGAAAGCGACCGCTTATGTTTGCATTGGGCAGACCTGTTCGGCACCCATGACGGATCCGGACGCCCTACGGTATGCCCTTTGCCACCAGCGGCAAGCGAAACGTTTAGCTGCGTGAGGCTACCGCCCTAGCCTCAGAAATCAGATCAGACAAGCGACGGCGCTGACGTCCGTCAGCGTCGAAGTTGGTCGGCGCGAGCCATTGCTCGTAAGCGCTTTTCAGCGCCGGCCATTCGCGGTCGATGATCGAGAACCAAGCCGTATCGCGGTTGCGGCCCTTGTAGACAACAGCCTGTCGGAACAAGCCTTCATACGTGAACCCAAGGCGTACGGCTGCCGCCTTGGAAGGCTCGTTCAGGGAATCGCACTTCCACTCGTACCGCCGGTAGCCAAGTTCATCGAAGACGTACTGCATCAAAAGATACATCGCCTCGGTCGCGCCGATCGTCCGCTGCAGAGCTGGCGAGTACTTGATGTGCCCGACCTCAATAACGCCGTTCACCGGATCGATCCGCATGAGGGAGGCGACTCCGGCGGCACGACCAGAGCGCTTGTCGATAACGGTATAGAAAAACGGGTCCTGCGACGCCGCGACCTTCTTCACCCACTCGGCGTATTCGTCCTGCGAGGAGAACGGACCGTAGGCCATGTAGGTCCAACCACGGCCATCATCCGCGGAGTTGGCTTCGTAAAGTTCAGCCGTATGCCGCACAGGATCGAGGCGCTCGAGCCGGCAGTACCGACCCTCAAGCACCTCGCGTGATGGCCGTTGGCGGGGTGACCAGTCGGCGATGGGGAAACCGATCGGCTGGCCAAAGCTATTCGTCCGTTCCCCCATCGTCCTGTACCTTTAGTCTTGCGCCGATCAGGCGTTCATCGACTGGAAGAACTCGGCGTTGTTCTTCGTCTGCCGCAGCTTGTCCGTCAGGAACTCGATGGCATCGATGGTGCCCATCGGCGCAAGGATGCGGCGGAGCACGTACATCTTCTTGAGCTGATCGCGAGGTACCAGCAACTCTTCCTTGCGCGTACCGGACCGGGCGATGTCGATGGCCGGGAAGATGCGCTTGTCGGAGGCCTTGCGATCGAGCACAACCTCGCAGTTGCCGGTGCCCTTGAACTCTTCGAAGATCACCTCGTCCATGCGCGAACCGGTGTCGATCAGCGCCGTGGCGATGATGGTAAGTGAGCCACCCTCCTCGATGTTACGAGCCGCACCGAAGAACCGCTTCGGACGCTGCAAGGCGTTGCTGTCCACACCGCCCGTGAGGACCTTACCCGAGGACGGCACCACAGTGTTGTAGGCACGACCCAAGCGGGTGATGGAGTCGAGAAGGATCACAACGTCCCGCTTGTGCTCCACGAGACGCTTCGCCTTCTCGATCACCATTTCGGAGACTTGGACGTGGCGGGTTGGCGGCTCGTCGAAGGTCGAGGAGATCACCTCACCTTTTACCGACCGTTGCATGTCGGTCACCTCCTCCGGCCGCTCGTCGATGAGCAGCACGATGAGGTAGCACTCCGGATGATTGGTGGTGATCGAGTGAGCGATATTCTGCAGCAGAACCGTCTTGCCGGTCCGCGGTGGAGCAACGATCAGCGCGCGCTGCCCCTTTCCCATGGGCGCCACGATGTCGATGACCCGCGCCGACAGGTCCTTAATGGTCGGGTCCTCGATCTCCATCTTCAGCCACTCAGTTGGATAGAGTGGCGTCAGGTTGTCGAAGTGAATCTTGTGGCGCGCCTTCTCTGGGTCCTCGAAATTAATCTTGTTGACCTTCAAAAGCGCAAAGTAACGCTCGCCTTCCTTCGGACTGCGAATGATCCCTTCGACCGTATCGCCGGTCCTCAGGGCAAAGCGGCGAATTTGGGAGGGCGAAACGTAGATGTCGTCGGGGCCTGGAAGGTAGTTTGCGTCGGGTGACCGCAGGAAGCCAAAGCCATCCTGCAACACCTCGACGACCCCGGATCCCGTGATCTCGATGTCCTTATTCGCGAGCTGCTTGAGGACAGCGAACATCAGCTCCTGCTTCCGCATGGTGCTGGCGTTCTCGACGCCATGCTCCTCCGCGAATGCCAGGAGCTCGGTCGGAGACTTCGATTTCAGATCCTGCAGTTTAAGTTCTGCCATGAGTGACTCCGATCGGCGCGGGTGTAAGGCGGGCGAGAGGTGATCCGAGCCGAAAGTCAATAAAATGGGAATTTGCGCAGACTGGCGCTGATTGGGCGGTCAACCAGAGATGTGGGAAAACCTGGGGTGGAAACCGGCAAACCTCTCAGCTGCCGGCGACCGTCATCCGACTCCCTATATAGCAGATCCCATACACCAACAAAAGATGGTGTCCTACACCGCTGTTCAAAAGGGCTTGACGACGACGAGGACAACGATTCCGATGAGCAACAATGTCGGGATCTCGTTGACGTAGCGATAGAACTTGGCGTCGTGGCGGTTCTTGTCGGCCGCGAACTCCTTCCGCCACCTAGCCAGCAGATGGTGGAGGGTGGTCAGCGCAATCACCAGGATGACCTTCGCGATGAACCAACCATCATGGTACATGCCCCAGGCCCAAGCGAGATAGGGGCCGGTAATCCAGACCACGATTGACGCCGGGTTCATGATGATCCGCAACAGCCGGCGCTCCATGACCTTGAAGGTTTCCGACTGCTGGGAACCCGGCTCCGACATGGCGTGATAGACGAAGAGCCGCGGCAGGTAGAACATCCCTGCCATCCACGCCACGACAGCGATGATGTGGAGGGCTTTGACCCACAGCTCCAGCACGCCTCACCCCCGACGAACAAGCTGAACCAGCTTCGCCACGTTCTCCGGCGGGGTTTGCGGAACAATGCCGTGCCCGAGATTGAAGATGAACGGCCGGCCAGACACAGCGGTCAGAATCTCTTCAACCCGCTTCTCCAGCGCGGCACCCCCGGTCACGAGAAGCAAGGGGTCGAGATTGCCTTGGACCACGACATTCTCTGCAGATGATAGCTCGGCCATTCCTCGTATCGAAAACGTCGTGTCACAGCTCACTCCATCAACTCCTGTCTCCCGGACATAGTGAGCGATCTTGTCGCCAGCAGCCCGAGGAAAGCCGATGATCGGCAGAGCCGGATAACGCTGCTTGAGTTCTCTCACGATTCGCCGTGTCGGCGCGACCACCCACCGGTCGAATTCGTCATCCGGCAGGCTGCCGGCCCAGCTGTCGAATATTTGGATTGCATCAGCACCCGCAGCCACCTGGCCGTCGAGGTAGGTGACAGAAGCTGTGCTGATGATGTCGATGAGCTGGCTGAAAATCTCAGGCTCCTGATAGGCCATCAATCGGGCTTCTGCCTGGTCCACCGAGCCACGCCCACCGACCATATAGGTCGCCACGGTCCACGGAGCGCCGCAGAAACCAATAAGGGCTGTTTCGGCCGGCAGTGCCGCACGTGTCCGGCGCACGGTTTCGAAGACGAGCTCGAATTTTCGTCCGACTTGCAACTCATTGAGGCGAGCCAGATCCATCGCCGATCGTATTGGATCGAGGCGCGGTCCTTCGCCTTCGGCAAAGGTGACGGTCTGTCCAAGCGCGTGCGGTACAACCAGGATATCCGAGAACAGGATGGCCGCATCAAATCCGAAACGGCGAATAGGTTGTATCGTCACCTCAGAGGCAAGCTCCGGGTTGTAGCAGAGATCAAGGAACGAACCGGCCTTCGCCCGCACCTCCCGATACTCTGGCAGGTATCGTCCTGCCTGCCTCATCAGCCAGATCGGCGGCGCACCGACGGCTTGTCGCGCAAACGGTTTGAGGAACGGGCGCTGTCTTGCTCGCTCGATGAGCCCGGAAGGAATTTCGCGCATCACTAAATCTTTAATGAGAGATTTCAAGCTTGCTGTTTTGACTCTTACCGCCGCGGATCATGGGAATTCTGGTCTTCTCCAAGCCTACCCACAGGCTGTTCCACCGCTGGCTTGTGGGGACGAAATCTCGTAGGCCCAGTCAGGAGATCACCACTAGGCTGCGAAACACCCTCAGGAGTCAACACGTTCCGGCTTTTGGCCACGGTGGCTTTCGTACCGCAAACATGTTGGATTAGCGTGCATAACCTGTTGGGCGTTGCGAAATCCACCCTTTGGGAAACACCTTGGCTTCATTATGCCAATTGGGCTGGCAGTGGATCGTTCTGTGGAACATCGCGCTGAAGGTGGTCGTCACCTAACCAAGGTCGCTGGCGAGCGTGCATAACCGGAGTTCTTATCCACAAATGACCCACCGTCTCCCGAGCTACTTCCACTTGCACTTGGTTTCGGACTCAACCGGTGAGACGCTGACGACGATCGCGAAGGCGGCCTCAGTTCAGTACTCGCAGGTTCGGCCGATCGAGCACATCCATCCACTTGTTCGCGCGCCGCGACAGCTGGAGCGCGTGTTGCAGGAAATCGAATCGGCTCCGGGTATCGTACTCTACACGATAGTTAATAAAGACTTGTCGACGCGCCTCGAGGAGCGGTGCAAGGAACTCGCCTTGCCCTGCCTGCACGTGCTCGAGCCGATCATGAAGGTGTTTGAGAGCTACTTGGGTGCGCCCCAGACGCCAATCGTTGCCGGCCAGCATGTGCTCGATGCAGATTACTTCCGTCGTATCGACGCGCTGAACTTCACTATGGCCCACGATGATGGCCAGCTACCGGATGACCTCAACGACGCCGACATCATCATTTTAGGCGTCTCGCGGACTTCCAAGACACCGACAAGCATTTATCTGGCGCAGCGCGGCTACAAGACGGCCAATGTTCCACTCGTGCCGGGCATTCCGCTTCCCGAAGCGCTGACCCAACCGCACAAGGCCTTCGTCGTTTGCCTCGTCGCAAGTGTGGATCGCATTGCGGAGATTCGGCGTAACCGCGTGCGCATGATGAGCGATCGAAATCTCGACGATTACGTTGATCGCGAACAGATTGCGCAAGAGCTCATGCACTCGCGGCGGCTGTGCGCGCGTTACGGATGGCCCGTCATCGACGTCACGCGTCGGTCGGTCGAAGAGACGGCGGCAACAATCATCAAGATGCTTCATGACCGCGCGGACAAAGACGAGCTGCTAGCGGAGGAGAACAGTGGACGAGAGCAGAACTTTTGAGCTCATTCTGGCGTCCGGAAGTTCCACCCGTCGAAAGTTGCTCGAGGCCGCCGGTCTCGAATTCACGGTCGTTCGTCCAACCGTCGACGAGGACGTCGTCCGCGAGACGATGATGGCCAACAATGAATTCATTGATCCAGCAGACGTTGCGGAAGTTCTCGCGCGGGCCAAGGCCGAGGATGTAAGTGGCCTCTATCCCGATGCTATCGTGATTGGAGCGGATCAGGTGTTGGCCTGCCAAGGCCAGATCTTTACAAAGCCGGATTCCGTTGATGCCGCTCGCGAGACGTTGATGGCGCTGCGGGGGCGCACCCATCAACTGCACACCGCAGTGACCATTGCAGAAGGAGGCGAGGCGCGCTGGGCTTTCGTCGACACCGCCAACCTGACCATGCGGGACTTCTCGCTCGCCTTCCTGGGCCTCTATCTGGCGACCGCCGGGGAGCGTGTGACGGACTCTGTGGGAGCCTATCAGCTGGAGGGTCTGGGCATCCAACTCTTCGAACGAATCGAGGGAGACTATTTCACCATTCTCGGGCTGCCGCTTCTGCCGCTTTTGGAAGAGCTGCGCAAGCGCAAGGTGATTCAGGAATAGACATAAGGAGTCGGAGCGGCGGGAATGCTGGTTATTGGTCTCACGGGATCGATCGGAATGGGCAAGTCGACGATTGCCGAACGATTCCGTCAGCTCGGGATCCCGGTCTGCGATGCGGATGCCCTTGTCCACCAGCTTTACGAGGGAGCCGCCGTCGCGCCCATAGAGGCAGCTTTTCCCGACACGACCTCGAACGGTAGGGTCGACCGGGTCAAGCTCGGGCAAGCTGTACTCGGTGATCCCCAGGGTTTGAAACGGCTGGAGGCCATCGTCCATCCGCTCGTTCATGCAGCCGAACGCGAATTTCTGCAGAAGGCCGCCGAGCAAGGGGCGTCTATGGCCGTGCTGGATATTCCTTTGCTTTTCGAGACTGGTGGCGATAAGCGCGTCGATGTCACCATCGTCGTCAGCGCTCCGCCGGAAGTTCAGCGAAAGCGTGTGCTGGAGCGGCCGGGGATGACCCCTGCCAAACTCGATGCCGTCCTCGCCCGGCAAATGCCGGATTCAGAAAAGCGGCGCCGCGCTGATTTCGTTGTGGATACCGGGGTGAGCATCGAGGAGAGCTACGCTCAAGTCGATGCTATCGTTGAGGAGCTTCGGAAACGCGGGGGTCGTGCGTATCAGCAATTCTGGAGCTGAAGTCAGGTGGGCCTGACGAGGGCGGGGGGCCTTCAGAATGCTGCGCGAAATTGTGCTCGATACCGAGACGACCGGACTCGAGTGGAAAACTGGCGACCGGCTCATCGAAATCGGGTGCATCGAGCTCGTTAACCGCATCCCTTCAGGCCGCGAATTCCATCGGTTCATCAACCCGGAAGACCGGCAAGTTCATCCCGACGCGGAAGCCGTCCACGGCATCTCCAACGAGTTCCTTAAGGACAAACCGCGTTTTGTCGACATCGTCGATGAGTTTCTCGAATTCATCGGTGATGCCATGCTCGTCATTCACAATGCGAGCTTTGATATCGGCTTCATTAACATGGAATTGGAGCGCGCCGGCCGACCGCCCATTCCGCCGGAGCGCGTCATCGACACCCTGGCTTTGGCTCGCCGCAAGCATCCGGCGGGTCCAAACAGCCTCGACGCACTCTGCAAACGGTATGGCATAGACAACTCGAAGCGCGTTAAACACGGCGCTCTGATGGACTCGGAGCTTCTAGCCGAGGTTTACATCGAGTTGCTCGGTGAACGTCAGGCGGCGCTTGTGCTTGGGCAAGAACCTGCAGTTCCGACAATCACCGTTGCGACGCGGCGCAATTATCAGGCGCGGCAACGGCCAACGCCGTTGCCTCCTCGGCTTAGTCCTGAAATTGAAGCCTCACACCGCGCGTTCGTGGAAACGCTCGGAGAAAACGCGATCTGGCGTCGCTACCTAGACCTGGCCGAGCAGGCTACCAACTGAGGCTTCTCGTCGCCCGGATTGGGTTCGGGACACCGAGCCACGAGTCGGTCTCGGCACTTCAGTTCGTATTGGCCGGCTGCGGTGTTGCCTGAGCCAGTCCCTCTTGTTGCTTCCGCCGGACGTAGAGCCCGCCGAAATCAATCGGGTCGAGCAACAGCGGCGGGAAGCCACCTTCGCGCGTGAGATCAGCGACTAGCCGGCGCAGGAATGGGAACAAGAGAAGCGGGCAGTTGACCAGCAGGAAGGGCTCCAAGGCCTGCTGGGGAACGTTCTCCACCTTGAACAACCCGGCGTAGACAAGCTCGAGGTCGTACAAGACTCCCTGTTTGTTGCTGGCGCGGGCCCGAAACTCGATAGCGCTCTCGAAAACGTCTTTCGCCATGCTTTTGGCGTTAACGTTCACCTCGAGCTGCAAATTCGGGTTGTCACCCGGCGATTGCAGCAGCTTCTCCACATTGGGGTTCTCGAACGACAGGTCCTTGATGTACTGGCCAAGAACCCGGACTTGGACGGGTGGCGGAGCGCCGGCGCCTGGCGTTCCACTTCCAGCGTTCCCTTGTTCTGCCATGGTGTCGTGCTCCCTTGAACGCGTGCTGCCGTCGGCCGGCTGGCTAACACGACCACGCGGATGCTGCAATGCCGACAGAGGCGTGTTGAGGCGCAAAAGCTGGGTATGAATCCCCGGCACTCATATCAGCGACTGCGATTTTGCGGTTCATCGTCCGAATCGTCGAGGCGCTTGTATTCACCATCGATGATGGGCCCGAGCTTTTCAGAGCCGGTGGGTCGGCCATTTCGATGCGTCGGATCGCCTCGTGAAGCGTTCTGCCTAAACACGCGGATGCGGGTGATACTGGCCGTCGCGAAACGTCCCAGGCTCCAGGCCGCGACAGCCTTCCGTACCGGGGGGATCAGCAGGAGCAAGCCGACGGCGTCGCCAATCAGACCGGGTAGAATGAGGAGAATTCCCGCGATGAACAGGAAAGCACCCTCGGCAACCGGCAGGACGGGCGCCTCACCCCGGGCCAGCGCATTTTGAGCCCGCGTAACGATGGAGAAACCTTGCCGCTGGACAGTGATCAAACCGAGAATCGCCGAACCGATGACAATAGCCAAGGTCGCCGCCACGCCGATCTGCCGACCGACCCAGAGGAGCACGGCCAGCTCGATCAAAGGATAAGCAATGAAAAGCAGCAGAAATGCCAACTGGATCATTAACGCTCCGCTTGTGCCCCGCTCGTGAGTACAGTCTTGGCCACCGGGGCGTGCGGCTCAAGTCAATCTGATTGGCTTGGGCGAAACTTTGCCCTAAGCTCAAATATGCGAAGGGCCCGCGCTAGACTTGGCGCGTTATTGATTGCGTGACGATTTCGGTGACACGGACCCTAGACCCTGTCTCCACTTCATCATACATCAAGTCATCACCTGGTCCTCGCCACGGAAGCAGCTTCAAATGGATGGCAGAATCGACGTCATTACCCTCTTGTTCCTGATCGTTGCGGTCGTCGTGATATTAAAGCTGCGCAGCGTACTCGGACGGCGGACAGGGGACGAGGAGGCTCGTTACGAGCGGCAACTGAGGGCCCAGCAGGAGGCCCGTGAGCGCGCCGCTGCGGCAAAAGGCAAAGTGGTTACGCTGCCTCGGCGTGAGCGGGAACCCGCGACCGTTGGCGCTCAGAAAGAGATGACAACCGCCGACGCCGAAACCCGTGTCAAGAACTTCGCCGCCGGCAACACGTTCCTGGAGCAGGCGCTGCTGAACATCGCGAGGGCAGATGCGAGCTTCGACCCGGAGCATTTTCTCCGTGGCGCCAAGGCGGCCTACGAAATGATCGTTATGGCCTTCGCCGAAGGGAATCGCAAACTTCTGAAGGATTTGCTCAGCCGGGAGGTGTTTGACAGCTTTGTCGCTGCGATCGCCGACCGCGAGAGCCGCGGCGAGCAGATCGACCAGAGCTTCGTTGGCATCAACAAGGCTGAAATCGTCGAGGCTGAGCTGAAGGGCAAGACCGCCCAGGTGACGGTGAAGTTCATCAGCCAGCTCATTTCAGCCACGCGAGATGCGGCCGGTCAGGTGATTGCCGGCGATCCGCAAAAGGTCCGCGAAGTCACCGACATTTGGACGTTCGCCAGGGACGTCGACTCACGAGATCCCAATTGGAAGCTCATCGCCACACAGGCTCCGAACTAGGGCCTATGGCGGTTAGGAGACCCCATTGGTGCAGGAGGCATTCTGCGCCGGTGGCTGAACGTTATTCATGAAACACGAAATTTTGCGCTTTGAAGCTGTTTCCTTCAGCGATTTGCCTGGATGGGAGCAGGACGATCACGCGGCGGCGCTTCAGGCATTTCTCAAGTCAAGCTCTAACTTTGTTAAAGGGCAGTCCAAGGATCCGCTTGCTTTACTTTGCCGGGAGGCAGAGGCGAATGCTGGGCATTCGGTCAAAGCCCGAGTGTTTTTCGAAACCCACTTCAAACCGCATCGTGTCGTGCATCAGGAGCCGCATGGTCTGGTGACGGGCTACTACGAGCCCGTACTACCTGGCTCCCGCGTGCGAGAAGGGCAATTCCAGATACCCGTCTACCGGCGGCCGCCAGACCTCGTGAATGTGGTCGACGATAGCCTGCGAGCCAGCGCAGGAGAAAACCTGACGCACGCGCGGCGGCTGGCAGACGGCACTCTGGTGCCGTATCCGACGCGTCAGGAGATCGAGTCGGGGGCCTTGGCTGGCCAGGGCTTCGAATTGATGTATCTCGCAGACCCGGTCGACACGTTTTTCATGCACGTCCAGGGGTCGGGGATGATCGAGCTGCCGGATGGATCATGCGTGCGACTGAGCTACGATGGCAAGAACGGCCATCCCTACACATCCATCGGTCGCCATTTGATTGAGACCGGCGTCTTCAAAGCCGAGAACGTCACTCTGGACGCTCTCGTTGACTGGTTGCGGGCCAACCCGGAGAAGGCGCGAGAAGTCATGTGGAAGAACGCCTCCTTCGTGTTCTTCCGGGAGCTGACCGGCGAAGAGGCCTATTCACCACTCGGTGCCAACGAGATTCCACTGACGCCGGGGCGAAGTCTCGCGGTCGACGCCAGTATCCACACGCTGGGAACTCCTGTTTACGTCGTCGCGCCGACGCTGACGCACACGGATGGCGGCAAATCATTTCAGCGGTTGATGATCGCGCAGGACGTGGGCTCGGCGATCCGAGGTCCCGAGAGAGGAGACATTTTCTTCGGAACCGGCAGCGAGGCGGGCCGTCAGGCGGGAATGACCAAGCATCCGGCAAACTTTTTCGTCCTTTTGCCCCGTTACGGCTAGAGGGCAGGGATGCGCCATGAGCCGGCCGGGAAGACCACCGCGGACACAGCAACGGTCTTTGACACCAGAGGATGAAGAACTCTGGTCTGCCGTCGCGCGCAGCCTGAAGCCGGTGCGAAAAAAGGAACGCGTGCATCCGTTCGAGCAGCTGCTGGCCGAAACGCGGGAGCGGTCCAAGAGGGAAACAGCGCAGATTGACAAACCTGAGCCAAGTTTACCGACCAAGTTCACCCCGAATCCACCGACATCAACAACGTCGGCAGCAGGTTCTCCGCCCCCGCTTGCCAATTTCGATCGACGCGAGCTCAAGCGGATCTCCAGGGGGCAAAAGGAGATCGAGGCGAGAATCGACCTTCATGGCCTACGGGCGGCGGAAGCGCATGCCGCCCTGCGCGCCTTTATCTTGAGTTGTTACGCCCGTGGTCATCGAAATGTGCTCGTCATCACGGGTAAAGGCGGCGGCGGGATGAGTAACGGTGACCGGCCGTTTGAGCTTTGGAGCGAGACTGAGCGCGGCGTCCTGAAGCGAAGTGTGCCGCTCTGGCTGTCAGAGCCGGAACTTCGCTCCGTCGTCATCAGCTTTACCACTGCACACCCGCGCCACGGTGGAGAGGGCGCCCTGTACGTCCAGCTTAGGCGCCGCAAGGAGAAGGCGGAGCGCTGATGAGCTTCACTTGCACTCGCTCGTCAGGGTCTGGACGGCTTTTGTCACACCCATCAATGAGAACGTGTGTTTCACGGTCCCTTGCTCCGACACGGCCTCCACGACCATCGTCGAGCCGCCCTTCATCGCTTCGAGCAGCTTCAGCTCCTCGATCGGGTTATTGATGAACCCGCGGTCTTCGTTGGTAAACAGCTTGAACGTGTCGTTGCCGACGGTGACCGTAGCCTCGGCGCCCTTCTTGAGCGGGAAACCAAACTTCAGGCTCAGTTCCGTCCGCACACCGTCTTTTGGCCAGGCCGAGATATAAAAGTATGTTGGCTGCTGACCGGCCGTGGCTGGTTCGGTGGACTTCGGCGTGCTGGCGGCGAAGCAAACCTGTTCTGAAGCGCTGTTATGTGAATAGAAGTGCCAGTCGTTGAACGTGTCGACCAGCTTTGTTTCTGCGAGAGCTGGAGCGGCTGCCACTGTGAGGGCACTCGCGCCAACAATCGTACGGAAGATGAATCGCATTTCACCTCTCGATGGAAATCCCGCGGAATCTCTCGGAAATGACTATATAGGCTTCCGAAGGAGCATGTCACGGCGATGATCGGCGAAGGGTTTCCACAGCCGACATCGGTCGATCTGGGTACGGACCCAGCATTCTCACGCGATCGTACATCACGATCGCCCCGGCCATTGCGACGTTAATGCAGAATGCCGTTGGAATTCTGACAACATAATCGCAGCGGGCCAACAGCGGCTCCGAGAGCGAGCCCCGTTCCGGGCCCAACACGTAGGCCGCTCGAAGAGGATGACGGAAGCTCGGCAAATCTATGGCATCGTCGGTGAGCTCGATGCCCACGAGCTTGCATCCCTCGGGCAAATTCATTTCATCGAGGTTCGCCCAATTGTAGTGCGGCAGATGCCACTGACCTTTCGAGGTATCCGCACGCGCTTCCAGCGCTTGGTACGTTGCTCCGATGGTAAAGGTGAACGCAGCACCGAACGCATGGGCTGAGCGCATGAGGTTGCCCAGGTTCAGTGCTTTCGACATCCGCTCCGCGCCGATCGCAAAATAACCACGGGGCTTCGGCGGCCAACAGTTGCGCAGCGCGGAGGGTTTCCGCTGATCATTCATGATTGCTTCTTTGCTCTATCCGTTCTGGCCCTTGGTAGGGCTGGCCCATTTCGGGCGTGCACGCTAGGTTTGGAGCCGTTTCGCGGCCGGATCCCAGCAGGAGGTGTCACATGAAAGCAGCTCTGTGCAAGTCCCTGGATGGACCGGAAGGGATTGCGCTGGAAGAGCTGCCCGAACCAACGCCGGGACCAGGCGAGGTTCGCATCCGCGTAAAAGCTGCGGGGCTTAACTTTCTCGACACCCTCATTACCCGCGGCAAGTATCAATATAAGCCAGATCTCCCTTTCTCTCCCGCTTCCGAGGTTGCCGGCGAAATCGACCTGATCGGTCCTGACGTTCAGAGCTTTGCGCCCGGTCAGCGCGTCTGCGCCTATCTCGGATGGGGCGGTGCTCGCGAGCTCGTGGTTGCGCGAGCCGAGCACGTAACGCCCGTTCCCGATGGCGTCTCTGATGTAGTGGCTGCGGGCCTAAACGTCACCTATGGCACGGCCATGCATGGCCTTCGCGATCGGGCACGCCTGAAGCCTGGCGAAACGGTGGCTGTTCTCGGGGCGTCCGGCGGCGCTGGCCTGGCGGCAGTCGAAGTTGCGAAGCGGCTCGGCGCGCGCGTCATTGCAGTAGCCTCTTCCCCTGAGAAGCTCGAAATCTGTCGCCAGCACGGAGCTGATCTGCTGCTCAATTATTCGACGACCGACCTCAAACAGGGCCTGCGAGATCTAACGGACGGACGGGGTGTAGATGTCGTCTATGATTGCGTGGGTGGGGACTATACAGAGCCAGCCCTTCGCTCCACGGCCTGGATGGGGCGACTGCTGGTGGTGGGATTTGCAGCCGGCTCCATTCCGAGAATTCCGCTTAATCTCGTACTTTTGAAGAGTTGCGATATCGTCGGCGTATTTTGGGGTGAATCGGCGCGCCGCAGCCCGCGTGGCCACCGGGAGAACATTGAAACGGTGCTGAAATGGGTTGCAGCCGGAGAATTGAAGCCACACACTCACGCCGTGCTTCCTCTGGCACAAACCGCCGAGGGGATTAGGATGCTCGATCGGCGCGAAGCTACCGGCAAGGTGATCATAACGATCTAGGCGAATGTAATCTGCGGCGGATAAAAGGACATCACTTTTTTTGGTGAGGGCTCTCAATCAGATCTAGGGAGAAATCAGCCTATGAAACTTAAGCTGTTATCGGCACTTGCTGCGATCGGGCTCGGTGCCCTCGTTGCCGGGCCAGTAGCCGCGCAAAATACCCAGATAAGCATCGCAACTGGCGGCACGGGGGGTGTTTACTACCCCCTCGGTGGCGGCCTCGGGAATATCATCACACACGAGTTGAAAGGCATCACCGCCACGGCCGAGGTCACCGGCGGTTCTGTTGACAATTTGAAACTCGTGGGATCTGGCCGGTCGGACATTGGATTCTCAATGGTCGACGCCGCGTGGGATGCCATTAACGGCCAGGGCAAGTTTCCGAGCAAACTGCCTCTCAAAGCCATCGCAGTCATCTACCCGAACCACATGCATGTAGTGACGATCGAGGGCACGGGCATCCAGAAGATTGAGGATCTCAAAGGGAAGCGGGTTTCGACGGGATCGCCAGGCAGCGCGACCGAAATCTTTGCCTTCCGCGTGCTCGAGGCTGCAGGCATCAACCCCGACAAGGACATCACGAAGGAACGACTCGGGGTTGCGGAGAGCGTGAACGCCATCAAGGACCAGAAGATTGATGCCTTCTTCTGGGTCGGCGGCCTGCCGACCGCGGCTGTGACCGATCTTGCGGCCACCCCGAACACGAAGATCAAGTTCATCGACATCGCCCATCTGACGCCGAAGCTGAACGAGAAGTACGGCCCGCTCTATGCGGAGGCGACCATTCCCAAGGAAACGTATTCCGGAATGGAAAAGGATGCGGAGAACATCACGGTCTGGAACATTCTCGCCGTGAATGAGAACATGTCGGAAGACATGGCCTACAACATCACGAAGATTGTGTTCGAGAAGCGGGATGAGCTCGCCAAGGTTCACAAGGAAGCGCTGAACATCAAATTGGAGCTCCAGTCCCAGAAGCGTTCCGGCATCCCGTTCCACCCAGGTGCTCTCAAGTACTTCAACGAAAAAGGTATCAGCGTCGAATAACGCTGCGCTCAAATAAGGTCACCGGGCTTGATGGCCCGGTGACTTGTTTCCAGAGCTCATGAGCTCGCAAAAGAGGAAGGGGAGAGGACGTTGAAGGGCACCGGAGAAGCCGCAACGGCAGCTCAGGTCGAGAAGGACTCTGGGGCTGTAGCTGAGCCCGACCGCGAAGTTCTCGAGCATTTCATCGAGGAAGAGGAAGGGGCTCTCAACCGCGTTGGGGGATGGGTCGGCCGTTTCATAACGGCAGTTGCAGTCGCCGTTTCGCTGTTTCACCTCTACGCAGCTTTCGACATCGTTCCCGCTCACATCCTGCGGCCGGTGCACGTCGCCTGCGTGCTGTTCCTCGTCTTCCTGCTCTTCCCCATGACGCCCAGCATGCGCGATCGCATCCGCTGGTGGGATTGGCTACTCGCGATCGCCAGCGTTGTGGTGATCGTTTACATCCTCATGCAGGGCGAAGATTTCGGCGATCGCGCCATCATGCCGGAGCCGATGGATGTTGCGATCGGCGTCCTCCTCATCCTTCTGTTGCTCGAAGGAACGCGGCGGGCAACCGGCTTCATCATGCCGGCAGTGGCCATCGCCTTCATCCTGTATGCGCTCTTCGGCAACTACCTGGGCGACCCCTGGACCCATCGCGGCTATCCGATGGATCGGCTCGTCGGCCATCTCTACATGACCCTTGAGGGTATCTTCGGAACAACGGTCGACGTTTCGTCCAGCCTGATCATTCTGTTCACCATCTTCGGCGCCGTTCTGCAGGTCTCGGGTGCCGGGAAATTCTTCATTGACTTCTCGTTTGCGGCGATGGGCGGCAAGCGCAACTCGGCAGGCCGCGCCGTCGTCATGTCGTCGTTCCTTCTCGGCGGTCCTTCGGGCTCTGGCGTTGCTACGACCGTGACCATCGGCACAGTGGCCTATCCTCTCCTCGCCAAGGCGGGTTACGAAAAAAACGCGGCAGGCGGATTGTTGGCTGCCGGTGGCCTTGGCGCGATCATCTCACCACCCGTGCTCGGCGCTGCAGCCTTCCTGATCGCTGAATTCCTCAAGATCTCGTACTTCGACGTGATCCTGATGGCTATCATTCCGACCTTGCTCTACTACTTCGCCATCTGGGTCATGGTGGAGATCGACGCCAGCAAGCATGGTGGCGGCGGCGAACTGATGGTCGAAAAGGGCGCGCTCTGGCGTCTGTTTGTGGGCTACTGGTTCCACTTCGGTTCTCTCATCTCGATCATCGTGTTCATGCTGCTCGGGTTCTCGCCCGTGCTGGCGGTGTTCTGGGCGACCCTGTTGGCCATCGGAACAAGTGCTATCCGGCACGACACAGCGCTCATCCCGCGCGTCTTGGCGTTGGGCGCTTTGGCTGTCGGAATTGGGCTCGTCGCTATCGGTTATTCGCCGTCCAGCACATTGGCGCTGACGCTGTTCTCAGCCCTCGTGCTGGCAGCAGCCGTTGGCATCTTCATGTCGCGCTATGCGCCGGTTACGGAGCGTCTGGTTCAAGCATTACGCGACGGGACGACCGGCGTGCTGAACGTGGCTGCGACCTGCGCGACGGCGGGCATCATCGTCGGCGTCGTGACACTGACCGGCCTGGCGCAGCGTTTCGCCGACATCATCATCGGCTACGCGCAGGGCAGCCTTGTGCTGACGACGCTCTTCACGGCAGCCATTGTCTGGATCGTGGGCCTCGCCGTGCCGGTGACGGCGTCGTACATCATGTGCGCCGTGATCGCAGCGCCGGCGCTGATCAAGCTCGGCGTGCCGGATTTCGCCGCGCACATGTTCATCTTTTACTACGCGGTTCTGTCGGAGGTTTCTCCGCCTACCGCCTTGTCGCCGTTCGCAGCGGCAGCCATCACCGGCGGGAACCCTTACATCACCACGCTTCAGTGCTGGAAATACACGATGCCGGCATTCCTGGTGCCGTTCGTGTTCGTCATTGATCCGTTGGGCGTAGGGCTCCTCCTGCATCTGCCTGAGGGGAAGAGCTGGGTTGACGCCGCGCAGGTCACGGTGACGACCGCTGTCGGAATTGCCGCCTTTGCATTCGCGTTGCAGGGGTGGGTTTACAAGAAAAACACCGTACTCGAGAACGGTTTGTTCTGGGCTGCGGGTTTCCTGCTGGTTATGGCCCCCGTCGTGGACGCTGTTATCGTTTGGCTCTTCGGCTTTAGCCTGACAGCTCCCATGCTCGGGACTGACATCGGTTGGAATGTCCCGCTCGGCTTTGTGCTCGGGGCTGCGGGCCTTTTGCTTCAGCGTTTGCGCGTAGCGCAAACGGCCTGCGCATAGGCTATGGCGGTGGAGCCTGCTGGACGGCAGACTCGCCGCCGCCTATCACTTGGCTGAGGAAGGTTAACCTGGAGAGGACGACATGAAGCTTGGCAGTGACGTTGCTGCTGTAGTGACCGGTGCGGCTTCGGGATTGGGCGCTGCTACCGCGACAGCGCTCGCTGCCAAGGGTGTGAAGGTAGGCCTGCTCGACGTCAATGAAGAGTCAGGCCGCGAGTTGGCTGCGCGTATCGGCGGCACCTTCGCCCGCTGCGATGTCACCGACGAAGCAAGCGTCGACTCAGCCCTTGCCGCGGTGCGCGCGGCGCATGGGCAGGAACGGATTCTCGTCAACTGCGCCGGCATCGCCATCGCAAAGCGGATCGTTCGTCGCGACAAGGAAACGGGAGCAATCGAGCTGCATGACCTGGCGAGCTTCGCGAAGGTCATCCAGGTAAATCTCATCGGCACTTTCCTGATGATGGCGAAGTGCGCCGCGGGGATGATGACCCTTGAGCCGCTTTCGCCGGACGGCGAACGCGGTGTGATCATCAATACGGCTTCTGTGGCAGCTCAGGACGGTCAGATTGGTCAGGTTGCCTACTCGGCATCGAAGGGCGGTGTTCAGGCTATGACCCTTCCTGTTGCTCGCGATTTGGCGCGCGATGGAATTCGGGTCTGCTCCATACTGCCCGGCCTGTTCAACACGCCGATGTTTGCGGGGCTGCCAGAGGAAGCGAAAAAGTCTCTCGCGGCGACGGTGCCGTTCCCTTCGCGACTTGGCGATCCGTCGGAGTATGCCATGCTCGCCGTTCATATTTGCGAGAACGTCATGCTGAACGGCGAGAGCATCCGGCTGGACGGCGCCATCCGCCTCGCGCCGCGTTAGGCACCAATCACGACAGTTGGCTGGCAATCTTGTCGATCGCCTCGGCGAGCCTGATGTCGCGTTCCGTCAGGCCACCGACGTCGTGACTTGTCAGTACGATGTCCACCCGATTCCAGACGTTGGTCCATTCGGGGTGGTGGTTCATCTTTTCGGCGACCAAGGCAACGCGCGTCATAAAACCGAAGGCGGCGTTGAAGTTCGCGAACGTAAATTGACGCGCAATGGCATCGCGGCCTTCGACTAACGTCCAGTTCGGTAAGCGCGCGAGGGCTGCATCGCGCGCTTCATGAGAGAGCCTTTCCACCATAAATCCCGGCCCTCCTGAGGCTAAGCCAGGCTGAATAGCGACTCAGTACTCGTCTTCGTACTCAGCATATTCGCCGCCGACCAACGTGTACGTTTCTTCGATCACATACGGCCCGCCGCCGACTTGCGGCTTCGAGGAGAACAGGACGAAGCGGCTCACTCGAAACGGCGGTGTGCGAAAGCCGCCATTCCGCTGCAAGTAGCGGGCAAGAATGTCGACGCTGGTGCCCCGCAGGCGCGCCAGAGTGACGTGCGGCTTGAACCGCCGCGTTTCCGGTTGCAGGCCAACCAGCCGAGCGGCTCGTTCGTGAGCCCGGGCCAACGCGTCGAGCTCGGGCGTTAGTTCGATGCCTGCCCAGAGTGTCTTTGGGTCGTTGCCGCCAAACGCGCCGATGCCGTTGAAGCGCAATTCGAATGTTTCCAGCTCGATATCACTAAGTGCCCGGGCGAACTCGGCAGCAACGTGCCTGTCGACATCGCCGGCGAACCGCAATGTGATGTGATAGTCTTCGGGTTCGATCCAACGCGCGCCTGGAAGCGGTTGCCTCAGCCGCGCGAGTGCTTCACGCAAATGATCTGGAATTTCAATGCCGGTGAACAGTCGGGGCATTTTGCACCTCCCCGCGTGTTCTTCGCGCCCCCAATTTCGCGAAGAGCTACAGAATGAACTTACTTAGATCGGTATTCTTCGCCAGATCTCCAACCCGTTCACGAACGTATTTCGCATCGACGACAACCGTCTGGCCCGCGCGATCCGAAGCCTCGAACGAAATTTCGTCGAGCACCCGTTCCATCACCGTTTGCAATCTTCGCGCGCCGATGTTTTCGACGGTAGCGTTCACCTGAGCCGCCGTATCGGCGATCGCGTCGATGGCATCGTCGGTGAACTCGAGCGTCAGGCCCTCGGTTGCCATCAGTGCCACGTATTGCTTGATTAGGCTCGCCTCCGGTTCCGTCAGGATGCGACGGAAATCCTCCCGCGTCAGAGGTTTGAGCTCGACTCGGATCGGCAGTCGGCCCTGCAACTCCGGCAACAGATCCGAAGGCTTGGCCACATGGAAAGCGCCGGAAGCAATGAACAGGATGTGGTCGGTTTTTACCGGGCCGTATTTGGTCGAAACTGTGGTGCCCTCGATCAGCGGCAGCAGATCCCGTTGCACACCCTCGCGCGACACATCGGCACCAATCCGGCCGCCGTCGCTGCGGGAGCAGATCTTGTCGATTTCGTCGATGAAAACGATACCGTTGTTTTCGACGGCGCGGATAGCTTCCTGCACGATCTGATCCTGATCGAGGAGCTTGTCGCTTTCCTCGGCGATCAGAATTTCATAGCTGTCCTTGACGGTAACACGTCGCGTTTTCTGCCGTCCGCCTAAGGCCTTTCCGAGGAAATCACTCAGATTGATGGCCCCGATGGAGCCACCCGGTACGCCCGGCAGCTCGAACATCGGAATGCCGGGGCCCGTATCGCTAACCTTGATTTCGATCTCTTTGTCATTGAGCTCGTTGGCGCGAAGACGTTTGCGGAAAGCCTCTCGTGTTGCCGACGAGGCATTTTCGCCTACCAGCGCATCGAGCACGCGTTCTTCCGCCGCCTTTTCAGCGCGCGCCCGAACTTCCCGGCGCTTGTTTTCGCGAACAAGGGCAAGTCCCACCTCGACGAGATCGCGAATGATGGACTCCACGTCACGCCCGACGTAGCCGACCTCGGTGAATTTCGTCGCTTCAACCTTGATGAACGGCGCGTTGGCGAGCTTTGCGAGACGGCGCGAAATCTCCGTTTTGCCGATACCCGTTGGCCCAATCATCAAAATGTTTTTCGGCAGAACCTCTTCTCGCAGGTCCTCGCTGAGCTGCTGACGGCGCCAGCGGTTGCGCAGTGCGATGGCGACAGCCCGCTTGGCCTCAGTCTGGCCAACGATGTAGCGGTCCAGCTCGGAGACGATCTCGCGCGGTGAAAAGGTTGTCATCGAATCTGCCTCAGTTGGACGAAGCGAGCTTCAGGCCCAGAATTGAGCCGATCAACAGCACCAGGAAGAACAGGCGCGTCGTCGTGGTCGGTTCGTTGAAATAGAGGATGCCCAAAATAGCGGTGCCGGCAGCGCCAATTCCCGTCCAGACAGCGTAAGCCGTGCCCAGCGGAATTCCTGAAAGAGAAAGCTGCAGCAGGAAAAGGCTCGCGATGCCGGCAGTGCCAAAAGCCAATGTTGGCCCAAGCTTTGTAAAGCCTTCTGCATAGCGGAAAGCCGTCGTCGCGAGGATTTCGCAAATCCCGGCCGTCAGCAGATATGCCCAAGCGATCATTCCGTTCTTGTCCATTGTTCCGCGTGAGCCGACGATTGTCAGAGGCCGCGTCTTTTCTCCGGCCACAGCTGCGAGCGGCTTACTTGTCGCTCACCAGACTTTCGATGATGAGGTTTCGGTTGGTGTAGACACATATGTCGGCCGCGATTTCCATCGCCTTGCGCGCAATTGCCTCGGCATCGAGCGGCTGATCCAACAGGGCTCGCGCAGCCGCCAGCGCGTACATACCCCCGGAGCCGATACCCATCAGGTGATCCTCCGGTTCGAGCACGTCGCCGTTCCCGGTCAGCACCAGCGTGGTCGTCCGATCGGCCACGATCATCATGGCTTCGAGCCGGCGCAAATAGCGGTCCGTACGCCAGTCTTTGGCCAGCTCGACAGCGGCGCGCATGAGCTGGCCCGGATATTGCTCCAGCTTTCCTTCCAGCCGCTCGAACAGCGTAAACGCATCGGCCGTTGCCCCGGCAAACCCGCCGATCACGTCGCCGCGGGATACCGAGCGCACTTTGCGCGCCTTGGACTTGATGACGGTGCTGCCAAGGCTGACCTGACCATCGCCGGCAATAACCACCCGACCTCCCTTGCGGACAGTCAGGATTGTCGTGCCGTGCCAGGTCGCTTCGTGAGGGATTAAGGAATTACGCATGGTCAATACGCTAGGTTGGGTTGGCGGCCGGAGAAAGCAAGTGCGCGCTGGAGCCGATCCGGCCGAATGACCACTACCCCGGCGGCGCGCAAGCTGATAAACGCCTGTTTTCGAACAATCAACCCAAAGGGTTCTGCCACGTGACGCGCACCGCCACAATCGAGCGCAAGACGCAGGAAACCGAAATCAAGGTGACGGTTAACCTCGATGGCACCGGCGCCTTCGACGTCAACACGGGTATCGGTTTCTTCGACCATATGCTCGAGCAGCTTGCGCGGCACTCGCTGATCGACCTGACGGTGCACGCGAAGGGCGATCTGCACGTCGATTTTCACCACACTGTCGAGGACACCGGTATTGCCATCGGGCAGGCAGTGGCCAAGGCGCTGGGCGACAAGAAGGGCATCACGCGCTACGCGGACGTGCATCTGGCCATGGACGAGGCGTTGACCCGCGTGGCCATCGACGTGTCAGGCCGGCCGTACCTTGTGTGGCAGGTGAGCTTTTCCCGGCCGAAAATCGGGGACATGGATACGGAGCTGTTCCGGGAGTGGTTTCAGGCCTTCGCACAGAACGCCGGCATCACCCTGCACGTGGCTAATCTGTACGGCGAGAACAACCATCACATCGCCGAGACCTGCTATAAGGGATTGGCGCGAGCCCTGAGAGTGGCCATCTCAGAAGATCCCCGTCAGGCCGGACGCATTCCGTCGACGAAGGGCCGGCTTTCGGGCTGAGCTAGCCAGGCTGAGAGGACAGCTACTTGCAGAGCTACACCGTTTATGAGCCGCCGAAGCCAGCTCCGAACCGTTTGGCACGCGCCGAGCGGTTCGTGTTCGTGCGCGACGGCTTTTCTTGGATGGCTGCGCTCTTCACGCCGCTTTGGCTGCTGTTCAACCGAATGTGGTTGGCGCTGATCCTTTATCTGGTCGTTGTCGGTGGACTGAATGCGGTCTTTGCCGCGGCTGACCTTGCCCCGCAGTGGAGCAGCATCGCGACGATCGCCATCCATCTGGCGGTAGGGTTCGAGGCGGGCACGCTTCGGCGCTGGGCACTGCAACGCCGGGGTTGGCGGATGGTCGGGTCCGTGGTCGGCCATTCGCGACTCGAATGTGAGCGGCAATTTTTCGAAAGCTGGTTGGCCGACGTTGCTCAGGAAGAAAGGAAACCGGCACGGTCGCCAACCCCAGCGCCCCGACAAACGACCGTTGATCAGCCGGCGCCCGTGGTTGGCCCCGCTTCCGGTGCACTCGCTTCAGAGGCTTGAAAGCCGAAACCCATGCAACGCGTTGTCATCATCGACTATGGCTCCGGCAATCTTCACTCCGCGCGCAAGGCGCTGGAGCGAGCGGCCACCGATGCGGGGCTGGAAGCGAAAATCGAGGTGAGCAATCGGCCGGAAGACGTCGCCGGTGCAGATCGCATTGTGCTGCCAGGGGTCGGTGCCTTCCCGGACTGCAAGCGGGGGCTTGATGCTGTGCCGGGCATGCGCGACGCCCTGGAGGTCGCGGTTATCCAAAATGGGCGGCCTTTCCTCGGCATATGCGTCGGTATGCAACTCATGGCCACCCGTGGCCTGGAGTACGGGGAAACGCCAGGCCTAGGCTGGATCGAGGGTGATGTGAAGGCGCTTGAGCCGCGTGATCCTTCGCTGAAAATCCCTCACATGGGCTGGAATACGCTGACGGTCATCAACGACCATCCGCTGCTCGACGGGATCAGGACCGGCCCTGACGGGCTACACGCCTATTTCGTGCACTCCTATCATCTTGTCCCCCGGGACCGCAGCGTCATCGTAGCGGAGACGGACTACGGCGGCCCCGTAACAGCCATCGTGGCGAAAGGGAACACGGCAGGCACCCAATTCCACCCCGAGAAGAGCCAGACATTGGGCCTCAAGCTACTCGCCAACTTCCTGACGTGGAAGCCTTAGCGCAGCCAGACAGTTTCCAGCCTCATACGGCTTCAGCCAACGGCACGGGCGGAAAGATCGGCGGAGGTGATCCGCCAGGAAACGCGATGACATTGTTCGCGTGATGTGCATCCTCCTTCTTGCGGCGGAACCATCGCAGCGCCGTATTCGCCATGGCGGCGCCTTCGCTTACCGGCTGCACGATGAGCGCATCGTCCACATCCAGCAGTCCTGCAAGGGTGTTTTGAATCTCTCGCTCGGAAGTGTCGGCGCGCACATACCACGTGGATTCCAGCGGCCGAGCCCAAGCCTCACCCAGGTTCATGATGGCTGTCGCCATGGCGTGCTTATGCGGACTCGATCCGACGAGATCGTAGGCGATGAGAAACAGGCGCATGGGCGGTCTCCTGGCGGGCAAGCAGGCGCGGCACGCGAGACCCAGGCCGCTCATCACGTTCTCTTGGAACATAATGGGAACATGCCGCGAGTCGCTGTGGCTGTCCAGCACAAAGTTCGTTGTTTGTTCTGACGCGGCGGGGCTGTTACTTCGGAACCAAAGTGGGCCTTATTTAAAGAGCTTCAGTGCTTGTTCGAGCAGAGTGCCCGCACCTACCGGGTAGCAGCTACCGCGGTCCAGCGACCCTGCCGGCGCAGGTCACTAGGTTGTCACGACGTTCTCAGCGAAACATCTCAAGCTGATCCGGATGCCGCCCTCGGGGCACACGCCGATGAAATCCCGGATCAACCCGGTCGAGCAGGGCCGGATAGCGCTCTTGGAAAATCGCCCAAGCCTTTGCTCGCGCGGCCGGGAAGCGCTGGCCTTCCCAGATCTCATAAAGCCGTCGGGGATCACAGTGATAACGGCGACAGAGATCGACGCGCCGGGCGCATAGCCATCGCGCGATCCAAATGTCTATGGCGTCTGCCTCGGTCAATGTTTTGCGGCCGCCTTCCTCAGTCGATACGCTGTGCGGCCCTTGGTTCGGCGCGAAACTCATGACAGTGCTTGACGCAGCAATGGCTTCCTCTCTTTATCGGCCGCAATCGTAGCGAACCTGTGGCCGGGCGACAGCGCGGCGCGAATCACCAGTCGAGATAGCTGCAGTGATCCTCTTTCCCGCCATCGATCTCAAGGACGGCAAGTGCGTTCGCCTCAAGCTGGGCGAAATGGACCAGGCCACCGTCTTCAATGACGATCCCGCCGCGCAGGCTCGGATTTTCGAGTCGCAGGGGTTCCAGTGGCTGCACATTGTCGACCTCAACGGCGCTTTCGCCGGCCGGCCGGTGAATGCGGGGGCGGTGGAGGCGATTTTGGCAGCTGTCTCCATTCCGGTGCAGCTGGGCGGCGGCATTCGCGATCTGGCCACCATCGAAATGTGGCTCGGTAAGGGTGTGCGGCGGGTCATCCTGGGCACGGTTGCTGTCCGCAATCCGGAGCTGGTGCGGGAGGCCTGCCGGCAGTTTCCGGGGCGGATCGCCGTCGGCATCGACGCGAAAGGTGGGAAGGTGGCGGTCGAGGGCTGGGCGGAGGTGAGCGAACTCACGGCTGTGGAGCTGGCCCAGCGGTTCGAGGACGCTGGTGTCGCGGCCATCATCTACACGGACATCGAGCGCGACGGCGTGCTGAAGGGGCTCAATCTGCCCGCCACGGCCGAGCTGGCGCGGGCCACGCGCATTCCGGTGATCGCCTCGGGCGGGCTAGCTTCGCTGGCGGATGTCGAGGCGCTGTTACGGCCGGAGTACGCGATGCTGGAAGGCGCCATCGCTGGCCGCGCGCTCTACGACGGCCGGCTCGATCCCGCGCAAGCGCTGGCGCTCATTTCGAAGCATGCCGGATCGAAAGCGTAAGCGCCGAGCGCAGCAGGCACACGACCATCGCCAGCTGGCACCAGAACGGTGAAAGGCGCGCCTGACGGCGGCAAGTCTCATAATCCTGAAGACAGCGGAAGGCAGGGTCGCTGTACTCGGCGGGCTTCTCGTGCTCCGACAGCCCTGACATCCGCTTGGCGATGTTGTCGAGCCGGGTCAGGATGCGCTTGCGCAGGTGTTCGGGCAGGCGCTCGAAGGCGGCCTCGTCGAACACATCGCTGGGGTTACGGGCCTGGATGTCTCTGAGCTGGGTTCCTGCCACCTTCAGGTTGCGGAGGATGGCTTTCACGAACCGGTGCTCGGTGCCGGCCTCGTCCAGTGCCGCAATCTTTTCGCGAAGCAGCTTGATGTCTTCAGCCGCCAGCTGCTTCCTGCGGACCGCGTCGGCCACGTGTTGGAGATCGTGGCTCGTGTCTTTGGCCATTGCCCCCGCCCTTCTGGAGAGTTCACCCGAGACCCGCGTCAACGATGACGCAAGATGACATTGCATTGAAGCTGCGGACAGGCCAAGAAGCGGGCATGCACAAGATCCGCATCATCCCCTGTCTCGACGTGAAGGACGGCCGTGTCGTCAAGGGGGTCCAGTTCGTGGACCTCGTGGATGCGGGCGATCCCGTGGAGGCTGCTGCCGCCTACGATGCGGCCGGCGCCGACGAGCTCTGCTTTCTGGATATCACGGCCAGCCACGAAAATCGGGGGATCCTGCTGGACATCGTGCAGCGGACGGCGGAGCGCTGCTTCATGCCGCTGACCGTCGGGGGCGGCGTGCGGACGGTTGAGGATATTCGCCGCCTTCTCGAGGCGGGGGCGGACAAGGTTTCGATCAACACCGCAGCCGTGAAGGATCGGCAGTTCGTGCGCGCGGCCTCGGAAAAGTTCGGCGCGCAATGCATTGTGGTGGCGATCGACGCCAAGAAGGTTTCCCAGCCCGGCGAGCCGGATCGCTGGGAGATCTTCACCCACGGCGGCCGCAATCCGACCGGCATCGACGCCGTTGCCTACGCGCGAGAGGTCGTCGAGCTGGGCGCTGGCGAGATCCTGCTCACTTCCATGGACCGTGACGGGACGAAGAGCGGCTTCGACATTGCCCTGACGCGGGCGATCGCGGATGCCGTTCCCGTGCCGGTGATTGCATCGGGTGGCGTCGGCACGCTGGAACACCTCGTCGAAGGGGTTAAGGTGGGTCACGCGAGCGCCGTGTTGGCGGCTTCAATCTTCCATTTCGGAACGTTTACGATCGGCGAAGCGAAGCGCTACATGGCCGCCGCGGGAATTCCGGTGCGCCTCGACAGCGCCTAAGACGTTGGTTTGAAAAGGCAGTTAAGGTTCCTGTCACTCCATCGATCATATAGCTGAATATCTTTATCCAGAAAAATTTACTGAGAAGCATTCAGACAACTGCATTTGCTCTAGTTAATGCATTGAGTATGGAGTAATATGACGTACGCTGCAAAAAGGTAGGCGAACGATCAGGACTCCGGATAGCGAACGATACATTGGCTACATTGTTGCCGATATCGCCCGGTTGCTACGAACGGTCTGTGACCGTCGCGTTCGCAACCTGGGTCTGACGCGAGCGCAGTGGCTTGCCCTAGATCGGCTTCATCATCGACCTGGTTTGAGCCAATCGGAAGTTGCCGATTTGCTCGAAGTGGAAAAAGCAACGGCATGTCGACTACTGGATCGGCTTGAGGCAAAGAAGTGGATTGAACGGCGGCCCGACAAGCATGACAGGCGGATCAAGCGTATTTATCTCACGCAGCGGGCGAATCGAGTTTACGCTTCCGTATCCCCTATCGCGGAAAGCACGGTTGATGAGGCGCTGCAAGACCTCACTCCTGACGAGCGGCAATTACTCTTCAACATGATGATCCGCATGAAAGGTAAGCTCCAGTCTCTCGCGGGACACGAAGCTCCGGACTGGAACGCCGATAACGGACCGAAATCGCAGAGGCCGAGCGGACCGCGATCAGATAAAGCGAGTGAAGTCCGAGTTAACTAAATAATTAATATATTTTCAGATCGAGGTTATGGCGCTAAACTGCAACTACAGTGATTGCGCCGTTTTCGACATTAGCCCACTTCCCGGTGAGTTTTGAGAAATGGGCTTCCTCGATATACAAAACTGGTGGCGCGGATAGTCCAAGCTCTTTTGCCACCAAACAACCCACGATCAGAATGGCATCGAGGTCACCGAGGAGAATGGCGGCGGGAGCAGCGCCGTTGTGAATAAGCTCTAGCAGCACTGATGATGACGAAGAGGAACCGATCGGTTTCTCCAAGGCGAGCACCGTGCCGGCGATGCTTAGCCCGCGCTCGGGATGATGATCCAAAATGATTCGGCCGGTGGCTGGATCTACACCACCCCAGAAACTTAGTGGAGCACTGAGCTTCAGGAGGGGCCCTTGACCGGAGCCAGGACACAGAACCCGGCCTGCTATTGCATGCGTGCTCAAGACCATAGCTCCTCGTTCCGCACGAGCTTTCCCCGAACAGCGGTTTCGATGCATTCCTTCAGGCTGCCGTAGACGACATACCAGCCCGTGTTTCCCGGGGCGTAGTTGGCGAATTTGCCGGAGTTGGTAAGCAACACCCCGCTGTTTCCGGGTAGAATGGGCGTCACGACGATGCATGTATCGGTGACGATGGTGACGCCTGCCGCTTCGATCTCCCGGAGCCTGCCGCTTGCCTCCAGTTGCCGGACGACGTGACGGCCGGTGTGGGCATAGAAGGGAAGGGTCACCCGCCGACCTGCGAGGAGATCGGCAATTGTGGCCATCTCGTCGTATGACAGGTGTGGGCTGCCGACGGCGACAGCATCAACAGTCTCGCCGCTTGCGGTTCCAAGCCAACTTCGAGCGGTTCGCACCATATCCGGTGTCAGGACCACGGTCTCTTCG